>JACPQH010000028.1 GCA_016190585.1 Chloroflexota bacterium | reverse complement strand
GAGAGCGAGATCATCGCCCGCGACGGCGAGACGCTGGTCTTCGTCGAGGTCAGGGCGAAGAAGAGCCGCGCGTTCGGCAGCCCCGAGGAATCCATCACCCCCGCCAAGATGACGAAGCTGAGACAGACGGCTGCCCGCTACCAGCAGGAGCGTGAAAACCTGCCGGCGTCGGCCCGTATCGACGTAGTCGCCATCGAGCTTGACCGCGCTAACCGGCCCCTCCGGGTGGCGGTGATTGAGAACGCCATCGGTGAGTGTTAGTATGATAGCGATGCTCCGATTTTCTGCCGCGTTCGAATCCCGTTATGACTTCGAGTCCCGCCGGATGCATCATTTATCACATGGATAAAGCCGTACTGAGAATACTGGACGCCAACCTGAACCGCGCCATAGAAGGGCTGCGCGTGCTCGAGGAGCTGGCCCGTCTGAAGCTGGATGACGCCGTCCTGAGCCAGGCGCTGAAAGACCTCCGCCATGATATCGCGCGTCTTCCGGATGTTCCCCGCGCCGGGCTTCTCGCCGCCCGCGACTCCCAGGCGGATATCGGCCGGGATATCGAAGCCCCCGGCCAGGATGAAACCCGCAGTCTCGCCGGCACCGTGTCCGCCAACGCCCGCCGCGCCCAGGAAGCCCTGCGCGTCATGGAGGAGCTGGCCCGGACGCCCGGCGCGGCCCTGGAAGGGGAGAGATTCCGCAAGGCCCGCTTCGCCGTCTATACCCTGGAAAAGCGCCTCATCCTGCGCCTGGCGCGTCAGGACACAATCGCGCGTCTCCCCGGCCTTCACGCCGTCATCACCGGCGGCAGCCCGGATTATGTCAAGCTTGCCGGGGACGCCCTCGCCGCCGGGGCCGCAGCTATACATTTACGCGCCCGGGCGCCGGAGCGCGACCTGCTGCCTGTCGCCCTGAGGCTGAAGGAGGCGTGCGCCCGCTCCGGGGCGCTGCTACTTGTCGAGGAGCGCGCCACGCTGGCTGCGGCCGCCGGCGCCAGCGGCGCCATCCTGAAGCCCGGCGACCTGCCGCCGCGGCTTGTCAGGGAGCTTATCGCCGCGGACATGATTATCGGCGTCGCGGTCTCAAGCCCGGAGCAAGCCGCCCGGGCGGCCGCGGAAGAGGCCGACTTCCTGGTAGCACACATCGAAGATTTAGACAGCGTCAGGGCAGCCGGGGACCTGCCGCTGGTGGCCGGCGGCGACATCAGCGCCGGTGAAGCCGTCAAGGCGCGGCGGTCCGGCGCGCGCGCCATCGCCGTGCCCGCTGGAGCCTTTAGCGAAATCGCCGCGGCCTGCCGGCAAGAGGAGTCGCATGGAAAACCTTGAAGAGATTACCGAGAAAATCCGGCAGGCCTTTACCGATATGGACCAGGCCCGGGAGAAGCTCCTGCCGATGTGCCGCAACACGATACGCCACGCCAGCCAGGCCATCCGCGCCATACACCGCCAGGAGTTCGGCCCGGCCCGGGAGTCGCTGGACGCCGCCGCGGGTATACTGGCCGCAGCCGCCAGCGAGCTGGCTGCCTACCCCGAACTGCGCGGCGCCGGCCTGATGCGCGACGCCCAGAAGGAGTACGCCGAGGGTAATATCACCCTGGCCCTGGTAAAGGGCAAGAAACTGCCGGCGCCGGCCGAGCTTAACGTCGAGCCGGCGGCCTATCTCAACGGGATGGGCGAGGCGGTGGGCGAAATCCGGCGTTACCTGCTCGACGCCATGCGGCGCGGCGACCTCTCGCGGGGCGAGGAGCTGCTCGGCGTCATGGACGACATCTACGGCGCGCTGGTAACCATGGACTTCCCCGACGCCCTGACCGGCGGGCTGCGGCGGACCACCGACAGCGTGCGCGGCATCCTGGAGAAGACGCGCAGCGACCTCACCCTGGCCATTCGCCAGAAAGAGCTTGAGGACAAGCTGCGCCAGCCCTAGCGGTTACGCCGGAGCCGCGACTATCCGGGCTCACGGCGAGCCTGGCGCACCGCGACCCGCAGCGAGCGGGTGAAATTTTACCGGCCGGGGAGGGGCCGGAGACGGCCGGGGGCGTTACCCCCATAGCCTTGCGGCAATAAAATTGCTATTATCATGGCATGAAATACGCCCTGCTGGCAGATATTCACTCGAACTTCGAGGCGCTGACCGCGGTGCTGGAGGATATCAAACAGCGCGGCGATGTGGATGAATACTGGTGCCTGGGCGATATCGTGGGCTACGGGCCGGAGCCCCACCGGTGCATCCGGGCGCTCCGGGAGATGAGACCCGTTTGTGTCGCCGGCAACCATGACTGGGCGGCCACCGGCCGGATAAGCACCTCGGATTTCAATCCGGAGGCGGCTGAGGCGGCGCACTGGACATCTCGCCAGCTCAGCCAGGAAGACAGGGCATACCTTACCGGCCTGCCCACCACTGTCGAGCGGGAGAACTTCACGCTGGCGCACGGCAGCCCGCGCTACCCGATATGGGAGTATATCACCTCGGTTGAGACCGCCCGGGTAAACTTCCGCTACTTCAAGTCCCGCTATTGCGCGGTAGGTCATTCCCATGTGCCCTTCTTTTTCCGGGCCGATGACAATGTCTATTCAAACCACCTGACCCCGGAACGGCCGCTATTGCTGGATGGGCGCTATATCCTTAACCCGGGCGGGGTGGGGCAGCCCCGGGACGGCGACCCGCGCGCCAGCTACGCCATTTACGACAGCCGGGACAGGATTTTCACGACCCACCGGGTGCACTACGAGCTCGAGGTAACCCAGATCAAGATGGTCCGCGCCGGGCTGCCGCGGCGCCTGGCCCAGCGGCTGAAGTTCGGCGTCTAGCAGGCTGCTGAAAAGCTCAATCAGAAAATCGTGCCATCTCAAAACGGACTGCTGTCTTTGAGAGGGCGAAGGCCGCGGCAATCCGGGATTGCTTCGCTTTCCCCTTCCGGTCGAAAATGGTCTCCATGACGTTTTCGGACAGCCCCTGAGGGGAACGGGTCTGGAAGGCAACGTAAAATATCTATTTTCGTGGCCATGACCGCCGGGGGAGGTCCGGGCGCGGCCCGGCGGATTGGACATCGGCCGCGAATAGAGGTAAAATTTACTCTGGGAACAGTTATGACAACCACAGAAAGTCCGGTAGCGGGCGGCGTACCGGGGTTGAGCTGCAAGACCTACGCCAACCGTAGCTGGCTCAGTTCGGCTTCGGCGGTGCCGGCGGAGATGGCGCTCACCATCTACATCAACAACCAGGAAGTGGTCACGGTGCTGTGCACGCCGACCAAGCTCAACTGCCTGGTGCTCGGCTTCCTCTACTCCGAGGGAATCATCTCCGGCTTGGGCGATGTCGTCAGCATGCGCATCTGCGAGGACGAGCCGGTGGCCGATGTCCGGTTGAGCCGGGACTACACCCCGCCCACCCGCCGCGTGCTGACATCGGGCTGCGGCGGCGGCACCAGTTTCAAGGTGGACGAGCACCGGCTGAACTCCGCCATGACGGTCCGCCCGGATGACGTCCTGCTGCTCATGAAGCAGCTCCAGCAGCAGCAGCCGCTGTTCAAACACTGCGGCGGCGTCCACGGCTCGGCGCTGTGCAGCTCGAAGCAGATACTCGTCGCCGCCGAGGATATCGGGCGGCACAACACCCTGGACAAGATCGTGGGCGAATGCCTGCTGCGCAAGATACCCACGCGTGACGGCATCCTGCTGACGACAGGTCGCATCTCCTCGGAGATGCTGCTCAAAGCCGCCCGGATGCAGACGCCGGTCATCGTTTCCCGCGGCTCGTCGACCAGCCGGGCGATAGAGCTCGGCCAGGAGCTCGGCATCAGCATCATCGGCTATGCGCGGGCGGGCCGCCTGTCCGTATACTCGCACGAAGAGCGTTTACCCGCCGCGGCTCTTGACGGGCCCGGTTAAGGAGGTATCATATGTTTGGTGGTCGTCCCGGCGTCTGGGAAATCGCGCTAATCCTGGTGATCATCCTGATTGTCTTCGGGGTCGGCAAGCTGCCGCAGGTCGGCGACGCCCTGGGCAAAGGCCTCCGGGCCTTCAAGAAAGGCCAGCAGGGCGGCGAAGACGAGGACAAGGACAAGAAAGCTGCTGCTGGCGAGAAGACAGTCAAGACCTAGCTGCCTCTGTCAGGAAGCAGGGAAAGAAAACCATGAACTTCTTTGACATGGGTTTCGGCGAACTCCTGCTTGTCATGATCGTTATCCTCATCCTCTTCGGACCGGGCAAAATCCCCGAGATCGCGCGGACCTTCGGCAAGATGGTCAATACCGTCCGCAAAGCCAGCCAGGATCTCACGGTGGCCGTAGCCCGGGAGGTGGAGGAAGCCAAAAGGAGCCAGCCGGACAAACCGGCCAACGCCCCGCCGGGGGAGCCCGCCGCCAGCGCTGAGCCGCCGGCCACGGATACCCGCCCGGCAGCCAGGGACAGGATAGAGGAGTGATGGGCGACCAGAAGCTCACCGTGCTCGGGCACTTGAACGAGCTGCGGCAGCGGCTTATCCGCAGCGTCATCGCGGTCGTTATCACCACCGCACTCTCGTTTATCTTCGCCGATCGGATCTTCCAGGTACTCCTGAGACCGGCGGGCGATACCCCCTTCATCTACACCGAGGTCACCGAGATGATGGGCACCTATATGAAGGTCTGTCTCGCCGCCGGCATCGGGCTGGCCATGCCTTACCTGGTCTTCCAGCTCATAATGTTCGTCTCGCCGGCCCTGACGCGCCGAGAGAAACGTTACGTCTACCTGGTGATTCCCTGGATTGCCCTGATGTTCCTCGGCGGGGTCGCCTTCGGCTACTTTTTCATGCTGCCGCGGGCCATCGAGTTCCTGGTCGGTTTCGGCGGCGATATCGCCAGTCCCCAGATCAAGATCGGCAACTACATCTCCCTTATCACCAAGCTGCTGCTGGCGGTTGGCCTGTCCTTCGAGATGCCGGTTATCACCACCTTCCTCGCCCGCCTCGGCGTGGTCAAGCCGGGGTGGCTGGCAGGGAGGCGCAAGTTTGCCGTGGTGGCCGCCTTTATTATCGGCGCTATTATCACCCCGACGATGGACCCGGTGAACCAGACCTTTATCGCCGCGCCCCTGATCGTGCTCTACGAGCTCAGCATCTGGCTGGCGAAGCTGGTCCAGCCGCGCCGCGCTAAAGCGCTGGCGCCCGCGCCCGCCGCCGATGGTTTGCGGTAAGCGGCGCGTTAGGCTATACTTCTAATGGGAGCGGAGGGGTCCCGGTGGACTTCGCGGACTTCAAATCCGTCGGGGGGCATCACGCCCCCGGTGGGTTCGACTCCCATGCGCTCCCGCCAAAACGCGTGGCCATTCCCCGCAGGGACAAATATTCCGGGGTGCCGGTAAATGCCGACATGCGGTGATTGCAAGCTGCTGGGTCGCACCAAAGCAGGCTTTTATGTCTGCACCGCCAGGCTGTCGCAGTGCCTGGGTAACGTCACGCCGCAGACCGATGCCAGCCGATGCATAAAGTTCGAGAAAAAAGACACCAGGAGTTGAAGGTTGCCTCGGCCGGCGGGGCAGGGTTGCCCCCGGTTCTCTCGAGCTATCTGCGCCGCCGCTGGAACAGGATCAGGAAAAACTTCCGGTCGCTCTGGAAGCACTACCTCTATCAGACCTGTCTGGCGACCCTGGTGCTGGCTGTTGTCCTCTGGCTGCTGAGCGCCGAAAACGCGGTCATCGTCGCTTCCATAGGGGCCACGGCTTTCCTGGTTTTCAGCATGCCCCGCATCGCCACCGCCCAGCCGAGACGGATTATCGGGGGCCAGCTCATCGGGCTGCTGGCGGGGTCGCTGTTAGCCCTGGTGCCGCACCCGGCCGCCGTGCTCGCCGCCGTCATCTACTCCCTCGCCGTGGGTCTTTCCATGTTCCTGATGATAGCGCTGGACCTGGCCCATCCGCCGGCCGCCGGGACGGCGCTGGGGGTAGCCATCAGCGGGTTTTCTCTCCCGGTCATGCTGGCCGTGATCACCAGCAGCCTCGCCCTGGCCGCGGCGCACCGCTACCTCTACCGGGAGTTCCGGAACCTGATATAACCCCGTCTTGACGGCGGTCAGGCGTCATGGTTCAATAAGCCTCGTGAAGATATTCGGCAAGCGGTGGCGTAAGGCGCAACAGGCCGAGAACCACGTCTGGCAGGCGGAACCGTCCCTTCAGCCCCTGACCGATAGCCAGCGCGACAGCAACCTGGGGCGAGTGTGCAAATACACCGGCTTACCGGCAAATACGCTCGAAAACATGCGCGTGCTGGAGATCGGCGGGCCGGTTATCGAGCGCGCTTTCGACAACCCTGGGACCGCCCCGAAACTGGTGCTTGATCCCTTGCTCGGTTTCACCCGGGCTGTCGGGCGTGAGCGGGCCTCCCGCCGGATCCGCGGCGTTGGCGAATACCTGCCCTTGCCCGACGGCAGCTTCGACCTGTGCTGGTGCGCCAACACCATTGACCACACCAGCTCCCCGGAGGCGGTGATGGGAGAAATCAGGCGCGTCCTGAAAGATGGCGCGATACTCGTCATCTCATGCAACCTGTTTCCCGGCTGGACACGGCCTTTTTTCCGGCTGTTCGACTTCGTGGATACGCCTCACCCCCACCACTACACCCTGCCGATGTTCCGCCGACTTCTCGAAGAGCGGTTCGTTGTCCAGCGTCAGACCGTAGAGACCGAGGGCCGTCATACCGGCTTCGCCGCGCACCCCGGGCGGCTGATTCCCCGTTTACTGGGCGTGAGGTACTATTATTTCCGCTGCCTGCCCAAAAAGTGAGGCGATGAGGCGTTCATGAAGAGGGATATTATTGATTTCCTGGTGTGCCCGGTCTGTAAAGGCACCCTCCGGCTGCAGGTACACGAGGAAGACGCCGTGGAAGTGGTCCAAGGCGAGCTGACCTGCCCGCGCTGCGCCCGGCGCTATGCCATCGAGGCCGGCATACCGAACATGATGCCGCCGGCCGGGGACGCTGGTTAGAAGGCAAGCCCGGCCCCGGCGGCGACTTAGAAACTCACCCATTTGCCTGGCTTCTTGAGGGTGGCGATAAGCTCGTCGACCGACATGGCGGTCAGCGTCAGCGTCTGCACCGTCCCGCGTGAGCTGAGGTTGATAGCCAGCTTGGCGGCCACCTCGTCCCGCGGGGCTTCGATGATGTTGACGAAATCATAAGGGCCGAGCAGGGCGTACTGGGCGAGCACCTTGACCCCCATCAGCTCGACCTCTTTGTTGACCTCTTTGATGCGGTCCGGGTTGTCCTTGATGGTCCGCCGGCCCTCGTCCGTGAGCGTCGTCAGCATCAGATAAGTAGGCATGTCAACCTCCTTTCAAGCTACCCGCGAGCCCATGATAAACCGCCGGGAACGCCTTGTCAACGAGAGATTCCGAGCTGTCAGCTTGCCTCAATCAGGCCAGCACCCGCTCGTCGCCGACGCGCCGGGTGACCTTCTTGCCGTCCAGGTATTCAAGGAACGCCTGGGCGTACTTGCGGCTGGTATTGAACATCGTCCGCACCTCGCCCAGGCTGACCTTGCCGTGCTCTTTGAGGTGGGCGGTTACCCGGTCGACCATTTGGCTATAGGCCGCCGCCGAAAACACGACGCTGTCGCTCACCCTGACGATCTTGCCCTGCTCGGCGAGCAGGTTGAGCAGGTCAGGCTCGAGCATCTGGTCGGTCGGCGGTGCGTAAGGGCTTTCGGCCAGCCGCTTCAGGAAATCGTCGATTTTCGCTTTTTGGGCCGGGCTGAGGCGCACGCTGTGGGCCGGCAGGCGGACAACGATGCCCTCCGATACGAGGACGCCTTCGCCGGCCAGC
Organism: Chloroflexota bacterium; assembly: GCA_016190585.1. Next base: position 10,881 of record JACPQH010000028.1, on the reverse strand, counting down.
CTATCGATCACCGCCGGGGCGTAGCTGCCCTGCTTGAGGCGGCTCCCCAGCTCGCTCTTCGGCATCCCGGTGCGCGCGGGACTGCGGCGGTGGTATTCCTCAAGGACGGAGACCGCCCGCCGGGCGAGTTCCCGCCAGCCGGCCCCGGTGAAAAGCAGCCGGTGCTCCCCGGCAGGCAGGGTGATGATCTTGCCCTGCTCTATCAGGGATTGTACCAGGCGGCCAGCCCCGTCCGCCGGCAGGTTGGTCTGGGATAACAGGGCGGCGAGCTCCAGCGGCTGCCGGGCCTCCAGCAGGGCCAGGACAGGCTGCTCCACCCCGCCCGTCACCCGGTCCGCCAGCGCCTGGATGACCTCCGGCCGGAAACGCCGCAGGCGGCTGGCGCGGACATCGACGATCTCCCCGCCGCCCAGCGTCTCCATCGTCGAGCGAATGATAAATCGGTCGCCGTTGATCACCGCCACCGGCTCGGCGAGGGTCGCCTGCGCCCAGGCCGTCCCGCCGGGCTTGAGCTCTTCGGCTTCGAGGAGCCGCACCTTCACCATGACCTCGGCGGACCCGGTGTAAAAAGCCACGGAAGCGTTATGGCGCAGGGGGCGGGGCAGGTAGGGCAGTAACTGGAGCTTGACCGTGAGCATCTTCGCCGGTTCGAGCCAGCCGGGCTTCGTCACGACATCGCCGCGCCGGATGTCGGCCACGTTGACGCCGACCAGGTTGGCCGCGACGCGACTGCCCGGTTCGGCGCGGGTCTCCTTCATGCGGTGGGTCTGCAATCCGCGTATCCGCGATTTCACCCGGGACGGCAGTATCTCGACCTCCTGTCCCGCCGCGAGCGAGCCGTCGATGAGCGTGCCGGTCACCACGGTGCCCGCCCCGGCGATGGTGAACACGCGGTCGACGGGCAGCCGGGGACGGCCCAGGTCAGGCCGCGGCTCGGTGGCTTGCAGCAGGTTATCGATCTCGGTAATCAGGGCCGGGATGCCGTCACCGCTCACCGCCGAGACGGCCACCAGGGGCGCGCCCGCCAGGACGGTCGGCTCGATGAGCTCCTCTACCTCCAGCCTTACCAGGTTCAGGAACTCCTCGTCTACCAGGTCTTTCTTGGTGATGGCGACGATGCCGCGCTTGACCTTGAGCAGGTCGATTATCGCCAGGTGCTCCCTGGTCTGGGGCATAACGCCCTCGTTCGCCGCCACGATCAGCAGCGCCAGGTCGATGCCGCCGACCCCCGCCAGCATGTTCTTGACGAAGCGCTCGTGGCCGGGGACGTCAACGATGCCGACCTCGCGGCCGCTGGGCAGCTTGAACCAGGCGAAACCGAGGTCGATGGTCATGCCGCGCTCTTTCTCCTCGCGGAGGCGGTCGGGGTCTATGCCGGTAAGGGCGCGCACCAGGGTTGACTTGCCGTGGTCGATATGCCCGGCGGTGCCCAGGACGAACATGCTTACGCGCCCTGGAGGAGAGACCTAAGTTCGGGAGCCGCTTTTTTCAGGATGCTGATGACGGTCTCGTCCTCTTCGGGGAGAACGGAGCGGGGGTCGAGCAGCAGGATATCCTCGCTGATACGCCCCACCAGGGGAATGTCCTGGCTGCGCAGCATGGCGGCGGCCACCCGGGCCATTTCGGCGTGCTTCTCGTCACCGCCCAGGGCGACCAGCCAGGTGAGCATGGTGTCGCCGGGCAGGCTGCCGCCGCCGACCATCGTCTCGCCGGGCACGACGCGCGCCAGGCCGGCGAGCGCCTCCGACCACTTGAGGGCGCGCTTCGAGACATCCGCCAGCGGTGCCGCGATCATGCGCCAGACCGGTATTTGCTCGCTGGCCTCGCCCCTGAGGTAGTGAATCAGCGTCGCCGCCAGCCCGGCCAGCCTGACCTTGTCGATGCGCACCGCCCGGGCGAGGGGGTGCCGCTTGAGCCGGTCTACCAGCTCTTTGTTGCCGGCGATGAGCCCGGCCTGCGGGCCGCCGACCAGCTTGTCCCCCGAGAAAAGGGTGAGGCCGGCGCCGGCCGCGATGCTGTGATGTACCGTGGGCTCATGGGCCAGGCCGAAAAGGGCGGTATCCAGGAAGCAGCCGCTGCCCAGGTCGTCGAAGACCAGCAGGTTATGCCTCCTGGCTATCGCAGTCATGTCCTCCAGGCTGACTTGTGTCGTGTAGCCGGTAATACGGAAGTTGCTTGAGTGGACGCGCATGACGGCCACGGTACGGGGCGTTACCGCCTGCTCGTAATCGGCAGGGTAGGTGCAGTTGGTCGTCCCCACTTCGATAAGACGGGCGCCGCTCTGCCGCATGACATCCGGGATGCGGAAGCCGCCGCCGATTTCCACCGCCTGGCTACGGGAGATGATGACCTCGCCCTTGCGCGCCAGGGCGGTCAGGGAAAGAAGGACAGCGGCGGCATTGTTATTGACCACGAAGGCAGCCTCGGCCCCGGTTATCTCCGCGAGCAGCGACTCGATATGGACCTGCCGCGAGCCGCGATCCCCGCTGCCCAGGTCGAACTCGAGGTTGCAGTAGCCGCGGCTGACCGCGTCCATGGCGTCGATAGCATCGCGGCTGAGCGGGGCGCGCCCCAGGTTGGTGTGAAGGATGACCCCGGAAGCGTTGATGACTCTTCGCAGGCTCGGGTTGCCAAGGGCCTCCCCGCGCCGGCGGACGGCCTCGATGATGCGGTCCAGGGGCGGGGGGTCCTCCCCGGCGGCGATGCGGTGCCGCCAGCCATCCAGCTCGAGGCGCACCAGGTTGAGAACCATGCGGTGAGGGTAGGCAAGCTGCTTGATGCGCTCATCCGAGAGAACGGCGTCAACGCTGGGGAGCTGGCGGAAATTAGCGTCCACGTGAAATATTTTACAGGATATAGTGGGGCATTTCAAAAGCAAGCCCTGCCGGGTTCAGACCTGGCCTGTGCCCGTCCGGGTTCCAATTCCCCCTCATTTCCACGAACCGGGCCTCTTGGCAAAGATAAGGCAATGATGTAGTATTGAATTATTCTTGGGGAGCGGGGTGTGATGAGCAGCCGTAAAGTAAGATTAGCCCGACTGACCTCCAACGTGTTCAATCCGTTCTTACTGAGCTTTCTGGTGATTTTCCTGGTATCCTTTCACACGGCGCCGGGCTTCGGAGAGGCGGTCAAGTGGTCGCTGATATCCGGCGGTCTCAGCATCCTGCCCGTTCTGACCATCGTCATCTGCCTGGTCAAGGGCGGGCATCTCGAAGGCATCTTTATTAACGCCCGCAGCCAGCGGCACCAGATTTACCTGCTGGCGGCCGCCTGTCTCGGCCTGAGCCTGGTGCTCCTGAGGTTCCTCGGCGCGCCGGACCTGCTGGTCGCCGCCTTTCTCTCCGGGCTGGTCTCGGTGGTCGTTTTCATGGTCATCAACTTCAAGTGGAAGATCAGCGTCCATACGGGCTTTATTTCCGGCTCGGTGACCGTGCTCATCCTCATCTACGGCGCCGCCGGCCTGCTCACCGCGCTGCTCATCCCGCTAACAGGCTGGTCGCGGATCGCTCTCAAGCGGCACTCCACCGCCCAGGTGGTCACCGGCGGTTTCGTCGCGGCTGCCATCGCCTTCGCGGTATTTTATACGTCCGGACTTCACCAGTTCTACCGCTGAAAAGCTAGATGCTCGCCAAGGCAAGAAGCTGCGCCATCATCGGTCTGGACGGCGCCATTGTCGAGGTAGAGGTCGACATTTCTCCCGGCCTGCCCTTCTTTGGCATCGTCGGCCTGCCCGACGCCGCCGTGCAGGAAGCCAAGGAGCGGGTGCGGGCCGCCATCCGCAACTCCGGCTGTACCTTTCCCATGAAGAGGATAATCGTCAACCTGGCGCCGGCCGACCTGAAGAAAGCCGGGCCGACCTACGACCTGCCCATCGCCGTCGGCATCCTGCTCAGCTCGGAACAGGTCAGCGCCGATGTCTCGCGGACGGTCTTCCTGGGCGAGCTGTCCCTTGACGGCGGGCTGCGCCATACCCACGGCGTCCTGCCGATGGTGGCCCTGGCTGCCCAGCAGGGGATACCGACCATGATAGTGCCGGAGGCCGATGCCCGCGAAGCCTCGCTGGTGGAGGGCGCCCGGGTCCTTCCCTTCGCCTCCCTGGCCCAGCTCGTCAGCCATCTGAAAGGCGAGTCGGCCGTTGCGGAATACCAGCCGGAAACCGGCGAAACGCCGCCGCCGGCGCTGTTCGCAAGCGTCGACCTGGCGGAGGTGAAGGGCCAGGAGCACGTCAAGCGCGCCCTGGAGGTGGCCGCCGCCGGGGGGCATAACGTCATCATGTGCGGGCCGCCGGGCAGCGGCAAGACCCTGATGGCCCGCTCCCTGCCCTCGATACTGCCGCCCATGACCGGCGAGGAATCGCTGGAGGTCACCAAGATATACAGCGTCAGCGGGATGCTGCCCACCGGGACGCCCCTTATCCGGCAGCGCCCCTTCCGCTCGCCGCACTACACCATCTCCGCCGCCGGCCTGGTAGGCGGCGGGCACTGGCCGAAGCCCGGCGAGATCAGCCTGAGCCACCGCGGCGTGCTGTTCCTCGACGAGCTCCCCGAGTTCGGGCAATCGCTGCTCGAGGTGCTGCGGCAGCCGCTCGAGGACAAGGTAGTTTCCATCAGCCGGGCGCAGGGGCGGGTGACCTTCCCCGCCAACTTCATGCTGGTGGGCGCCATGAATCCCTGCCCGTGGAAGTCGGGACTGCTACCGATGCAGGCTTCGTGAATCGGTATTCTATCAATGCCCGGCGTTTACGTTCTGCTCCCTCGGTGTAAATGGTTATCTTTTTGACTAGGAGCCTTACGATCTCCTGCTTCTGAAGAGGCGTTAGTCCCGCATCCAGTCGCTTCCGAAGCTCAGTTACAAGATCTTCATCCAATTGCTTTATCGGTTCCTCTTCTACTTCCGGCTGGAGAGCTTGTAACTTTTCTTGGACCACAGCCTTCTTTCGAGTTATTTCATCCAGAAGCTCATCTAACTCCGCGTCTGTTATCCTGCCCCTGGTACCGAGGTTGATGGCATTCTTCCGTCTAGCGGCAAGCTGCTCCATTGCCTTTTCCAGGGTTATCCGCTCGGCTTCTTGGACAAGCGCAGAGGTATTATCTTCCTGTTCCCCGGCCAGTTCTTTAATAAGGTCGCTGCCCGGGTCGCGAAGAAAAGTATCAATGTCAGTCCAGACCACCGGCTCCAGGTAGTCTCCCTTAACATCTTTAGCCGTGCATCTGCCTTCCGTTGGTCCTCGTCCGGTTAGATGGCCGTTACAGCGGTACCAGACTTGGTTTCGGTTCTCGTTCCATGAGGCAACATAAGTCAGCCCACAGTTACCACACTTGATTACCGACTTCAGTAGATAGACTCGACCTGCAGAAGGGCCGATGGTCCGGTTCCGTTTCAGGGTTTCCTGTGCCGCGTTCCAGACTTCCTCGCTCACTAGGGCCAGGCTGGGTATCGTTTTGGATATGACTTCCCTGTCCGGTTTATCCGACCTGCGGCCGTATTGAAGCACACCCTTGTAAATAGGGTTTACCACCAGGTTGCGGATGTGCCCCGACCTCCATACCCCCTGAGTATGCTTCTTGCGCTGGCCCTTGATTTCGACTTCCCGGTTGTCGTGGATGTAGTCGGTTGGGAGACCAAGTCCGTTGAATTCTTTAGCAATCCTGACGCAGCTCCAGCCATCCAGTGTCAGGTGGTTGTACAATCTTCTGACCACATCGGCTTCGCTGAGGTCCGCCCACATGGTTTCGGTGCTGGGCTCGAGGTGGGCGGTCTGCTTCTGGCCGACGACCTTATAACCAAGGGGGACAATCCCGCCGGTGTAGCGGCCTTCCCTGGCGGCGCGGTTCATCCCGTCGGCGGAAAGATTCAAAAAGTATTCCCGGTCATAATCGGCAAGGATGGCATGGATATCAAAGCCGATGCCCGTTAGCTCTCCCTCTTGAAGGCTGATAACCTTTATGCCCAAAGACTTGAAACGTTGTTGCAAAACCAGGAGGTCGATCTTCTTGCGCCCCAAACGTTTTAAATTGTAAATCCACAGCTCGTTAAAGAGATGGCTTTCCGCATCCCGAAGTAGTTGTTTGCCCGAAGGACGGTCTGCCAGTGGTCTGGTACCAGTCACACCGTTATCCGCATACCTTTTGAACAGAACGGCGCTTGGATCGCTCTCTAGTCTCCTGGCAAGCTCATCTTGCTGGGTTCTTATGGTATCGCGTTCTCTCTGGTCTTCGGAACTGACCCTTTCATACGTGGCTACGATCCTGGCTGCCTTTTGAGCCTCTATTGTCATCTCAATCCTCCTGCCCGCTTGATATGGCCCGTGCGGTCAGGCATACATTCATCACTCTTTCCGAAGCTAATAGCAAGTCCATTACCTTGCTTCCTTGAGATTCACCGGCTTCCGGGGCAGGTCGAGGATAATGCGAAGGGCGGCGAGCATCACAGAGTGGTTGGGAACAAAGACCCGCTCAATCTGCAGGGAGGAATTTTGCTTGCCCATTTTCTCGTCCATGACAACAGGATAAACGGGCAACCGTGGCGTGTTGCGCGCGGTAAACGCGTATTTTCCGCGAATTTGGTGGGAACTTAGAGATTTAGGCGGTAGATGCCCTTTCCACTTTGGATGACCAGAGTCTTCCATAGTGGAGAATCTCTGAAAATGTCACGCATCCGAGAAGGGATCATTTGAAGGGTGATCAATCGTTGCTGTATTATCGTCCACGATACGTCTGGAGTGCCCATCTTATAGGTTCCATACAACATCCTTAAGACTGCTGCCTGTTCTGGCTTGAGAGGATAGGCTTGGCCTCGCCACCGCACCGAGTTCTCCGAGAGAAGAAAATCGGAGGAGTAACTCACAATCGCTATTTCCCAGGAAGGAAGAACAAATCCCTTGGTCAACGGCACGATGCCAATCCCCAATTCCTCAAGTTTTCTCACTTCCGGCGGAGCCGGCACATAACTGGGACAAACAGCAAACATTGAGCGATAGCTCTTGGAGAGCAGGGCAGGAAGACTCAGAAGAATGGCCTGGGTGATGGGGGATGCGTTGACCAGCGCCAGGACATAACCGATTGGAACTCCGTCTCTGTCAATATCCCCCAGGAAAAATAGTCGTTCTGAGATCGGCGTAGGTTTTCCGGACAATTGGTTGGCTCGCTGTATTAGCCCTGCCAGGACTGGCAGGTCGAGCTTATATTGAGCAAAGTCCTCAGCCAGTAATGGAATTGGCTCGGCCTCAGGATCGTCCTCGTCTAAGGCTTCGAAACTAGACTCAGTCTCGATGACCAGGTAGGAGCCATGTCCGTAGCCATAGCTGCCAAAATCAGTGGGAAGCCGGCGCAGGAGCCTATCCGCTATTGCCTGATTGAACGACTCGGGAAAGCGCTCCTGCAATTCCTTGCCATAGAAAACCGCATTCGGGTTTTCCTCCATCCGTTCGAGTATCCAGCCTATCAATGAAGCTTTACTCCCTGCTCGGTCAAGTAAAGTTCGACACCTTTACTCCCTTGTTTCTGGGCGAGGGTAATGCGGGAAGGAGGTACAATGTCGGCCGTGACTCTGAATGGCTTCTGAGGAGGATAGCGCAGGTGAAATCTGAAGCGAGCCTCCAGCAGAACTCCGCCTCTCATCGTGAGTGTTCCCAGATCGTGTCTGAACGCTGCCTGGATGTCCCGTGCCTTAAGGTCTAGAACAAGGTTACTCACCCCGTATCGTTTCATTTTGAGCCTGACAAGATCTATCTGGAAAATGGGCCCGTTGCCACTGAAACTGAAAGTCCCTTCTTGCAGCGGGACAAGGGTAAACACCTCTTCTTTTCTGGCACGTTCCGCAAGTGTTGGGTCTTCAGCCATGCATACGGCGAAGTACTCCAGGTATGCTTGCCTGTCTTTCTCAAGGGCAGCTCTAATCTGCAGTTGGTTCCCCATTGGGTCATAAACCAGCACATCCTCAATAGCCGGACGGAAGCTATTTGTGCTCACTTGGTCGCCGTCCCAAAAAGGAATGGTTCTTATGTATGTACCGTGACGAATCAAAATCACGGTTTCTCCGCGATCTTCAAATGGGCGCACTATGCACTGTTCTCCTTTGGCCTGTTGGGAGAAGTGGCGCTGGATTCCCTCTCGGAATGCACCGATTTGGACGGAGCCAATCTTCAGGTTTTTTACACCTGGCAATGGGTAAATGCTAAGCCTGGAAGCTGCGTTGTAAAGAACGTATCGGCTATAGGCAAAATCAAAGGCATCGGGATAGTTCAGGAACAACCTCATCGCCAGCTTTACGGGCATCTCATCTGCCCCAAACTCTATATCGTATTTCTTGCAGGCTCTGAATAGAAGTCCCGTTGAGTCCTGGCCGAGGTCGTTGACCTGCTGGAAGTCATCGTTGATGATGCCGGATACTTCAGCGTTCTTTGGATCGTCCAAGAAGAACTGCATCGCATCGGGGTTGAAAGCATCCCATGCCTGCGGCCCTCGGTTGCCAAGGCGTCCGAAGTACTGCTGAAGAATGTACCAATCGATGGTGTTGATCAGTGTCTCGAGCGACAGAGTCCTATGCTTCGGCAATGACCACCTCCTTCGCCAATAGCACAAGCGTTCTTGGGTTTAACGGAGTATATAACAATAGCAAGTGCTCTTCAAGCAGGAGGTGACGCGGGGAAGGAATTCGTCTAGGGAGAGCGAGGTTTTTACTAGTAGTTAACGGTTGTGGACTGAGCAGGGCAGGGCTAGCCCAACGCAGATGCCGGTCAACGCAGTTGAATCAAGACATCCCTTGCCGAGCTTAGATGTTAGTCCTTTTCTTTGTTCCATGGCAAACCTCCGTTTATCTTGAGCAATAAGGCTTAGCTTAGTTAGAAGGAGAACCACGGAACCGGCAACCGCCCAGGTAGTCGAACCCTGGCCTAGCAGACCTGCCAGGCTCAGGCCACAACCATTTAGAGTATAACACGGCCTCCCGATTTATCAAAACCATGGCCTCGAGGGCAAAGTACACTCTTACTTGACGAGAGTGCCTAAGTTCTAATATTAAGGAGGGTGAATAGTGGATAGTTCACAGCAAGGATTGATAGCTGTAGGAATTTTCCTGATCGTTGTCATAATTTGCGACTCAATACTGATAGCGCGAATGCAACGAAGCCTAAAATCAATACAGAATAGGCTGCTTGAGGTTTGTCAGTCGCAAAAAGAAAAACCGCACCTACAACACACAGAGTCGCGAAACCACGAGCGTACCCTTTAAAGTTAAACATCTCTACTACCTCTTTGGATGTGAGCTTAACACATATATTTAAGGGATTCAAATGCCTAACTCATAATAAGGAATAATAAATGAGCTTCATACGTTCAAAAGAAATCCCGCCCGGTTCTGGTAACTGGTATGACTACGAAGTAGAGACCACCCACGTAAATGGGAAGGTTATCCAGAAGCATATCCAGTATCTAGGGAAGCATGGCACGCCCCATCCGCCTTTGAAGGGAAGCACGCTTACACGGTCAACAGGAAGCATCGGGCTTGCCAAGCCTGTTAGCGAGAAAATCTTTAAGATGAAGACACCCGCCAAACAGGTAGCTTCTGCTTTAGGAATGTACTACGGCGGCATGTCCCTTGACGCTATCCAGCAGCAGTTCCGTCAGGACTACAACACCGATATGAGTGAAAGCAATTACTGGAACTGGGTAAAACGCTTTACGAAAGAAGCGATTAAGCAGGCTAAGGACTTCAAGCCCGACGTGGGTGATACATGGGTAGCTGATGAAACGTACATGAAGCTGGGGGATCGCAATGTCTACTTTTGGGACATTCTGGATTCCAAGACCAATTACCTTTTAGCTTCTTACGTTTCATTCACCAGAGGCGCGAGGGATGCCAGAATGTTAATGCGATTGGCAAGGATAAGGGCGGGGAAATATCCGAGGGTGGTAGTAACCGATAAACTCAAATCTTATATTAGCGGGGTTGGGGATGAATATGCGCAAAAGACAGAACACAGGCAAGGTGGACCATTCAAGACGGTATCGAGTGGGGAATCTACGGCTGAGATTGAGCGTTTCCATAAGACGCTAGAGCAAAGGACGGAGGTATTCCAGAAATACAACGATATTGAGACTATCCGGCTCTTGACGGGTGGTTGGTTAATTAACTACAACTTCTTTAAGCAGAACGAGGGCTGCGGTAATATCCCGCCCGCCCAAGCTGCCAGCAAGGTAGTCCCCTTCAAGGACTGGAACGATATTATCCGGCCTGAGAGCGTGCCTGACATAGACTATCAGGTAAGCCTTTACCGCAGGCGTTCAGTGAGGAAGGGAAAGCCTGTCTTCGATGCTAGCCTAACGCCTATAGAGGTTAAGAGTGAGAGTGCCTAAAAGAGTGTACTTTGCCGCCTCGAGGTAAGACAGATACGGACTAGGAGGTAACCTTAATCGGAGGAAATCAGCTAAGGCTAAAATGGTACTCGATGCTACTCTACCCCTATACCAGTATCTAAAGAGAGTGGTGCCTAAATATATGGAACGATTGTACTTTGCCCGGCAAAGCTTTATATTCAAGCAAAGGTAAGCTTATGCTGCTACCAATAAATTGGCCTCAGGTATTATCAAAGGAAGCTACCCAAGGGTGCTGTCTTTGCTCGATAAAGGACAATTGATCGGGAACTATTTGTTAAGCACACATGAAAGCTTGATACGCAGGAGGATTAAATGTCCATATATCCAAAATTGGGTCAGAACTTTATGGAAGATAAAGACGTTAGTAAAGCTTACGATCTGTGGATTCACTGCCCTACCTTATTCGACCATTTTTATGATAGAAAACGCTTTTACATTTTCGTAAAATGGTGTGTCAAATACGTCGAATCAGTATTGTTCGTAAAAAGAGAAATCGCGTGGAAAG
>JACPQH010000023.1 GCA_016190585.1 Chloroflexota bacterium | reverse complement strand
GCGGTGGCGCCGGCCAGGGTGATAGTGGCGCCGAACTCGCCGACGGCTCTGGCCCAGGTGAGGATGGCCGCGGCCACCAGTCCGTCCTTTGCCAGGGGAAGGATGACCCTGAGAAAGGCCTCCGGCTTGCTGCATCCGAGGGTGCGGCTGACCTGTTCGAACCGCGGGTCTATGCCGTCGAACGTGGACTTGAGCAGGCGTATGGCGAGCGCGCTGACGATGGTGACCTGCGCTAGGACGATCCCCGGCACAGCGAATACGAACGTGACCGGACGCCCGTTGATGGCCGCCCCGAGAGGGGTGCTGAAGAAGACGAGCAGGGCGGCGCCGATGGCCACCGGCGATACCACGATGGGCAGGTCCAGCAGGCTGTCGACCAGCGACTTGCCGAAGAAGCTAGATTTGGATATGGCATAGGCCGCCGGCACAGCGATGACCATGGCGATGATGGTCGAGGCGGTAGCCGTGATGATGCTCAGACGGATGGCAAAGAGCACCTCCGGAGAAAGGATGGCGGAGGTGAAGGCCTGCCAGTCGGTGAAGGTCAATAGCGAAACGAAGATGCCGGCGAAGAAGAGCGCCATGAGGAGCAGGGCGCTGATGGTGGCGCTCCGGAAGACGCGGTCGCCGGTAGTGCCTTTCAGTGCCTTGGGCACGCGGTTATGCTCGTCTTCATGATTTGGTTCCACGAAGTCGTAGGGGCACGGCGTGCCGTGCCCTCCCTCACTTCACCAGCGGCCTGTAGTCAACCGGCAGCTCGTATTCGCCACCCAGGCGGGCGGTGGGCGCCAGCTCCCTGACCTGACTCTCAGAGGTGTAGTAGCCGTTCTGCCGGAGAAGGTCCTGCCCTTCGGCGGAGGTGAGAAAGCGCAGAAAGCGGCTCGCGGTCTCGCGGTGGCCGCTGAACCGGGTGACAGCGCCGGACATGTACGACAGGCGGGGCACCTGGTTGGGCTTCAGGTAGACGGCGTCGAGCTCGCCCGGCCGCTGTCTGAAGGAGATGTCCCACGTGATCGCCGCATCGACCGACCTCAGGATCACCAGGCTGACTATCCGCTCGTGGCTTTCCCCGTAGGTCACTACGTTCCTGGCTATGTCTTGGAGGAGGTGGTTGTACTCCATGATCTCGTAGGCGAAACGGCCCGCCGGGACCGTCCGGGGGTCGGCGATGGCTATCTTCAGGCCGGGCCGGGCAAGGTCGGCCAGGCCCTTGATACTCGCTGGGTTGCCTTTCCGCAGCAGGATGGCCGGTATGAGGTAGGCGATCCTCACCTCGGTGCTGACATCCAGTACTCCGTCTCTGGTCGCCATCTGCATGAAGTCCGGGGAGGCAGGGAAGAAGAGGTCCCCTGACCTGGCGATCTTCATCTGTGAGAGCAGATTGCCGGAGGCCCCGAATCTGAGGAAGATTTTCGTGCCTGTCTTCGCCTCGAAAGCCGCCGCCGCAGACTCCAGGGCCTGCCTGCCGGACGAGGCGGCGAAAGCCGTGATGGACTGCGGCTGCGACGCCGGCGCCACCGGGGGAACAGCCGCCGGGCCTGCCGGTGAGCAGCCGGCGAGGGCGAGCAGGGCGAGGAGCGCCGGAGCGATGGCGATGGGAATGCGGTTCCCCATCTTAGCTGCTGGGCGGAGACTCGTGCGGTGCAACGCTAGATCACCTGCGCTCCGATAAACGCGAAGAAGGACCGCTGCAGCTCCTTGAAGAGGGCCACCGTCTGGCGCCCCTCCTCGGTCAGTCGAGCGGTGCCGCCACCGGTGCCGCCCACCTTCTTCTCCACCAGTGGGACTCGCGCCAGGCGGTTCATGGCCTCCACCAGGAGCCACGCGTGGCGGTAGCTCATACTCATGGCGCGAGCGGCGGCGGAGATGGAGCGGTGCTCTTCGACCAGTTCCAGTAAGGCGATGCGACCCGAGCCGAGGTATATCTCCCCGTCCCTCTCCACCCAGAGCCTTCCCCTGACCGCGTAGCCGGGTACCGGGTGGCGGGAGTAGCGGGGAGGCTTTCTGGCCCTGAAATGGGGCAAGGGCTTTGGTCCGCCTTGCCGACTACGTTGAGCCTTCATCGGTTGTATCCTATCGGATATAGCGCTCTAAGTCAACCAGGGGCGATGCAGGGAGCCTCCCGCATGGCTGTCATTGCG
>JACPQH010000022.1 GCA_016190585.1 Chloroflexota bacterium | reverse complement strand
TGGTGGACCGGGTCGGCATGGGGCAGCATGTGCGCCTCCAGGGCGTGCCCCGCCTCGTGGTAGGCGGTGGTCTCCTTGTCCCGGGGATTTATCTTGAGGCTGCGCCGCTGCGGGCCGGCGATAACGCGGTCGATGGACTCTTCAAGCTCGCTCATGCCGATATTCTTCAGGTCGCGGCGGGCGGCCAGGATGGCCGCCTCGTTGACCAGGTTAGCCAGGTCGGCGCCGGAGAAGCCGTGAGTTTCCTTGGCCAGGATTTCCAGTCGTACGTCCTCGGCCAGGGGTTTGCCCTGGGTATGGACCTTGAGGATGGCGACGCGGCCGGTGACATCAGGCAGTTCAAGGACTATCCGGCGGTCGAAGCGGCCTGGTCTCAACAGCGCCGGGTCGAGAACATCAGGGCGGTTGGTGGCCGCCAGGACGATGACGCCGGTGTTGGGGGTGAAGCCGTCCATCTCGGTCAGTATCTGGTTCAGGGTCTGCTCCCTCTCGTCATGGCTGGTCACCAGGCTGACGCCGCGCTGCCGGCCCACCGCCTCTATCTCGTCGATGAACACGATGCATGGCGCGCTCCGCTTTGCCTGGTCGAAGAGGTCGCGCACCCGGGCGGCGCCGACGCCGACAAACAGCTCGACAAACTCTCTGCCGCTGATGGAGAAGAAGGGGACCCCCGCCTCGCCGGCTACCGCCCGGGCGAGCAGGGTCTTCCCGGTACCGGGCGGGCCGATGAGCAGCACGCCCCTGGGGATGCGCGCCCCAAGCGCCTGGAATTTGGCCCGGTTTTTGAGGAAATCGACCACCTCCTGGAGGTCCTGCTTGGCCTCCTCAATGCCGGCCACGTTGGTGAAGTTCACTGTCTGGATATCGCCGGTGCTGAGGCGGGCCCGGCTGCGCCCGAAGTTCATCGCCTGGTTCTGCACCCCCCGGCCCGGCCGGAACAGCAGAAACAGCAGGAAGATGAGCAGCAGCAGCGGCAGGTAGGCCAGCCAGCCCACATCCGTCTGGGGTACGGGGACGGTGGCGAAATCGGCGGGCAGGACGAAGCCGAGCGACTGGAGGTCGCTGATGCCCAGGCCATCGATATCGGCGATCAGCCTGTCGCCGTCGACCACGGTGATCTGCGTGCCGCGCTCGCCGGTTATTAGGAGCGGCGCGCCGGTAACCGCGGCGGTGATGGTCATCTGTCCCCGCCCCGGGTCGATCACCACCCGCCGGATGTTGCCGCTTTTAGACAGGGCGATGGCCTGGCTCAGGCTGATATCCGCCGGGGTCACCGGGGGCGTACAGGCTGATAGGATAAACAAGGGCAAGATGAAAATTAAGATCTTTTTCCAGGTTATCATACTAAAGGCCGTGGGCGCTTTTACTATCCTAACAGGGCACACTTAAGGCGCGATATACGGAATGATACGTAATTGGCTTTCCAGATTTACGTAATTTTACGAGCGCGCGGAGGCGCCCGGGGATTTTGCCCTAACGCGTCCCCGGGTGCGCCGTCCCGGCCGCCCGCAGGCGGTCGGCGCACTGGTGAAAAAAGGCCTCGAGCCGGATGTCCTGGCCGGCATCCTTGGTACCCTCCACCACCATGGTGAACACCGGCAGGCCGTAATCATTGCGGAACTGGTGCAGGAGGATGCCGGCGATGGTGCCGGGCATACAGCCGAAAGGGATGACGTTCACGACGCCGTCAAAGCCATGCTCGGCGTACTCTACCATGCGCCCCATGCTTAGGATGGCCTCGCCCTCGACCGCCGGCGAGAGGTAGCGGCGGCCGCGCGCCAGTATCTGGCCGGTGGGCAGCTCGCGGCCGAAGTGCTCGACGGCCCCGTCAAACTCCCGGCGCAGCGGCTCGGCGGCCCTCTCCTGGACGACCTCGGTCAGCGCCTGCTTCGCCCAGTCCCGCCAGCCGCCCTCGTGGCGCAAGCGGAAGCGCCGTTTCCGCTGGAAATCGATGTAGTCCATCCACTCCTCCAGCGGCGGCACGGCGCACTGGGCGCCCAGGGCTTCCAGCTTGTGGACCACGAAATCATTGGCGAAGGAGTTGCTCCGCACGAAGATCTCGCCCACGATGCCGATACGCGGTTTGCGCAGGCCCCGGTCCAGCTTGACGCCGTCAAAGGCCGCCCGAATCTCCCGCGCCGCCGGTATCAGGCCGTCGCCCTGCTGCTCGATAACCCTGACCAGGTTTTCCAGGCCGGCGTTGTAGACGGTATCGGTCTCGCCTTTGTTGACCTCGTAAGGCCGCCTCTCCAGCAGCATCTTCTGCATCAGGTCAACGATGGTGATGGCGCGCCAGGCCCGGAGGCGAAAGCCGTTGCCCAGGGCGGCCATGTGCTGGTGGAAGCTCCTGGTCTGGTCGAAGACGAGCATCGGCACCTGCGGTAAACCGAGCTCGTCCAGCACGATGCGGTGCAGCCGGTTATACTGCCCGAAACGGCACGGCCCGCTGGCGCCGGGCATGAAGAAGGCCGCCTGGTCCGGGTTGAAGTCCGGCGCCATGGTCTTTTTCACGATGTCGCCGGTGGTGATGATGCTGGGGTAGCATTCCTTGCCCGTGGTGTATTTCCGGCCGATATCCAGCGTCTGCTCGTCCGATGGCGGCAGCGCCTCGGCCTCGACGCCGCAGTGCCGCATGGCGGCGGCCAGCACGTAGCCGTGATCTATCATGTACGGCAGGTAGATGCGCTTGCGGTTAGCCAGGCTCTGGCTGATGCTGAAGACCTCGATGGTTTTCCGGGCGCCCCGCGTATTGGCGTGCCGGATGGTATCAATGAAGGCCTCGCACCGGGTCATGACGCCGGCGTCGGCGGAGTGCTCGTCAATCTCGATGGTGAGGAAGGGCTTGCCCTCGATCTCCTTGCTGAAAAACTTCAGGAGGTAGGAATCCGGACCGCAGGCGAAGTTGGTGATATAAAGACCGAAGAGGCGCGGGTCGCGGGCTATCAGCCGCGCGGCGCCGAGGATCTTCTGGCCGGATTTCCAGTACATGTTGGGGTGGTCGGGATTTATCTCCCGCGCCAGGGACTTGAGGGGCAGGAGGTCCAGCGGGATGGCGGTGATGTCCATGTCGCGGAGTTTTTCCGGCAGGTCCAGTGTCAGCTCGGGGTCGCAGGTGTTGTAGACCCGCCCGATTATCACGAGGGCCTTCTCATCTGGTCCCAGCGACCGGAGGACCTCTTCGCCGCGCCGCTGCGCCCAGCCTTCGAAGGCATCGTGGGCGGCAAAGGCGCGGCTGACGGCTGTTTCGGCCCGCGGCGCGGCGCCCATCTGCCGCGCCAGCCGCGTCAGCACCCGCCTCAGCCAGTCCCGGCCGCGGTCGGCGTGAATCACGGGCCGGAGCACCGTGGGACGGCCGTTGGCGCCGAGGGCTTCCCGGATGCGGACGGAGCTGTTTATCAGGAAAGGCAGGCTCTGCGTCAGCGGGCAGTTCCATGACTTGGCGAAGTCTTCATACTTCTCCATGGTGGACTGCACCGGCAGGAAAACGAAATCCGGTTTCTTCTCCAGGAGGTTGAGGATATGGCCGTGCGCCATCTTGATGGGCAGGCAGGGCTCCTCGATGACATTCTCCACCCCCTTGCGGATGATGAACCGGCTGGTGGGGTCGGAGAGGACAATCTGGAAGCCGAGCTCGGTGAAAAAAGCCTTCCAGAGCGGGAAGAGCTCGTGGAAGAACAGCACCCGCGGGATGCCCACCGTCTGGCCGTTGGGCTGGTCCGGGGCGTCCTTTGGATAGGACTGCATCAGGGCCTGCTGGCGCTCCTCGAAAAGTCGCGGTATCCGGGAGGCTTTCTTGCGCGCCTGCTTCTCGGGGCTGTCGAACTTGTCGCAGCGCGCCCCGTAGAAGAGGGGCGATTTCCCCTCGAAGACCACCTTGTGAATCTCGCACAGGTTCGGGCAGCTGCGGCACTCAAAGGAGGAGAGCTGGTACCGGCGGTCGCGCAGGTCGAAACCCCGGAAGCGCGACGCCTGACCGGTGCGCTCGACCTCCTCGCGGGCCAGCATGGCCACGCCGATGGCGCCAAGGATGTCGTGCTGCGGCGGCACCTTGACTTTCTTGCCGAGCACGGCCTCAAACGCGGCCTTCTCGCCACGGTTGTAGGCCACGCCGCCCTGGAAAAGGATATTGTCGCCGATGCGCCGGTCCTCGACCACCCGGGTGATGTAGTTCTTGACCACCGAGTAAGCCAGGCCGGCGACCATGTCTTCCTTCTTGGCCCCTTTCTGCTTGTGGTAGTTTAGCTGGGATTCCATGAAGACGGTGCATCGCTCCCCGAGGTCGAGGGGCTGTCTGGAGGCCAGGGCGAGCTTGCCGAACTCTTCCTTGATGTTGATGCCCAGCTTCTCGGCCTGCTCTTCGAGGAAGGAGCCGGTGCCGGCGGCGCAGACCTTGTTCATGGCGAAGTCCACGATGGTGCCGCCCTGGAGGCTGATGAACTTGGCGTCCTGCCCGCCGATCTCGAAGATGGTATCGGCTTCGGGGCAGACGAAGCTGGCGGCCCGGGCGTGGCTGGTAATCTCGTTGCGGATGGCGTCGGCGCCGAAGAACTCGCCGGTCATGTAGCGCCCCGAGCCGGTCGAGCCGGCCCCCTTGACGACCACCCGGTCGCCGAGCTCCTGCCAGACCTCGTACAGGCCCTGCCTGACGGCCTCGATGGGCTTGCCGGCGGTCAGCAGGTAGCGCCGCGCCAGGACATTGTTCTCGCGGTCCAGCACCACGACGTTGGTGCTGATCGAGCCGATGTCCACGCCGACGTAGACCTCGGTCCCCGGCGGGATGTCCTGGCGTACCGGCTCGGTGAAGATAGGATAGTCGTCACCCTTGAGCGGCGGCAGGCTGGTGAACCTGTACTCCCGCCGCGCGATGTAGTCCTCTATCCGCCGGACGGCGTCCGGGGGCAGGCCGGAGGTTTTACCGGATTTCAGCGCCCTTTCGGCGGCGACCAGGGCCGCTCCCAACGCCCCCAGCACGGTAAAATGCTCCGGCACGATCATCTCGGTCTCTTGCAGCTCCAGCACCTCGAGGACGGCCCGCCGGATACCCTTGTTGGCGGCGACGCCGCCCTGGAAAGACAGCGGGGTGTCCAGTTTGCGGCCCCGCGCCACCTGTCCCTTGAAGGTGCGCACCATGGCGAAACACAGCCCGGCCACGATGTCGGCCATGGGCGTCCCGACCTGCTGGAGGTGGATCATGTCCGTCTTGGCAAAGACGCTGCAGCGCCCGGCCACCCGGGGCGGGTTTTCGGACTCAAGGGCCATCACGCCCAGGTCTTCGATGGAGATGCCCATGCGGGACGCCTGCTGGTCGAGGAAAGAGCCGGTGCCGGCGGCACAGGCCCCGTTAATGGCGAAATCGGTTACCCTGGGCGGCTGGCCGGGGGACGCGCTGCCCAGGATAATCAGCTTGGAGTCCTGGCCGCCGATCTCGATGATGCTCCTGACTTCCGGGTGGAAGCGGGTGGCGCCGGCCGCCTGGGCGATGATTTCGTTGATGAACGGGATACCCAGCAGCCGGCAGATAAGCTCCCCGCCCGTGCCGGTGGCCCCGGCCACCGTGAAGCCCGCCGGCGGGAACCGCGAGCCGACGTCTTTCAAAATCGCGAGGATCGTCTCGACTGGCTGGCCCCGGGTGCGGACGTAGTGCGTTTCGATTATGTTATCGGCCCCGTCGATGACAACTACCTTGGCTGATACGGAACCGATGTCTATGCCGAGCTTCATTAAAGGATACTGGGATGATGAATTGAGCATTTCCCCCTGTTGTCTGGCGGGACAACCTCTAAATTATAAAGTCTCGCCCGGAATAAGTAAATGGGGAGGCGCGGCGCCGCGAACCAGGCAGCTTCGGAGAGAGGTAAAGATATTTCCGGCAATCGGTATCGGAAGCGATAAAATGAGCCGCCAGAGTCTCGAACTCTGAACCTGCTGATTAAGAGTCAGCTGCTCTACCAGTTGAGCTAGCGGCCCAAACCTATTCTATCATTCCAGGGGAGGCATCGCAAGGCTGTGTGTACTCGTTCAGTTTAAGGGAAAGCAAGGCGGCTACTCGGATTCCGCGGGTTCGTCGGTGGCCAGCACCCCGAAGAGGCCGCCCTTGCGCCACTGGCGCTTCAGGTAATTGAGCGTCTTGCGGGTATCGCTGGCGACCTTGGCCTTCTCGCAGTGCTCGATCCGGTACTTGAAAAGCCAGTAGGTGAACTCTTTAAGCTGGGTGAGGCTCATCGTCCGGGGTGGGCCGGAGCCTTTGTCCCGGTGGTAGCGCCGCAGCATCTCGGTCTTGCCCAGGCCGTAAATCCGGCGGTAGGTCTCCTCCACGGCCTCCGGCTCCTTGCTGGCCCAGAGGAGGTGCCATTCCTTCTGGACCTCCTCGTACACGGCGTGGTACAGCAGGCCTTCCAGGGTGACACCGTAGAAGTAGTTCAGGTACTGCCGGTACTTGGCGGCGCCGATGAGTTTTTTCAGCTCGGCGGTGGACAGGCGTAAAGGCGGCTTGCCCTGGAAGACCAGGGCTTCCCGCTCCGGGTTCCCGGGCAGGCTGTCGTTGATAGTCTGGCACAGGCGCTCCGCCAGCAGCAGCCAGTCGAAGGCCTCGCCGTCAATCAGGTAGCGGTAATCGCGTCCCCGGTAGCACTCCTCCGTGCTGCCCCACAGCCCCATGGCCTCGAGCAGGGCGATATACCAGTTCTTGCCCGCGGCGATGGCCCGCTCGAGGTGGGCGATGGCCTCGGCGTCTTCCGGCGACCTGGCGGTATACGTTATCTGGTCGCTGGTCATCTTTCCGACCGCTCCCTCAGGTAGGCCAGGAGGTCGTCGACCGGCCAGGTGTTGACGATGTCCTGACGCCGGCACCAGGCGCGCCGCGCCACCCCGGTCCCGAAGCGCAGTGTCCCGAGCTGCTCGGCGCCATGGGAGTCAGTGCTAATGATGAGTTTGACGCCGAGCTCACGCGCGCGCATGACGTGGGTGTCCTTCAGGTCGAGCCGGTTGGGCATGGCGTTAATCTCGAGTATGGTCCGGTTCCGGGCGGCGGCGCGGAAGAGCGTCTCCATGTCAATGGCGGACGGCTCGCGGTCGGGTAGCTGACGTCCCGTGGGGTGCGCCAGGATATCAACGTGAGGGTTTGCCAGGGCCTTGATTAGACGTTCGGTAATCTTCTCCTGGCTCTGGTTAAGGCTCGAGTGCACGCCAGCGATGACAAAATCAAGCCGGGCCAGGATGTCATCAGGCAGGTCGAGGGCGCCGTCGGCCCGGATGTCCACCTCGGACCCGCTCAGGATGCGGATGCCGCCCGGTTCCTGGTTCAGGCGGGTAATCGTCTCGGTCTGCTTCTCCAGGCGCGCGGCGTCCAGGCCGCGGGCGATGCCCCGGCCGAAGGTGTGATCGGCGATGCCGATGTACTCGTAGCCCCGGTCGCAGGCGGCCCGCGCCATCTCCGCGATCGAGTTCCGGCCGTCACTCCAGTCGGTGTGCACATGAAGGTCGCCCCTGATGTCGGCCGGCTCGATGAGGCGGGGCAGGCCGCGCCGCTCGGCGAGCTCTATCTCCGGACCGCCTTCGCGTATTTCCGGGGGGATCCAGTCCAGGCCCTGCCGGGTGTAGAAGCCTTCCTCCGTGGCGAACTTCTCCAGTTTGCCCGAGTCCAGGACGGTGATGCCATATTCGGATAGGCTCAGTCCCAGGCGGCGCGCGCGCTCACGCAGGTTGATGTTGTGCTGCTTGCTCCCGGTGAAATACTGGAGCAGGGAGCCGAAGGCGTCATGCTCGACGAGCCTCAGGTCAACCTTGAGGTCGGCGTCGGCGATGACGCTGGCCTTGGTCGTGCCGCGGCCCAGCACCTGCTTGACCTGGGGCAGCCCAGTGAAGGCGCTGATTACCGCCGCCGGGTCATCAGCCGTGCCCATGAGGTCGATGTCGCCGACGGTCTCTTGAAAACGGCGCAGGCTGCCGGCCGCCGCCAGGTTCTTCAGACCCGGCACGTTTCGGAGCTGTTCCAGGATGACTTCAACCAGCGGGAGCGCCTGGCCGATGGGGATGCGCTGCTCGCTCTTCTTTTTCCTCAGGGCCTGGACGGCGCGCAGG
>JACPQH010000021.1 GCA_016190585.1 Chloroflexota bacterium | reverse complement strand
TTCGTGAATTGTTTTCTTGCGCTCATTTCGAACAACTCCTATACATCCCATTATATCCCTCTTCTTTTGGTGTCCGTTGTATTAGACCATATCATTACTCCCAAACATGGAGCGGGGGAGAGTATTGGCGAGATGGCTTCGCCCCCTCGCTTCCTAACTCCCCTCTCTATCCATACATAGCTTTGCGCGGCACCAAAGTTACAGGATGGAGAGGGGTTTGGGGTGAGGCAAGTCTGACAGCAACCAGGATTGAGCAATAAGATGGTGCTTGCTTACTTGACACGACATCCCCTGATAGTCTAATTTAATGGCTGAGGTTGACAGATTATTTGTCTTTCCGGCTTCCTGCCAGAGGGAAATACTAGCCTGGAATTCCCCGCCTTGAAGCACCGCCACAAAACATATAAAGGAGGATAGAGACATGGGTTTCCCGATACCTGAAGACCTGAAAATGCTGCAGGCAACGGTCAGAAAGTTCGTCCAGGAGGAGCTGCTGCCCGTAGAAAAGCAGGTAGAAACCACGGACGAGTTCCCGGACGATATCCGGCTGCCGCTGAAGAAAAAGGCGGTGGCGCTGGGTCTGTGGAACTACACGATGCCCAGGGAGTACGGCGGCGGCGGGGTGAACACCCTGGGCCGGGTGCTGGCCTGCGAGGAGCTGGGCCAGGTAAGCATCGCGGTGGGGCTGACGGGGGGCATCGTCGGCGGCCCGCGTTCCGGCATGGGCAAGGGCGGCGAGTTTGCCCACGCGACCAGGCAGCAGATAGACAAGTATTTCCTGCCCGTGCTTCGCGGCGAGCAGGAATGCTTCATGGCGCTCACCGAGCCTAATGCCGGCTCCGACCTGGGGGCTATCGAGACCAGGGCGGTGAAGGACGGCAACTCGTGGGTATTAAACGGCCGGAAGACCTATGTCACGGCCATCGACGTTTCCCACTTCGGGCTGGTGCTGGCAGTTTCCGACTGGGAGAAAAGGCGCAAGGGCGGCATAAGCTGCTTTATCGTGGAACGGAACAACCCCGGACTTAAACTGGTACGGCAGATACCGCTGATGGGCCGCCGGAGCCTGCACTCGTACGAGGTCGAGCTTAACGATTGCCGGGTGCCCGCGGAGAACCTCTTCGGCGAGGCAGGCCACGGCCTTGAGGTCGCCGCCTCAGAGCTGGGCGCCACGCGCATCGAGTGCGCCGCTACCTGCATCGGCGTCGCCCAGCGGGCGCTGAAGATGGCGAAGGATTACGCCAAGAAAAGGGTTACCTTCGGCGAGCCGCTTGCCCGCCGGCAGACGATCCAGAACATGATCACCCACGCTGAAGAAGACATCTACGCCTCCAGGCTGATGATCTGGGACGCGGCCACGGACGCCGACGAGGGGAAGGACATCAACGTCAAGGCGATGATGATCAAGGCCTTCGCCACCGAGCGGGCGGTGCGCATCATCAACGACGCCATGCAGATCCACGGCGGTCTGGGCTACACGCGGGACCTGCCCCTGGAGATGATGTACCGGGACGTGCGGCTCTATACCATCGGTGAAGGCGGCACCGAGCTCCTGGAGTGGGTCATCGCCCGGAACCTGCTGAAGGACTAACGCCATCATCCTGACCCTCCCGTCGATGGGGCGGGGATTGAATTGCGGCACAATGCCAGCCATAGGGTGATTAATCGTCGGGGATAATGGGGGAGGGCGACATGACAGGTCTGTTAGAGGGAAAAACGGCTATCGTTACCGGCTCCGGCCAGGGCATCGGCAAGGCCATCGCCGTCGCCCTGGCCAAGGAAGGGGCGGCGGTGGTGACCAATAACCGCAAGCCGGGGACGGCCGGGGGCGATGCGGGATCGGCCGCCCGGGAGATTACGGAGGCGGGCGGCCGGGCCGTGCCGTTTTACGGCGACGTCTCGGAGTTCGAGACGGCCCGCCGGATGGTGGTTACCGCGGTCGACAGCTTCGGGCGGCTGGACATCCTGGTGAACAACGCCGGCACCATCCTGCGCAAGTGGGTCTGGGAAATATCGGAGGACGAGTGGGACAGGACGATTGACTCGTCCCTGAAAGGCACCTTCAACACCATGAGGCACGCTGTCGAGGTCATGCGGGCGCAGAAATACGGCCGCATCATCAACACCATCTCACCCGCCTTCCTGGGGACGATGGGGGGCGCCGACTACGCGGCGGCGAAGGGCGGAGTGGTCTCGCTGACCAAGTGCGCCGCCATGGACATGGCGCGGGACGGCGTGACCTGCAACGCCTACGCGCCGGTGGCCGCGACCCGCATGACGCTAAGCGACGAGGCCCTGACCTGGAACAAGATGCGCTACGAGCTCGGCGCGACAGCCAAAGACACGAAATTCAGCCTGCTGGAACCGCCGCCGCCGGAGTCCGGGGCCGCTTTCATCGTTTACCTGGCCAGCGAGGCAGCCCGGGACATCAGCGGCCAGGTCTTCCGTATCCGGGGGAACAAGGTAAGCCTGTACACCGACCCCGGGGAGAAGGACCTCATCGAGAAAGAGGACGGCTTCTTCACTGTCGACGAGGTCGTCCGGCGGATGCGCGGCACGGTGCTGAAGAAGATTTGACCTGGGAGCGAAGCGATGAGCGAGAGCCTGCTGACAGACCGGATTAAAGCCCTGCTGGGGCGCCAGCTGATGGACCAGGCCGGGAAGGTACGGCCGGTGGAGAAATCGCAGATCGAGCGCTATTGCGAGGCGACCGCCAACATGAACCCCCTTTATAAGGACAGCGACCAGGCGCGGACGGGGCCTTACGGCGGCATGATCGCCCCGCCGACCTTTTTCTACGCCCCTTTCCACATCGCCCGGGGAACGCTGCTGCCGGTGCCCTTCGGCACCGACAACCCCGAGGTGGACGAACTGATGAAGCTGTTCGGGACGGCGCGGGGCCTCGACATCGGCGAGGATATCGAGTTCTTCACCCCCATCCGCCCCGGCGACGTGCTCACCTACAAGCGAGAGCTGACCGAAATCAGCGAAAAGAGAATCAAGACCGGGCCGGCGATCCACGCCACCGCCACCACCACCATTACCAACCAGCGCGGCGAGCTCGTCTGCGAGGAGAAGCTGCACTTTTTTTTCTTCGACTAACCGGGAGCGGAGGTTCAGGTGACAGAACAGATTTACTTCGAGGATGTTAGCCCGGGCCTGGAACTGCCTTCCCAGGAGGAGAAGGTGGGCATGACGATGGTCGTCAAGTTCGCCTCGGGCTCCGGCGACCTCTCGCCGATACACCATGACATCGAAGCGGCCAGGTTCCGCGGGCTGGACTACCCTATCGTCATGGCTCCGCTGAAGATGGCGCTGGTAGACCGTTTCTTCTCCGACTGGTACGGGGCGCGGGGTTTTTTAAAGAAGCTCAGCGGGCAGTTCCGGGGCGTGGACCGGGTGGGGAACACCCTGGTGATAAGGGCGGTGGTTGACCGGAAATACGCGCTTGACGGCGCGAACTACGCCGAGTGCGAGTTCTGGATCGAGAACCGGGAGAAGGGGGAGCGCACGAGCAAGGGCCGGGCGGTGATTTCCCTGCCGTCCAGGACGGATACACCGGCATAAACCCGGGGCACGCCGCCGCTCCCCGGGGCATACCCGCCCGAAAATACGCCGCGCGCCGGGGGGCGTGGCCCGCAAATCTGCTACAAACGGCACACCTAAGCCCGTTTAGCAACACAACCGGCAGTGGTTCCGGCCCAAGTATTAACCTCGACGCTATCCCTCCTGTTTCCCTGGCAGGCTAGTTTATTGTAAAATAGTCTATCCAGAACATGACCAGCCGGTTGAAAGGCGTATGTCCCATCCGCTCAAATTAGATAATGGTTCCAGGATCGGCGTTGTCGGCGGCGGGCCGGCGGGCAGCTTTTTCGCCCTTTACCTGCTGCATTACGCGGCAAAGGCCGGGATAAGGCCCGAGGTGACCATCTACCAGCAGCGGGACTTCTGCGAGGCGGGGGTCAAGGGCTGCAAGGGCTGCGCCGGACTGTTGTCGCTGTCGCTTCTGAAAAACCTGCCCGAGCTCGGTCTGGAGCTGCCCGAGGCGATCATCCGGAGCAAGATTGACCATTACACGGTCCACAGCGGTCATACCTCGATCGCCATCAGCAACCCGGAAAATATCCAGATAGTCAGCGTCTACCGGGCGCGCGGCCCCCGGCTTTCGGACTTTGACGCGAGCATCAGCTTCGACGGCTGGCTGCTGGGCGAGGCGGAGAAGAGGGGGACGCGGGTCGTCAAGCAGGCTGTCGAGCACATCTACCTGGAAGGGCGCCCCTCGTTACGGGTATCAGGAGAAGTCATGGAATTCGACCTGGTGGTGCTGGCGTCGGGGGCGGGTCGCGTGCCCGTCAGCGGGCTGGCGTACCAGCCGCCGCGCACGCGGACGATGTCCCAGGATGAGCTGTATGTCGGCGACGGGCAGGTAAAGTCGCTGCTGGGGAATTCGGCCCACGCCTTCCTGGTGCCGCATTCCAGCCTGATATTCGGCACGCTGGTGCCGAAGGGGGCTTTTGTCAACGTATCGGTGCTGAGCCGGGGAGAGCGGGCGTTGACGGTGAAGGACTTCCTCAGGAATAGCACGGTGCGCGGTGTGCTGGGCGATAACTACACCAGTGCCTGCGGCTGCCGCCCCAGGGCGGTGGTCAGCTCTGCCCGGAACTATTACGCCCGCGGTTTTGTGGCCGTAGGGGACGCCGTGGTCTCCCGTTTGTATAAAGACGGCATCGGCTCATCGTTGTTAACCGCCCGCGAGGCGGCGCGGACCGCGGTGCGGCGGGGGATAGCCGCGGACGATTTCCGGTCTCATTACCAGCCGTTTTGCCAGGGGATAGACCGGGACAACCGCTGGGGCCGGCTCCTTTTCCGGATGAATGGCCTGGTCAAGGACTCCCGCTTGTCGCTGCGGGCGGTACAGCGGCTTATCGCCGACGAGCAGAACGGCCGGGGACGGCAGCCCTTTACCCGGGCCACCTGGGGCATGTTCACGGGCAGCTATAGCTACCGGAGCATCGCGTGGATGGTGTTGAACCCGGCGTCGCTGGCGAGGTTCTGGGCGGCGGCGGCCCTGGAAGCCATGGGCGGCTTGGCGGAAAAAGGGCGCAAGGGCTCGCGCAAGCTCCATATCGGGCATAAAAAGGTGTTGATACTGGGGAGCGGGTTCGGGGGGGCGTACGTGCTGCGCCAGTTGGTACCGTCGCTGAACCGGAACGAGAACGTCGAGACCACGATGGTCAGCGACGAAAATTTTTTCCTGTTCGCGCCGCTCCTGCACGAGGCGGCGATGGGGCGGGTGGAGAGCCGGCATATCGCCTATCCACTACGGAGGCTGCACTGGCGCGACCGTTTCAACTTCGTCCACGCCAGCGTCGAGCGGATAGACCTCAAGGAGCGTACCGTGATGACGACCGCCGGCAAGCTTGATTACGACTATCTCGTGCTGGCGCTGGGCAGCGTGACCAACATGGCCGGACTCAACTACGCCGGTAAAAACCTGTTCACCCTGAAATCCCTGCGCGACTCGATACTAATAAGAAACCATATCATCGGCGTGCTGGAGCGGGCTTACTCGGAAAGCGATCCCGAAAGGCGGCGGCAACTGCTTACCTTCGTGGTGGCCGGGGCGGGCTACACCGGCGTGCAACTGGTAACCGAGCTCAGGGACTATCTCTTCCGGAGCCTGCTGCGGTTTTACCGGACCGTTCGACCTGACGAGGTCCGGATAATACTGGTCGAGGCCGAGCCCAAGATAATCGCCGATCTGCACACTCGGCTGGGGGCTTATGCGATGAAGCATCTCCGCGAGATGGGTATCGAGGTCAGGCTGAAATCAAGGCTGACCAGGGTCTGGGAAGACATCGTGGTCATCAATAACAGGGAAAAGATACCGACCAGCACCGTCATCTGGGTGGCCGGGGTGGTGTCCAATCCCCGCATCGCCGAGATTGCGGCGGAAAAAGACGGCATCGGGCGCGTCATCGTAAATGATTACCTGGAAGTGCCCTCCGCGCCGGGGGTGTACGCGCTGGGCGACTGCGCGCACTTCCCGGACCCGCTTTCCGGCCAGCCGATACCGCCCCGCGCCCACACGGCCGTACGCCAGGCGCGGGTCGTGGCCCACAACATCCTGGCGGAGATCCGGGGAAGGGACAGGCGGGAATACCGTTACTCCAACAACGCGGAGATCGTCTCGCTTGGTTCATCCAAAGCGGTGTTCCGCTACCGCGGGCTGCGGGTCTACGGGCTGCCGGCGCGATTGATCTGGCTGGCGGCTTACTCCCTGCTGGTTACGGGCAAGAACAACCGGATAAGGATCGTGGTGGACTGGCTGCTCGCGGCGGTCTTCGGCCGGGATATCGCCTATATCCGCATAAACCCCGAAAACGGCCCCGAGATAAAAACCGGCTAACGTATGCGGTCAAGTAAACCTGTAAGCCGAGTTCTGTATCCTTCCGCAGAAGGACGGTGACCATCTATCTAGCCCTGCCATTACTGGCAGGGTCATGCGACCAACCCGGGGACGGGACCAGGCTTCCCATTTGTCCCTCTATTCGGTCTTGCTCCGGACAGGGTTTGCCGCGGCCGGCCGGTCACCCGGCGCGCCGGTGAGCTCTTACCTCACCATTTCACCCTTACCCTGCCTTGCGGCGGGGCGGTATGTTTCTGTGGCACTTTCCATAGGGTTGCCCCTTCTGGGCGTTACCCAGTGTCCTGCCTGGGGGAGCTCGGACTTTCCTCTCCTTCACAGGAGCGGCCACCCGGTCTACTTGACCGTTTCAAGTGTACCGCTTTGACAGATTATTGTCAAGTTATTGAACACGGGAAAGAGAAGGAAGAAGGTGTAATCCCGGCTTCTTGCCATACCGAGATGAAAGCCGGTATCCAGAAGCCCCTTACCCGTATTCCTTAAATCAGGGGGGCCAGCCTGATGCTTCGCGGCTCAGAGCTTGTGAACAGATGAGGAAATCTCAAAATATTTCTTCTACCCGCGGAAGAGGACTAAGGTGAGGGCGGAAGAAGGAACATGATTAACGCCGTTTCTTCACAAACACTCAGCACGACAACCCTGGTCCCGGAATGACATTTTAGCCTCATCTTTACAGGCTTTCATGGCAGGAAGAGGATGCGCCCGCAGCTTCCGCACTGCACCAGGTTGCCGCCCCTGGCCTGCTGTACCTGGCTGGAAGAAAGCGATATGCGGCAGCTGGAACAGATGCCCTGCTCTACCCGGGACACGGCATGACCTTTTTGCGTCCTGAGGTTCTCGTAAAGGCTGAGGGCATCGGCCAGCACCTGCCTGACGCGGGACTGCCGCTCCTTTTTCAAGCTATCGAGCTTCTGCCGGGCCTGCTGTATCTCGCCGGTCAGACGGGACTGCTGGGCGCGCCACGCCGTCTCCACCCGCGCGAAGTGCTTCCGGGCGGCCACGACGGCTTTTTCAGTGGCTTCCACCCGCTCCAACAGGCCCAGGGCCCGGGTATCGAGCTCATCACGGCGCGATTTCAGCAGGGAAACCTCATGCTGCAAGCTGCTGAGCTCCTTGGGGTTCCGGATGCGGCCGCTGTAGAGATCGTTCTCGCAGGCTTTGATTTTCACCGTGAGGTCATCGGCGTCGGTTTCCACGGAACGCTGCTTCTTCTTGAGCTCATCGAGCGTCATGAGGGTGGACGCCAGCTCGCCGCGCGCGTCGATGAGCGCCTGGCTCTCGCCGACCTGTTTCAGTTTTTCAGCCAGAGACTGTTCCAGGAGTCTTACCTGGGCATCCAGCTCGTTTAGCTCGTAAAGCTGCCGGGTAGCGCTCACTCTCTAACCTTTCGAATTGACGTCTCGCTGGCGCTTTCATTATAGCAGAACCGGCCGGGACGACAAAAAGGGATGGCGCTGACAGAACTATTGTGCTAATATCCTGGTAAATTTGAGGGAGGGATGTCAGATGACGCTGCTGCGGCTAGCCCTGGAGCGGGGAAGGTGGGACCTGGCGGCTTACGCCATCGTGCTGGCGACCGTCAGGACTTTGAACAAAGGAGACAGGCCAGATGCCGCCAAAAAAAGCCAGAGCAAAGAAACGCCCCAGCGGTAGCTTCTATGCCAGGGTGCTGGACGAGGCGGAGGCGCTGGACCTGGAGTTGGCCGCCGACGTCAACGGCATTGACGAGGAGATCGCGCTGCTCCGGGTCAAGATAAAGTCCATCCTGGGGGACGACCCGAAAAATGTCCGGCTGCTGGTCGAGGCTACCAACGCCCTGGAGAGACTAATCCGGACCAGGTTCAAGATAACCCGGGAGCAGAGGAAGGGCTTGAGGGAGGCGATAACCACCGTCCTCAAGGATATCGCGCTGCCGCTGGGGGTCGGCATCGGGGTAGCCCGTGGCAAGTGAGCCGGCAAGCCGCCCGGCGATACATCCGCTGCGGCCCTACCAGAGGGAGATAGCCGCCGCGGTGCTGGACAGCGTCTTCGGCCGGAAAGGGCTGACCCTTACCGTGGAGATGTCCCGGCAGGCCGGCAAGAACGAGCTTTCCGCCCAGCTCGAGCTGCTGCTGCTGACCCTTTTCATGGCGGAGCCGCGGAACCTGGTGAAGTGCTCGCCGACCTTCAAGCCGCAGACGGTAATCTCCATGATGCGCCTGAAGGACCGGCTGAACGACGCCGGTTTTGAGAGGATATGGGTATCGGAGCTCGGTTACATCATCAGGATGGGCAGCGCGCGCGCCATCTTCCTCTCGGCGGATGAATCGGCGAACGTGGTCGGCAACACGGCCCACCTGCTGCTCGAGGTGGACGAAGCCCAGGATGTGAGCCAGGAGAAGTACACCAAGGAGTTCAGGCCGATGGGCGCCAGCACGAATGTGACCGGCGTGCTGTACGGGACGACCTGGGACGACAGCACCCTCCTCGAACAAGTCAAGCAGACGAACCTCGAGCTTGAGAGGAAGGACGGGGTCAGGCGGCACTTCCGCTGCGATTGGGAGGAAGCGGCCAGGCATAACCCGGAGTACCTCGCCTACGTGCTTTCGGAGCGGGAGCGGCTGGGGGAAAACCACCCCCTGTTCCTGACGCAATACCGGCTTCTGCCGGTCCACGGGGGCGGCGGCTTTCTCAGCGGGCAACAGCGCGGCCAGCTCCAGGGAGACCACAGCCGGCGGCACACCGCCGAAACGGGGCGCGTCTACGTGGCCGGAATCGACCTGGCCGGCGAGGCTGAGGAAGGCGACATCGCGTGCCTGAGGGGCGCAAAGCCGCGCCAGGACTCAACCGTGATAACTGTCGGCGAGCTCGATTATTCCATCTGCGATGACGTGAACAAACTGCCGCGGGTAAATATCGTGGAGCATTTCCACTGGACAGGACGGCGGCACGCCGAGCTTTACCCGCAGATGGTGGACATCCTCAAGAACGTCTGGCGCTGCCGTAAAGCGGTGGTTGACGCTACCGGCATCGGCGCGCCGGTCGCTTCGTTCCTGAGAGAAGCCCTGGGCGGCCGGGTGGTCCCTTTCACCTTCACCCAGCCTTCAAAGTCGATGCTCGGTTTCAACCTGCTGGCGGCGGTCAACTCCGGGCGGCTGAAGATGTACCGCGCCGACGGCTCGGCGGAATTCCGCGAGTTCTGGCGGGAAATAGAGAAGGCCCGGAGCCACTACCGGCCCAGCCAGACGATGAACTTCTTTGTCGAGCCGAGCGAGGGGCACGACGACTACCTGATGAGCCTGGCGCTGCTGGTGGAAGCGGCGGGCGACTACGCGCCCCGCACGGCAAGGGGCAACCAAGCGTGATCAAGGCCGGCCTGCCTCTAATTTCCAGTTCTAGAAATACGCCGTCCGGCGCCCCAGCCAGAAGCCCAGTACCAGCAGGCCAAGCCCGCCTAGGGCGACCAGCACGTAAACCACCCAGGAGGGCACGGGGAACCCGGACTCCACGGTGAACTCGGCGGGCGCGCTCCAGGCGCTTTCATTACCGGCCCCGTCCACGGCCTGAGACCGCCAGTAGAAAGGCTCCTT
This sequence comes from Chloroflexota bacterium, assembly GCA_016190585.1. Next base: position 13,486 of record JACPQH010000021.1, on the reverse strand, counting down.
GCCGGTCAGCTTGCCGGCCTCGTCAGCGGTAAGGGTGTACGCCGAATCCGTTAAATTTTGCTTGTTCACGACCAGCGCGCCGCCGGCGAAGTCCTTGCCGGATGCTATCTGGAAGTTATATTTTACCGGACTTATATCGGGGGTGACGTCCGTCCAGTCGAAGGCAAAGGGCTTCTTAACCTGGCTTCCAGTGCCCGGCGAGACGGGAACCGGGCTGCCGAGACCGGGGGCCTCGACATGGAACACGAACTTCTCAGTATTGACGCCGTCGCTAGCGCTTACCGAGTGCTCGCCGCGCTTGCTGACCGGCACCTTGAACGCCACCAGGAAGGCGCCATTGCTGTCGACGGCTCCCGTGGCGATCACGGTATCGTCGAACTTTATGCTGACGATGTTCCCGGCCTTGAAGCCGGCGCCGCTTACCTTAATCTCGGAACCGACCTTGCCCACCAGGGAGCTGATGGCGGCCGCTGGCGACGGGGGAGGGGTGGGGGAAGGCGAGGGACTCGGCGAGGGGCTGGGGCTGGGCGAGGGTGAAGGGCTGGGAGGAGGCGGTGCGGTAACGGTAAACGTGGCGGCAGCCGAGTTCGCGGTATCCGTGGCCGAGACTGCGACCTCGCCGGGCAAGCCGGCGGGCACGTTAAAGGTCGCCAGGAAGCTGCCCAGCAGGTTAGTGGTGATGGACGCCGGGACGGTCGCGACGACGTTCCCGCCAAAAGTCAGTGTGACGACCTTGGTCTTGCCGAAACCGTTGCCGCTGATGACCGCCGTCGAGCCCGCGGCTCCGGTTGGCGGGTCGACCGTCAGCGACGGCTGGACGGTGAAGGCGGCGCTCACCTCGCCGCTGGCGACGCTGGCCGCGATATTATGGGCCCCGGCGGTGCTCGGCGGCGCCGAGATGGTGCTGGAAAAGGCCCCGGACGAGTTAGTACTGGTATCGCCGGCTTCGATATTTACCGGGGTGCCATCGTACTTGATGGTGATTGACTGGTTGGGCAGAAAATCCTCGCCCTTGACCGTCAGCCGGCTGCCGGCTATGCCCGCGGCCGGGTTCAGGGTGACCTTCCCAGCGGTGATATTGATGGAAGCGAGGGCGACGATGGCCGGGACCAGTGTCGGCGGCTGAGTCTGCGCCCAGTAGGCAACGTACACGTAGTAGACCCCGCTGACCACCCTGGGGTAAGCGCCGCCGGAGCCAAGGTCGCCGGTGTTCAGCCTTTCCGGGATGGTGAAGGTTTCGTTGAATTCGCCGTCCTCGTCGGTCAAGACGGCGCCCCTGACGGTGGCGTGGAAGGTGACATCGGTATCGATCCTCTGGAGAAGGCTTGCCGACTGGTTGGAGAAAAATACCGAGACGTACCATTCCGTATTGATGCTCTTGTTGAAACCGGTGCCGGTCAGGGTGATGGTATCGCCGATTTTGGCCGTGGTGGTACTGATGGTTATGGCAGCCGCGGCGTGAGCCGGTGACGCGGGTAAGACCGCCGCGAGCAAAGCGATAAGCAGCATTACGGACGGCAACCAACGGAGCTTTAGCCTCATCTTACCTTCCTAAAATTAATATCATGCGGGCTGGCGAAGTGAATGGGAACGGGGCGGTAAAGGAATTGAAAGCGCAAATCACTCCCCGGCGCTTTTGTTCGAGGCTATTATAGCCCGCAAGGTTCAGGCTGTCAAGGAACCCGGAGGAAACGACAAAAGGCCGTTGATTGATTAGAACATTTGTACTATTATAGCACCGAATTGGTTTGAGGAGACGCTGACGGACTTTGAGCTTACCAGGAATAGCGGAGACCAGTTGACAAGCCCGGATGACAGCCCGGAACCCGACCTTCCGCCGGAGTACTGCCACTATAAAGACGAAGGCTGCCAACTGGCAGCTTCCTGCCTTAATTGCCCCTTTAAGCACTGCGTTTACGAAGAGCCCGGCGGCGCGCTGCAGTGGCTGAAGAAGCTGCGCAACCGGGAAATGGCGGCGCTTTTCCATGAACAAGGGAAGAAGGTGAAGGAGCTGTCCCGGATGTTCGGCGTCAGCGAGCGAACGGTGCAGCGGGCCCTCAAAGACACGGTGAAGGCGCTGCCGCCGGCGATCAGCCTAAAAAAGACGGAGGGGGAATCATGAACTCATTGGCGACCCAGCTAAACCGGCTGGACCTGGACCGCATCAGGGGCTACCAGAGGCTGCTTGATTTCTACCACGGCCAGCACTGGGAGGGACGGGAGAGGCGGGGGGAAAGACGCCTGACCTTTAACTATGCCCGGACCTTCATCGACAAGCTGACCTCTTACCTGATGTCCGGCATCACCTTCGCCGTCGAGGCGGCGGAAGACTCCGACAAAGCCCGGCTGCGGGCCCAGCGCGTCCGCCGACCACTGAATGCCGTCTGATGTCAGGCTGCCCCTGGCGAAGGGATTTTCCGAGTGTTCGATTACCGCGGGTACCATTATTATTTCCTCCTGTTGCGATTTTGTCACAGAGTGGAGTCATTGCGAGGGCGAAGCCCGGCCATCTCCGGGATGGCTTCGCCTTCCGGCCCGGTCGGAACGGTCTCGCAATAACGCACCGGGCAAGCCTCAGGGTGAATTATTAAGTTGCCAGGGAATCTGCCCTTGAGCCGGGCTCGAGGGCGGCGGCGGTGGCCGAGGCCAGGAAGCCGATAATGGTGTCGCAGTCGCCGTTGGTGCCGGGCTTGGTTTCGGTTATATAACCGTAGTCAGTGCCTTCCGCCACGTAGACCGGGATCCCCGGCGTACCGCCCGAGTACTTGCTGACCACCGCCCGCCGGTAGGCGGTAATGACATCGCCGCTGGCGCCGTCCTCCCCGGCCACCAGCCTCCCCTGTATGGCGGTGCCCACCGTGGCCAGGGCGCGCTTCCAGCCGGAGCTGTAGCCGAGGATGTCCCCGGCCCGGCACGCCTCCGCCAGGGTGATGCGAACGGCGCCTGCGCCGCTCTCGATTATTCTACCTGTTCCCGGGTCTGCAAAAGCCATCGTTTATCCCTCCTTTTTCTTCGTGAGGCTGTCTGAGAATGCGCCGGCGTCGATGTCGAGGTCGAGAGCGTCAGTGTCAGCCCGCCGGCGCTCGGCAAGGTGCTGGAGGTCGAGTTCGGCCTGACCGCCGCCTTCAAGGCCGTCTCATCGGCGACCGCCGACCTCGCCTACAAATGGCAGGCCAGGAACGCGGGCGGCGCCTGGGTAGACCTGCACCCCGCCGTGACCAAAGCCGACATCGGCATGACCTATGTCGAGGAGACCCGGAGCGGCCGCTTCAAGACCGTGGCCGCTTTTAACTCTGTCCCCTTCGAGGTCAGGCTCATCATCCAGTGTGACGAAGCCGCCCAGGGCCGGGCGAAGGTCAAGGGCAGCAGCTACGTCAGGGTGGCCTACAGTGGCAGCTAAACCTCTGATGGCTGACTGCCAGGCGGGCCTGTACCTGCCGCTCTGGCAGCTCGACGGAACCGGCCTCGCCGAGAGGTCCGCCTACGGCAACCCCGGCACGGCCACCGGCTCCGCGCTGCACCCCGGCCGCGGCCGGTTTTTCGACGGCATAGATGACTATGTCTCCCTGGGCAATCCGGGGCAGCTGGACTTCGAACGAACCGAGCCTTTCAGCATCATGGTCTGGCTTAAACCCAAAAACCCGGCTTCAGGCGACGTGGTCATCAGCAAGCAGAAAGGAGAGTCCGCCCCGGCCTACCAGGGCTGGAGCATCAGTCTCAGCCCCGGTTTCCAGATACGACTGGAGCTGATCAACAACGTGGTCAACAACTGGCTCCAGGTGCGCGGCGAAACCACCATCAATAACGGCGCGTGGCACCTGGCCGCTGTGACCTATGCCGGCAACAGCCAGCCGTCAGGAGTCAGGATGTACCTGGACGCCGCCCCGGAAAAAGTGACTACCCTGGTGAGCAGCCTCAGCGCTTCTATCAGGAACTCCAGCGCGGTCAATATCGGCACCTATAACAACGGCGGAGGCGGTTTCTGGGACGGTTGGATCGGCGAGGTCGTTATCGTGAAACGGGTGATGACCCTTCCCGAGATAGGCCGCTATTACCTGGCTACCGGGAAAAGGTACCGTTAAGCGGCCGGACCCCAAAGAAATCCGACAAGGAGGATATGGCATGTTGACACTGCTCGATATTGAAGGCCCGGAGGAGCCTTACCGGGGCCGGCAGCTCCTCGTTAGCCTGGACGTTACCGGAAATACCGGGGGCGAACGCGACCAGATGCTGGCCGAAGCCCGCTTGCTTTACGGGCCGGACTGCGCCTATTACTGGCACGACTGCCGCCACGGCGAGGGAGCGCCGTGCTTGCGGACGCTCGCCGGATAAGGAGGTATTACCATGAACCTGACCGATATGAGGACGATCCTGCGGCGCGACCTGCATGACGAGGACTCCGCCGCCTACCGCTGGACCGATAACGAGCTTGACCGGCACATCGCTCACGCCGTGAAAGACTTCTCCGAGCACGTCCCGGACGAGCAAAAAGCCACCCTGTCCACCACGGCCGGTTCCAGGTACTTAAGCCTGTCCACGCTGACCGGCCGCGTCATGGTCGAAGCCGTGGAGTACCCGGTGGACAAGTACCCCCGGCGCTATCAGCCCTTTACCGTCTGGGGCGAGAGCCTGACGCTTATCGGCGACGAGGTACCGGACGGCGCTAACGCTGGCATCTACTACGGGAAGCTCCATACCCTCGATGCCTCGACCTCCACCCTGCCCGCCCGGCTGGAAGACCTGGTTGCCGTGGGGGCGGGGGGCTACGCCGCCCTGGAGTGGGCGCTGAATGCCGTGAACCAGGTGAACGCCGGCGGCGAGGCCGCGCCGGATAAGTTCCTCAAATGGGGCGAGGCAAGGCTGGCGGCGTTCCGGCGGGAACTGCGGCGGCTGGGCAGACGGCACCGCGTCCGGGTGCGCACCCTGTACCAGCCTCAGGCTCATCATGTGTCCAAATCTACCGATTTCGGTCCCGCTTAAGCGGAGGAGAGTCACGGCATGGGCATATATAGGATATTGTGGTCGCGCATCGGCGGCCGCCCGTGGACCTACATCGTCCGGGACGCCTGGCACCGCCTGGAGGGGCTGTGGATCATCGGGCTGGTGGCGTGCGGGGCTTTGCTGGGACACTGGCTCTGGGAACAGGTATTCTGGTTTCTCCTGGTGTTCGCCCTGGGCTACGTCGCCGGACACCTCTTCTGGGGCACGGGCTACGTTCCCGGCCAGCAAGGGGACGATAAGGAGGCAAGACCATGAGGACGCTGAGCTCGACCCTGCTGGCCGCCCAGAAACAGTCCAGCCGGACGCCTTACCTGAAGGTCGAGGCAAAGAACCGCATGAACGGCCCGGTCAGGCTGAAATGGGAGCGGCTGTATACCGGCGCGGAAGACGACTATTTTCACGGAGTCACCATGCCCGGCGACGGCTCGCTCGTCCGTGCCCGCATCACCCCGCCCGCCGACGCCAACAAGCTGTACTACCAGCGTGTCGCCGACCCCGCACCCGGGAGCGACTTCAGCGCCTGGACGTACGCCGGCCAGTACAACGCCCTGGCCGTGGCGGCGGCGTCGCTGGGCGCCCAGGTCTCCATCTTCTGGGTGAAGTCCGACCGGGGCATCCGGCGGCTGAAAAGCACCGACTACGGGGCGACCTGGGGCGCACCGGAGCTCATCGACTACACGCCGACGACCGCGGTCGGGGGCATCGGCGCCGCTTACCGGCCGGGCGGCGACCTAGCCCTCTTCTACGCCGTCGGCGCGACGCTGTACGTCAAGAAGCACGCCGGCGGCGCCTGGCAGGCGTCATCGACCTGGGACAAGACGACCGGGGAGCTCAGCGGGCTGGACTGCTTTTACGACGGCGACTGGAACACCATGGTTACCGGGCTGGATGCCGGCGGCGACTTCAAGGTCTGGAGCCTGGTCTACGGCGACGGCGCCGATGTCCCGGCCGGAAGCTGGTCGGCGCTAAAGGAGCTGGCTTCGGCGCCGGCCGGGGGCGACTACGATTTCCGCCAGCCCTTCCTCGATAAGCCGGATGTCTTCCGCGGCTTCTTCGTGGAGAAATTTGCCGGAAACGAGCCCTATGACCGCCCTTTCTGGTCCGCCACCGCGCCTGAAGCCCGGTTCATCGATAATCCCTGGCGCGAACCCGTCCCGTTCGACCTGTCGTCGAAGTACGGCCTGGCCCTGGCCCATGCCGGCGACTACTGCTGGCTGACCAGTCCCCGCGGCGTCTGGCGCGCCGGACTGGCGGAGCAGAGCCTGGACCTGAGCCAGGATGTCACCGGCCTGAAGCAGGAGCTGGACGAAACTACCGGGAGGCTGACGGTTGAGCTCAACAACGATCAAGCGCGGTACGCCGCGCCCGGCCAGGGAAACCTGGAAACTCTCGAAATCGGCAGCCAGCTCGATTTTTCCCCGGGATACATCACCACCGCGGGCGGCGAAACGAGCGCCGGCCCGTCCTTTACCATCGAATCCCTCCAGCATATCCGCGCCGGCGGCACAGCGAAGCTGGTGCTGCACGCCTATGACGGCTGGGCAGCCCTGCGGCGCTGGCAGGCCCGGCACCAGTTCCGCTGGAACAAGGGCTCGGAGGAAATGACCGTTAGGGCGCTGCTCGGTTTCGTGCTCGCCCGGTGCGGCCTGAAGCTGGAGGTCAGGTCCGAGTCCGCCGCTGCCGCCGGCCTGTATCCAGACTTCACCATAAGTCCCGGCGACCGGGGGCACGAGGTGGTTTCGCGACTGCTCTCCTTCGTACCCGACGTTGTTTTCATCGAAGGCGCGAAGGCCTTCCTCGTCAATCCCCAGGCCGCGGACGCCTCATCATACAGCTACGGCGGCGACCACCAGGTTGTCGAAGGCCGCTACGGCCGGAGCGGCTGGGAGCTCAGCCGCGTGCAGGTGGAAGGCTACGACGCCGGGGCGGGGCAGGCCGTCTTCAAAGAAGGCTTCGCCTGGAGCGAGATTGACGGCATGGCCGGCGACCGCCTGGCGCGGCTCGAGGACCGGAACCTGGGGACGCTGGAGGAGCTCCAGCAGCGCGGCGACGCTTACCTGAGGCAGGCCGAAATAGAGTCCCGGAACGGCGCCATATTGGCGGCGGTTAACTGCGGGCAGCAGGTGTACGACGTCATCGATATTACCGATTCGGCGGCGGGACTCGCGGCGGCGAAAAGGCGGGTGCTCGGCATCACCCTGAGCTACCGGCCCGAGCGGGCTGAATACCTGATGAGCATGAAACTGGGATCAGCGTAGGAGGCGGACATGAGATTGAAAAAAGGCGTCCTGAAAAGCTTCGATTCCGGCAGCTACACGGCGACGGTCCAGCTGGCCGGCAGCTACAAGGTCTACCTGGAGAACGTTGCGGTAGCGCGTAACGTCCCGTCGGCGGAGATGGTAACGGGACGCAAGACGGCGGTATTATTCTTCGACGAGCATAACCCGAAAGAAGCGGTGGTGATAGCCATCTATGTATAGAGGATTCCGGACGAAAGCCGGAATCCAGACTAACCCCGCCTGGATTCCGTATCAAGTACGGAAGAGCATATTTTTGCGGCTATTTCTGGCTCAGGACTTGGGCGACTCCCGGTTGATGGTCTTGGCGATGCTTTTCAACATGGTCAGGATACCCAGGACGGCGCGCTGGACCTCGATGGGCTCTTCCCCCAGCATCTTGGCGACGTAGGGGTCCAGCTGCTTGCCCCGGTAGGCGGCGCTGTTCTCGGCTATACCCGAGTCGTGCGGGGAGAGGAACCCGGCCAGGGTGAACAGCTCATCCTCATCAAAACCCAGGGGCCGGGCAATCTTGCGTAAAATCCTCGCCGAGGGAAAACGCTCGCCCCGCTCGATGCGCCCGAGATGGGAGGCGGAGACCCCGGAAACGCCGGCCAGTTCCTGAAGCGTCAGGGACACCATTAGCCTCTGCTGCTTGATAATCTTCCCCAGGTTTGCATCCATCAATTTGCCTTACTCCATGATAGTTCGGCTACCGGTAAAGGTCAATTTTCCCCAGTTTCGCCCTCGTATCATAATTCTTATAATATGCCGGGGCCAATTCAAAGCCGATGCATTCTAGAAGAGAATTCTAGAACATCACGCTGGTTCTCATGTTTGTAGATGAAGATTTTTACCTTTTATAAGCTGAATGTTAGAATATCCGGGGAGTATAAAATTAATTATGGCCAGCAAGTACTACGATGTAATAATAGTCGGCGGCGGCCCGGCGGGCATCTTCGCCGCCCTTGAGCTTGCCCAATCCAAAAAGCTGTCTATCCTGCTCATCGAGAAGGGGAAAGACATCGACCAGCGGCTCTGCCCCGTAAGGGATGACGGCGGCTCCTGCATCAAATGCTCGCCCTGCAACCTGGTCTGCGGGCTCGGCGGCGCCGGGGCTTTCAGCGACGGCAAGCTGGTGCTCTCCGCGGAGACCGGCGGCCAACTGCGCGACTTCCTCGGCGAAGATGAAACCGGTGCCCTCATCAGGTACGTGGATGACGTCTACCTGAAGTTCGGCGCTTCACAGGCGCTCTACGGCACGGATGACGCCGTGGACGACATCGGGCGCCGCGCCTCCCTGGCCGAGCTCAAGCTTATTGCCGCGCCCATCCGCCACCTGGGAACGGAGAACTGCGGCCCGATCCTGAAGAGCATGCACGACCACCTGACCCCCCGGCTGGATTTCAAACTGGGTAAGGTCGCCGCGAGCATCGTGGTCGACCGCAACTGCGTCCAGGGTGTCGTCACGGAAGACGGCGAGTCTTACGGCTGTCGCTACCTCATCGTGGCCCCGGGCCGCGAGGGGGCCGACTGGCTGTCGCGGGAGTTCACCCGGCTGAAGCTGACCGTGCAGAACAACCCGGTTGACGTCGGCATACGGGTGGAGGTACCCTCAGCGGTCCTCGACTCCCTGACGAGCGTGCTCTACGAGACGAAGCTCAGCTACACCTCGAAGAGCTTTGACGACCGCGTCCGGACCTTCTGCATGTGCCCCGGCGGCAAGGTCATCACCGAGTCCACCAGCGGCGCCGACCCGGTTATCACCGTAAACGGCCACAGCTACGCCGCCGACAAGACCGAGAACACCAACTTCGCCCTGCTGGTGAGCACCACCTTCACCAAGCCGTTCCGGGAGCCGATAGCCTACGGCAGGTATCTCGCCAGGCTGGCCAACATCCTCAGCGGCGGCGTCCTGGTGCAGCGCCTGGGCGACCTGCTGAAAGGGCAGCGCTCCACCCCGGAGCGCATCGAGCGCGGCCTGCTGCGCCCCACCCTGAAATCCGCCACCCCCGGCGATCTCAGCTTCGTGCTGCCTTACCGCCACCTGACGGGCATCGTGGAAATGCTCATGGCCATGGACAAGCTCGCCCCGGGTGTGGCTTCGCGGCATACCCTGCTCTACGGCGTCGAGGTCAAGTTCTACTCCTACCGTCCCCGGCTGACACCTAACCTGGAGACCGAGGTAACCAACCTGTTCGCTGTCGGCGACGGCGCCGGCATCTCCCGCGGCCTGGTCCAGGCTTCGGCCTCGGGTGTCATCGCCGCCCGGGAGGTCCTGAAGCGGGCAAGCGAATAATCTACCCCTCTGGTGAGCGAAATACCTGCCCCGCGGTTGACAAAACCCCACCCCCGTTATACAATGAAACAAACCTGAGCCGTCGACCGCGCGAGCGGCGGCGAGCTAAAGTTAAAATGCTGGGTAAAGAAAGTCGCTTGGATCGTCATGACCGAGACGGCAGCAGAAAGACTCCGTAAGCCCTCTGCGGTCGCGACCGGGAGGGTTTTTTGGTGAAGATCGGCTTCATCGGCGCGGGTACGGTCGGTACCGCCCTCGCCGTCCTCCTCGACCGGCGCGGCTACCGCGTGGTCGCCGTGTCCAGCCGCACCCCGGCCTCCGCCCGCAACCTGGCCGCCCAGTTCAAAGGCGTCGAGGTTTACGAGCATAACCAGGATGTCGCCGACGCCGCCGACCTCGTTTTCATCACCACGCCCGACGCCGTTATCCCCGTGGTCGCCGCCGAGCTGAAGTGGCGCCAGGGTCAGAGCGTCATCCACTGCTCCGGCGCCGACTCTGCCGCCACCCTCGAGCCCGCCCGCCTGGCCGGGGCCGCCGCCGGCTGCTTCCACCCCTTGCAGACCTTCGCCGGCGTCAGGCAGGCCATCGAGAACATTCCCGGCTCGACCTTCGCCCTGGAAGCCCCGGAGCCCCTCCTCGGCACCCTGAAAGAGATGGCCGCCGCCCTCGGCGGCTACTGGATCGAGCTTAAAGCCGGCGACAAAGCCGCCTACCACGCCGCCGCCGTCTTCGCCTGCAACTACATGGTCACCCTGGTCAAGCTGGCCGCCGACCTCTGGGAGAGCTTCGGCGTGCCCCGCGACCAGGCCATCCGGGCGCTGCTGCCCCTGCTGCGCGGCACGCTCAACAACATCGAGAACATCGGCCTCCCCGGCTGTCTCACCGGGCCTATCGCCCGCGGCGACAGCGGCACAATTCAGAAACACCTCGAGACATTGAAGAAGTCCGCGCCGGGCTTGCTTCCCACCTACCAGGAGCTCGGCCGGCAGACCATACCCATCGCCGCCGCCAAGGGCAGGGCGTCCGAGGCGCGTCTGCGCGAGCTGGCAAGACTACTCGACCATGCTTAAGGAGGTTTTTGTTTCATGAGGGTGATGCTCAAGAGCAAGATTCACCGCGCCCGCGTCACCGAGACCAACATCGACTACGAGGGCAGCATTACGATCGACCGGCGGCTGATGGAGGAGGCCGACATCCTGCCTTACGAGCAGGTGCACGTGGTGAACGTGAACAACGGCGCCCGCTTCACTACCTACGCCATCGAGGGGGAGCGCGGCCAGGGGCAGGTCTGCCTCAACGGCGCCGCCGCCCGGATGGCGGTCAGGGGCGATATCGTGATTATCATTTCGTACAGTCACGTCGATGAGGACGAGCTGCCGAACTACGCCCCGCGCGTCGTGCATGTCAACGCCATGAACCAGCCCGTGGCGGGCGCCCCGTCTTACATCTAAGTCTGAAAACGGATGTTTTATGTGTCTTCTAAACCCCGTCCCCCTCGCCTGCCAGGAGAGGGGGATCAAGGGGGTGAGGTGCTTGCCAGGTAATAAGATACATTTTTCAAATTTACCTGTATCTCTGAGAAAGACATTACGGATTCCTCACTTCGTTTCGGAATGACAACAGCGAAGTCTTGGATGCGCCGCACCCGGAGGATAAAATGAGAGTCACCGTCAACCAGGTAAGGGAAATGAAGCCCAGGGGCGAGCGGATAGCCATGCTCACCGCCTATGACTTCTCCACGGCCCGCATCGTGGACACGGTCGGCGTGCCGCTTATCCTGGTCGGCGACAGCCTGGGCATGGTGGTGCTCGGCTACGAGTCGACCATTCCCGTGACCATGGAGGAGATGCTGCACCACACCAAAGCGGTGGTGCGCGGCGCTAAACGCGCGATGGTCATCGGCGATATGCCCTTCATGACCTACCACATCAGTATCGCCGACGCTCTCAGGAACGCCGCCCGCTTCATCCAGGAGGCCGGGGCGCAGGCCGTCAAGCTCGAAGGCGGCGTCAACGTGGCCGACAAGGTGCAGAAGATTGTCGAGTGCGGCATCCCGGTCATGGGACACATCGGGCTGACGCCCCAGTCCATCCACCAGTTCGGCGGTTTCAAGGTGCAAGGCAAGACGCCCGAGGCTGCCGCCCGCCTCCTGAAGGACGCCCAGGCCCTGGAGCAGGCCGGCGCTTTCGCCGTCGTCCTGGAGACCGTCCCCGCCCCCCTCGCCGAGCTCATCACCCGCAAGATAAGCATCCCTACCATCGGCATCGGCGCCGGCCTCGGCTGCGACGGCCAGGTCCAGGTCATCAACGACATTCTCGGCTCCTTCACCGAGTTCGTCCCCAGGCACGCCAGGCAGTACGTCAGGCTTACCGATATTATGTCAAAGGCCGTCAGCGAGTACTACGAGGACGTCAAGTCCGGCCGGTTCCCCACCGAGGCCCAGAGCTTCCCCATGGACCCGGCCGCCCTCGCCGAGCTGGCCGCTTAGTTTATGTCAAATCGGCGCGTGACCGCGCCCCCGCGCGAGGCCAGGGCATGAGACTTATCGAGACCATCACCGGCATGAAAAAAGCCAGGGCGGATATGCAAGGCACGGTCGGCTTCGTGCCGACCATGGGCTACCTGCATGAGGGGCACATCTCCCTCGTCCGGCGGTCGAAGGCGGAAAACGACCACACGGTAACGAGCATCTTCGTGAACCCCACCCAGTTCGGGCCGAGGGAGGACTTCGCCAGGTACCCGCGCGACCTCCCCCGCGACATGAGCCTGCTCGAGGCCGCCGGCAACGATATCGTCTTCGCCCCCGCCGGGGAAGACATGTACCCGCCCGGCTACAACACCTGGGTCGAGGTGCTCAAGCTCACCGAGCCGCTCGAGGGCGCCAGCCGGCCGGGGCACTTCCGCGGCGTTACTACCGTCGTCGCCAAGCTCTTCAATATCGTGCAGCCCACCCGGGCCTACTTCGGCCAGAAGGACGCCCAGCAGGCGCTGACCCTCACCAAGATGGCTGTCGACCTCAACATGAACCTCGAGGTCATCACCCTGCCCACGGTGCGCGAGCCGGACGGCCTCGCGATGAGCAGTCGCAACACCTACCTCACCGCGGAGGAGCGCCGGACCGCCGCCGTTCTATACCGCGCGCTCACCCTGGGCCAGAAGCTGTATGCCGACGGCGAGCGGGACGCCGGCGTCATCCGCCAGCGCCTGACCGACCTCATCAGGCAGGAACCGCTGGCCGCCATCGAGTACGTCTCCGTGGCCGACGCCGGCACCCTGGAAGAGCTGGACGCCGTCAGCCCGCCGGCCATCATCCTGCTGGCCGTGAAGGTCGGCCGGACGCGGCTGATCGACAACTGGCCGCTGAAGTAGTCCCTTGCCGCCGTTGCTGGCGAGGTTCTTCTAGGCTCTCAAAATGTTGAGCTATCTGTCACCCTTGAGCGCGAAGGGTCTCCAGGATTTTTCAGGCATCTGACCGACACTCGGGATTAGCTTACTCGTCTCATATCAAAAATAGGCTTAAAAACCTCGCCCTTTCGTAAAGGGAGATTGAGAGGGATTTAATTTCACCCTGAGAGGATGTCCCGAAAACGTCATTGCGAGACCATTCCGACGGAGTCGGAAGGCGAAGCAATCTCGGAGATTGCCGCGGGCTTCGCCCCCGCCTCAGTTTTTTCACATTATGTTGAGATGATATATGTAAAGACCGGTCGTTCTTGACACGCTATCGGCTTAAAGCTACAATATTCAGAGGTTGCCGAGGTAGCTCAGTCCGGTAGAGCAGCGGACTGAAAATCCGCGTGTCATCGGTTCGATTCCGATCCTCGGCACTTTGCGAGCGGAAGTAGTTCAGCGGTAGAATGCCTCCTTGCCAAGGAGGAGGTCGCGAGTTCGAATCTCGTCTTCCGCTCCA
>JACPQH010000020.1 GCA_016190585.1 Chloroflexota bacterium | reverse complement strand
GATGCCGTCGGTCAGGGCGAACAGGGTAAAGTCCCGAGCCAGGCCGACGTTGTTCCCGGCGCGGAAACGCGTCCCCACCTGGCGTACCAGGACGGCGCCCGCCTGGACGCTTTCGCCGTCAAAGCGCTTGACGCCAAGTCGCTGCGACTGGCTGTCGCGACCGTTGCGGCTGCTGCCGCCGCCTTTTTTATGCGCCATTGTCCGTCACCCCTGTCTCCGGTTGTCCTGCTTCGGCCTGGCCGCCGGCCGGCCTGGGAGCCTCGCCGGGGCCCAGTATCTCTTCGATAGCGAGCCGGGTAAATAGCTGGCGGTGCCCGTTAAGCTTCTGGGAGCGGGTCTTGGCCTTGTACCTGAAGGCGTAGACCTTGTCGCCGCGGCCCTCGCCCTTCGAGGTGGCGAGCACCCGCGCGCCCTCGATCACCGGCCGCCCTTCGGTCGTCTTGCCGTCGCCGGCGATGAAGAGCACCCTGTCGATTTCAACCTTGCCGCCCTCGGCGACGTCGAGCCTTTCCACGTCGACCAGGTCGCCGGGTCTTACCCTGTACTGTTTCCCACCGGTTTCAATAATCGCGTAAATCAGAGTCGTCCTCCTGAAATAGATATTCTATCAGTTCGGCGCATCGCTGTCAAACGCCGCCGCTCCTGGCGCCGGTCAGGCGCGCCGCCCACAGGCGGGCTATCTTTTCCCTGAGCTCGTCGAGGGAGCAGTCGGTATCGACAACCACGTCGGCCTGCCGGGCCTGCGTCTCGCACGAGAGCTGGCTGCGCAGCCGCGCCCGCGTCTCTTCCGGGGAGAGGCCGGAGCGCCGGCCGAGCCGGGAGATGATGACGTCTTCCGGGGCGACCGTGACCCAGACCTCGTCCACGAGGCGCTGCCAGCCGGCCTCGATGAGCAGGGGGGCTTCCAGGACGGCGACCTTGACGCCCGCCCGGCGCGATGCCTCGAGCCGGTCTGCGACCATCGCGGCGATGGCGGGATGCGTCAGCCGGTTGAGCTTCAGGCGGGCTTCCCGGTCCAAGAAGACCTTTTGCCCGAGCCTGGTGCGGTCGATGGCGCCGCTGTCAGCCACGATGTCCCGGCCAAACTCGTCGATAACGGCCCGCCACAGCGCGGTGCCGGGCGTAAAGGCCTCGTGCCCCAGCTTGTCGGCGTCAATGACGGCCGCGCCAAGCTCCGCCAGGAACCCGGCCACGGTGCTCTTGCCGGTGCCGATGCAGCCGGTCAGACCGATAATTTTCATTCTACCAGTCTATCGGCAGGGCCGCGTTCCAGTCAAGGCGAGGTTTGACAAGAATTTCATTTTATTTTAATATCTGGCGATATGTCCAAGACCATCGAGGAAATCAACCACAAAATCAGGCAGGGCAAGGCGGTCGTCGTCACGGCGGAAGAGATAATCGATATCGTCAGGGAGAAAGGCGCCGGCCGGGCGGCGCAAGAGGTGGACGTCGTCACCACCGGCACCTTCGGCCCGATGTGCTCTTCCGGGATGTACATGAATATCGGGCACTCACGGCCGCGCATCAAGCTGGGGGCGGGACGGTCTTACCTGAACGACGTGCCGGCCTACGCCGGGTTCGCCGCGGTGGACCTGTTCCTGGGCGCGACGGCCATCCCCGATGACGACCCGCGCAACCGCACCCACCCGGGCGAGTTCAACTACGGCGGCGGGCACGTTATCGAGGAGCTGGTCGCCGGCAGGGACATCCGGTTGGTGGCCACCGCGCACGGGACCGACTGCTATCCCCGCAAGCGCCTCGAGACCTGGCTCAATATCCATGACCTGAACGAAGTCGTCCTCTTTGATATGCGGAACGCCTACCAGAACTATAACGTGGCGGTAAACCTGTCCGGCAAGACGATATACACCTACATGGGGGTGCTGAAGCCGCGCCTGGGCAACGCTAACTACAGCTCGGCGGGGCAGCTTTCGCCGCTGCTCAATGATCCGTTCTACAAGACCATCGGGGTCGGCACCCGGATTTTCCTCGGGGGCGGCACCGGCTACGTCGCCTGGCAGGGCACCCAGCACAATCCTGCCGTGCCCCGCACGGAGAAAGGCATCCCCCAGGGCGGGGCCGGGACCCTGGCCGTCATCGGCGATTTGAAACAGATGCAAGCCAGGTGGCTGGTCGGAACCAGCATGCTCGGCTACGGCTGTACCCTGACCGTCGGCATCGGCGTGCCCATTCCCATCCTCTCCGAGGAGGTGGTGCGGCACGCAGCGGTAACCGATGATGACCTGCTGGCCCCGGTCGTCGACTACTCCGAGGCGTACCCGCAGATGAAGCCGGGCAATCTGGGGGTGGTAAGCTACGCCCGGCTCAAGAGCGGCAAGATTAATGTCCAGGGGAAGGATGTGCCTACCGGCTCCCTGTCCAGCTACCCCAGGGCCGTGGAGATTGCCGAGACGCTGAAGGGCTGGATACAAAAAGGGGACTTCCTGCTGACCGAGCCGGTGGCGCCGCTGCCCGGCGTGGAGTCCGGGCTGGCATTCAAACCGCTGAACGAGCGCCGGCCGGCGCAAGACCCGGATAATATACCCAATTAGGCGGGACACTATGGCTGTATCCAGGAAAATCGTGCTGCACTTCCCCAGGCGGCTGGTCGACCGTCCCATTATCTACCGTCTGGTCAAGGACTATGACCTAGAGTTCAACATCCTCAAGGCCTCGGTAACCCCGGAGCAGGAAGGCCTGCTGGTGCTCGAGCTCCGGGGGGCCCAGGTGGAATACGACAAAGGCATCCAGTTCCTGCTCGATACCGGGGTCCAGATCCAGGCGCTCAGCCAGGACGTGACGCGCAACGCCGGCAGGTGCACCGACTGCGGGGCCTGCCTGACCATATGCCCGGCGGCGGCGCTTGAGGTTGACCCGGCCACCCGGCGCATCCGCTTCCTCAGCGAGAAGTGCATCGCCTGCGGACTGTGCATCAAGGCCTGCCCGCCGCGGGCGATGGAAGTCCATTTTTGATAATCCAGTCCCGCGCCTACCGTCGCTGGGTCGACTGCCGGGACCTGGCCGGCTACAGCGTATCCGTCAGGGAGACCGACCTCTATGTTCTTACCGCCGGCAACTTCCGGCACCGGACCGAAAAGCTGGTAGTAAAGCACCGCCGCGCGCTGGAAAGCTACCTTGAATCCGATCCGGCGTTTCTTACCTCGCTGAAGCCCGTAGCGGTGCCGGAAAGCGCGCCGCTGATCGTGCAGTCCATGGCCGCCGCCGGCGCCCGGGCCGGGGTCGGGCCGATGGCGGCGGTAGCCGGGGCGATCGCCGGGTTTGTCGGGGAAGAACTGCTCGCTCACACGCCGGAGGTGATAATCGAAAACGGCGGCGATATCTACCTGAAAAGCCGGAAAACGCGCGTTATCGGCATCTACGCCGGCGGCTCGCCCCTGACGGGCAAGCTCGGCATCGAGGTCGCGGCCGGGGATACGCCGGCGGGGGTCAGCACGTCATCGGGAACGGTCGGCCACTCGTTGAGCTTCGGCCGGGCCGACGCCGCGGTGGTCATCGCCGGCTCGGCGGCGCTCTCGGACGCCGTGGCGACCGCGCTGGGCAACCGCGTCAGCGAGCCCGCCGATTTCGCCGGGGCCATCGAGTTCGCGCGGGGTATCGCCGGGGTGCGGGGGGTGGTGCTTATCATGGGCGAGCATCTCGGGGTGTGGGGCAATGTCCGGTTGTGCCGGACGGCGCTCGCCGGGGGTTAAACTTACCTTTTTATCTCGATCTTCAGCCGGTTAATCGTCTCGACTCCCTTCAGGGTGCTTGCCATGCCGAAGAGCGTGTTCTTCACGATCTTGCTGACGAAGGGGTTGGCCGGGACGGCGGCGTTGTTCAGGTTAATATCAACGCTGTCGCCGTCAATAGATAGCTGAAGCGTCTCAATCTCGCAGGTACCGCGCAGGGCGAGCAGGATGCCGTTGACCACCCGGTGAACGAACTCCTGGACGAAGTAGTCCAGCTTGACGGGGGCGTCGTTGACCGACAGGCCGATATAGGTTGTCATGCGTACCTCCTGGAGCCGTCCGCTGCACTCCGGCGCGGCGGCTTTCTTTTAGCGCACTCGTATCTGTATCAGGATATCGCCCGGCTGGCCGTCGGTGATGCGGCGGGCGTTGCTCAGCCTGATGGTGGCCCCGGTATCTACCCCCGGCGGCACCCTTACCTCCAGTCTTTTGCCGCCCCTTGCCAGGATTTTTCGGGTACCCTGGACAGCTTCGGCACGGCTGATGTCGAGCTCATAGCGCGCGTCGCGGCCGGCCCCGTTGCCCCGGGAATGCCGGAAGAAATCGGTGAAGCCGCCGGCCCTTCCCGGCGAACTCGTGAACACGCCGCCCGGTCCGCCGTAGCTCCGGAAGGCGAAGGACACGTCCCGGCCCTTCAGGATATCGCCGAATATCTCGTCGAGAAAATCGAGCCCGAGCCCGGCCCCGCCGAAGTCCCGCGCCAGGTCATCGAAACCGGCCCTGGTGTGACGGCTGGCGAAAACATCGCCGGCGGCGCCGGCGGTGCCGAGGCGGTCGTAACGCTGTCTCTTGCCGGGATCACCCAGGACGCCGAACGCTTCGTTGATCTCTTTGAATTTGTCGTGGGCCCACTTCTCCTTGCCGGGATTGCGGTCCGGATGGTACTGCATGGCCATCTTGCGGTAGGCCTTTTTAATCTCGTCGCCGGAGCAGCCTTTGGGCACTCCGAGTATCGCGTAGTAGTCCTTCGCCACCTTGTTGCCCCACACACCTGATAAAGCAGGCCCAGAATAAAATCTGTATATCCAATTTTAACAGCGTCCGGCAGTATTTTGAAGTGGCATCACCGGCGCCGCCTGAAACCGAAAAATACCAGGGCGACCGCGACGGCCGTTCCCGCGGCGGCGATAGCCGCGGTGAAGAACCAGCGTGAGCTCCCGGTCTCAGGCACCGGTTCCGGGGTGGGAACCGGGGTGGGTGAGGAGGCGTTTGGCGCTGCCGGCACGGGCGACGGCGGGGCCCGCGGCATAGCGGGCGTGGACGACGGCGGTGGCGAGGCTGCCGTGGTCGGGTGCGGCGCCAGTGAGGGCGATATCACGGGGAGGGGCGAGGGTGGCGGCAACGGGGTGGCCGCCGGGGCCGCCGCGGCGATAACGGCGAACTGGGTAAAATGGGTCGTCTTGCCGCTGACCGAATGCCCGGTGCTATCCACGGAAACGTCGTCGAGCGCGACCCAACCCGAGACGGCATCGTATGAAGCCAGGGTAAGGTCGCCGGCGCCGCCGGCCAGCGAAGCCGGGTCATACCTGATGGTAATCGTAACCTGTAGGCTGAAGGTCGCGCCCGAGGGACCGTATTCATAGGCGGCCAGCAGCGCCTTCCCGGGCGGGGGCGGGGCCGGGGTTTCGGGGAGGCCGGTGGTGACGGCGGTAAGCGGGTCCCCCTTCCCGTCGCGGGCGACGGTGCCCTTATCGATGTTCAGGGAGCTGCCGGCGTCCGGAGAGTTTAGGGTGATGACGGCCGGAGTCCCCCCGTTTAATGGGGTCCAGGCGGCGCGCCCGGTGGCGACAACCGGCGTCGGTAAAGGCGCCGGTGTCACGGCCGGGGTGGGTGTGGGCGTTTCCGGCGGCATCAGGCCGCCGCCCCCGCCCCCCGGAGCCGGAGGTGCCGGTGTCGGCGATGGGGCGGGCGTCGGGGTCGGAGTCGGCGTCGGCGTCGGAATCGGCGTAGGCGTCGGCGTCGGAGTCGGTTCCGGGGCCGGGCCGTAGCTCACCGTACCGATGGGCTGGGTCTCCGGCATCATGGAAGTTACCTCCAGCCAGACAGTGCCGACGAGAATCCTGGCTTCGATGAGCTCGCCGGTGACCGCGTAGGCGCCGTGCTGGCTGCTGGCGGGGAACACCAGGGGGACATCCTGCTGGATCTGGACGCTAGCCCCTGCCTCGTTGGGAAAGGGGCTGATGATAACCGTATAACCGGCGTTCAGGGTGACCTGGTCTCCGGTCTCGTTATGATTGGCGATGATACGCGACAGGATGTTGGCGGAGCTGACAGTGACGGGAAACCCGCCCTTGCTGACGGCGGCGCCGCTGGCGGTAGCCAGGAAAGTCTCGCCGGGCAGCACCTCGGTCTGGCTCAGCACCACCTGGTAGCTCATTGTGAAGAAGTCTGAGACGCTGGCGGCGGCAGCGGGCGGGGCGTTCAGGGATGCCTGGAGGATGACCGCGAGCGCGAGGAGGCCGGCGGGTAATCTGACGGCGAGCCGCGGCATTACGAATTCAATTCCAGCCGGGGGGAATCGTTGCCGCCAGCGAGCGGGTGGGAGACATGATGCCACTTCTTGCTGATGTTGGAGCGGTAGACTTCCACGGTACGGCGGCTGATGCGGAGACGATCGGCGATATCCTTGTTGCTGCAGCCCGAACAGGCAAGCTGCCAGACCTCACGCTCTCTACGCGTCAGCAATTCCAGGCTGTTGCCCGGCGGCGGCGTGGTGAACGGCAGGATCAGGGTATGGAAGGCTATCTGGCACTCGTGGCAAACGTGGAAATTCATGGTGTAGCCTTTAAAGCCCAGCGGCCGGAGATGGCTCGGCCCCCCGCACTTCGGGCAGCAGAGACTGTCCATTACAACCTCCCCGCAAAACCGGTGATATGTTGATTTCTAAAAATAGCTTAACGTCAAAGCGCGGGCGAAGCCCGCGGCAAACTCCGGAGATGCCGCCGCCTTCTATTTACAGTGAAAAAAGGCTACTGGACAAAACACAATGGCTAATATACTATAGTACCATATACGAAAGTACGTATCAACACTTACATGAAAATACGTATAAGCCCTTACGGATTCACCCGCCAGGGATCATCCGGCGAAGGGCCGGCATGGTCCCGGCCCGGGACCCCGCTATCAAAAAGCCCGCTAACGAAAGCATGCCCGGCTAGCTAGTAACCATCGGAGGTATGCCCAGATGAAGTCTTTGGTCTCAAGGCTGGTGTTGATCATAGTTGTTCTGACGCTCATCCTGGGGAGTATGCCCGGCCGGGCGCGGGCCAGCGTCCAGTTCAGTCTTACCGTCAACAAGAGCGGCAGCGGCAGCGTCGTGGAGCCGCCGGGAGCCGGACCCTTTACCTTCAGCCAGGGGACGGTGGTCAATCTCCTGGCGGTGCCCGAGGCCGGCTATCACTTCGTGAGCTGGGGCGGGGATACCGCCACCATCGCCGATCCGGCCTCGGCCGACACCGCCATTACCATGAACGGCAGCTACACCATCACCGCCAGCTTCGCGCCTGATGAGGATGCTCCCGGCGAGGGGTGGGCCAAAGACGCCGGCAACCCGGTGCTCGTGGATGGGGCGGCCGCCGGGTCGCCCTATGTCATTTATGACAGCGGCAGCAGTACCTACAAGATGTGGTATACCCGCCTGGTCTTCGATCTGGAGAAGATCGAAGGTTTTGCCGCCGATATCCGGGATGTCGGCCTGGGCAACCTGGTGGCCGACCTGCTGGCGCTCGATTTCGCGGTCGTCGCCCAGAATGACGCGGCCAACATCAAGGCGGTCATTGAATACCTGGCGGGCCTGAGCGATGCCGAGCTGCTCGACCTCATAAACAGTTCCTATTCGGTGATAAGCTACGCCACTTCCCCGGACGGCCGCGCCTGGCAGCAACAGGGCGACATCCTTCAAGGCACGCCGGGCGCCTGGGACGCCAGGCTGGTCGGCTTCCCTTCGGTGGTCAAGAACGCCGGCGGTAACGTGACCTATGAGATGTGGTACACCGCCGCCGACATTGACGCCGCCAGGGTCCGGCCCCTCATCGCCGATCTCAGCCTGCTTTCTGTTGACGACCTCAGCCTGATAATCAGCGACATCGCCGCGGAGGATGCCGCCAAGCTCATCGCCGATACCAGGGAGGCCATGGGCGATGCCTACCTGCTCGATGTGCTGCTGCACCTGGTCAGCGCGGTTGACGGCGTCAACATGGCCATCGGTCGTGCCGTTTCAGGCGACGGCGTCAACTGGGTCAAGGACGCCGCCAACCCGGTGTTCGAGAAAGGTACCGGCGCCGCCTGGGACCGGCATGCCGTCTCGACCCCGTCGGTCATCAAGAACGGTGCCGCCTCCTACGAGATGTTCTACACCGGCTTCTCGCTGGACTTCGATCAGCTTATAGGTGTTCTGGCGGCGCAGTCCGCCGCGGATATCGACGCGATAGTGCAGGCGGGTGTGGTTACGGGCATCGGCCGCGCCGTCTCGACGGACGGCTCAAGCTGGGTGAGGGACGCCGCCCCGGTCCTTCTCAAAGGCAGCTCCGGGGAATGGGACTCGCACGGGGTGTTCGCCCCCGTAGTGAAGAAAGACCTTTCCGGCGGCTACCAGATGTGGTACACCGGCGGCCGCGCGCTCACCAACGGGGTCATCGGCTTCCTGAAGAACACCCTGACCTTTAACAACGCCCTGCTGCAAAGCCTGGATATGGCCATCGGGCACGCCACGTCCGTCAACGGCAGCAACTGGGTCAAAGATGCCGCCAATCCGGTGCTGGCCGGGGGCGAGGGTGACGCCTGGGACAGGTATGGCGTCGGTTCGCCTGCGGTCGTGAACCTCGATGGGACTGTCCAGATGTGGTACACCGGCATCACCGCCAATCCCGGTTCCGGGATACTCGCTATCCTGGACGGCGCCGGGGCCGCCACCGCCTTCGCGGGCAGCCGGATTGCCATCGGCCGGGCGGTGATGGGGGTTGCGGCGGATAACGTGCCCCCGGCGGCCATAGCCGACCTGGCCGCGGGCAGCCCCACCCCGAACTCAATCACCCTCACCTGGACGGCGCCCGGGGACGACGACATGACCGGGCAGGCTGCCTATTATAAAATTCGCTACGCTGGTGCCGTCATCGACACCATCGAGAAATGGAACGCCGCCACCGAGGTCGCCGATCCGCCCCCGCCGCTGGCCGCGGGCTCGCCGGAGACCTTCTCCGTTTCCGGACTTGAGGCGGACACCACGTATTATTTCGCCGTCCGGACCGGCGACGAAACACCCTCGTGGTCGGACCTGTCCAACTCGCCTTCGGCGACGACCGGCGTCCAGATGTATCCCCGTTTCACCATCGCCCACGGCGGCGGCAAGTACTCCTTCATGTTCAGCAGCGGGGACAATATCACCGAGACCGTCAATATAACCTCCCTGGATAATTTCTCGGGGACGGTTTCCCTGACCTTGCAGGGTCCGTCTGAGATAACGGCTCTTTCGAGCCTGAACCCCACCCAGGTGAGCCTGGCCCCCGGCGAGACCAAACCGGTGACGCTGACCCTGGGCGCGGGTTCGATGACGCCGTCCGGGACCTACCAGGCGAATATCACCGGCCAGACCAGCGCCTATGGCGGCCTGCAAACAGGCTACTTCTTCAGCGTGAACATCGGTGCGGCGGGACAGCCGCTGCTTTCGGCATCACCCGCCGTGGTCGCCGCCGGCGGCCAGACGAACTTCTTCGCGTCCCAGTTCACTCCCGGCGAAGCCGTCAGCCTGCAGTGGCACACCGGTCCCCTGGCGCCACAGACCATTGCCACGGGGCAGGTCGACTTCGACGGCACCTGGAGCGCGCCGGTTACCATCCCGGAAAGCATGATCGGCGGCAGCTTCGGCGTGAAGGCCGTTACACCGTCGCAGGTGGCCGTGTTCCAGCTTACTATTACAACCGGCGGCGGGCCGGACTTCGTGATGTCGGCCTCGCCCTCTTTTATATCGGTGGCTCCGGGGACATCCGCGGACGTAACGATTTTCGTGACATCCGTCAGCGGATTCAACAGCCCGGTGACGCTCAGCGCAAGCTGGCCCCCCGGAGTCAGCGCCAGCCTGTCGGCCGGCAGTGTGACCCCGAGCGGCGGGCAGGCGGGCTCCGCCGTGCTGTCGATATCGGTGGCTGAATGGGTAAACCCGACCATGTACCACGTTATCGTCGAGGGCGACAGCGCTGACCCGCCTCTTGCCAAGGTAGTTGACATCAGTGTCGACGTACCGCCGGCGTCCCAGTGGGGGCCGAGCGTGTCTTTGTCCCAGTCTTACGGGCGGGCGGGTGATATTATCAACATTACCGGCGCCAATTTCCCGCCGCACACCGGCGGGCTGCCGGTCACGGTAACCGAGGCCTTCTCCGGCGGCCCGATACAGACATCCCCGGCGACGGTCTACATTGTGATTGGCAGCTTCGCCGGCACCGTCACCGTGCCCTCCGGAGTGCCTTCCGGCAACTACCGCCTCAGGTTCAGCGCGGCCGATGTCATGGTTGAGCGGGATTTCCAGATACTGGGCGAAGGTTCCAACTTCTCCCTTGGCCTGTCGCCTGATGCGGCCACGGTCGCAACCGAGGCAGGCGGCAATACCGCCTCGGTCTCGGTCAACCTGTTCTCAATTGGCGGCAGCGGCGCGACGGTTAACCTGGCCATCGAAGGCGCGCCCAACTGGCTGGAGTACCGTTTCGGCGCGCTCCCGGTCAACACCCCGGCCACCGGCGCCGGCGCCGTCACCGTGCCGCCCAGCGGTTCCGCGTTCCGCAACCTGAGCCTGACCGCCAGCCTTACCGCGCCCACCGGCACCTACTTCATGACGGGCAAGGCGTGGGAGACCGGCGGTGCCGAACAACGGGTGGCGCTTAAACTGACGGTGCAGCCGCCGGCCAGCTTCGGCATGGCGCAGGTAAACCTGAACCCGGCCATCGCCGAGACAGGCCGGACCATTAGCTTCACCGGCTCGGGATTTACCAATGTAACACCCAGTCAGGTCACCGAGCTGAGGTTTGCCAACCTGAATATACTGGCGGGCCAGAGCCTGCCAACGATAAACATTCCGGCGACCGGGGCGTCCGCGGGCACCTTTTCGGGCAGCTTCCGCGTCCCGTCGGTGCTGTCTCCCGGTACCTATCCGGTAACGTTCCGGGCCGGCACGCCGCCGTTCGACAAGTTCGTGAGCAAACCGTTTACCATCACCGGCGGCGGTGACACCTTTGTGCTCCAGGCATCTCCGCAGAATTTGTGGGTGGAGCAGGGAAGCTCAGCCGTCACCAATATCCAGGTACAGGCGATCGGTTCGGCGTCACCTACCGTTAACCTGTCGCTTGAAGGCTACCCGGCGTCTGACATCACCCCCGGCTTCGCGTCCGCCAGCGTTACGCCCACTCCGGGCGGTGTCGCCGGCACGGACCTGACGCTGACACTGCAGGACTGGGCGCCGGCCGGACATTACACCGTGACGGTCAAGGGGCAGCGCGCCAGCACGGGCGAGACGCACTACCTGCCGCTCCAGGTTGATGTCGTGCCCCCGGCGGGTTTCGGAATGGCGTCAGTATATGTTACCCCGACTATGGGGTCCGCCGGCACCTGGGTAACGATAAGCGGCAGCGGCTTCCCGGCAGATACGACCATCGACCACTTGTACCTGGGCCCGCCCGTCGGCGCCAACGACGTCGTGCCGCTGCTGCCGGAAATCACGACGAACAGCGCCGGCTCGTTTACGGCGGTTATCCAGGTACCTGCCGGCCTGACTCCGGGCATGTACCCCATCGAGGTCGTGGCGGGCGCGCCGCCGGACGACAAGCGGGCCAGCGCGGCGTTCACCCTGTTCGGCGAGCAGGCCGCTTTCAACCTCAACGTGTCACCCCGGATGCTCCAGGCAGCGCCGGGCAGCCCCGCGACAACTTCGGTTAATGTCCAATCGGTGGGCTCGTCGTCCGCTAATGTGACGCTCCGGGTCGACGGGCCGCCCAATATCCAGTGGCGTTTTAACGGCGGCGGCTGGCAGTCGCCGGTGGTCGTGGCGCCGCCCATCGGGGGCACCGTATTCTCCTCCCTGGAAGTAGTCCCGTCGGCGTCGACGCCGATGGGGTTCTACTCCCTGGCGGTGAGGGCCTATGACGACCAGGAGGAGCAGGTGCTCAACCTGGACATCGGCGTCGGCGCGGCCGCCGGTTACTCGATGCCCATCTTTTCGCTCAATCCGGCCAACGGCGTGGCCGGTACCAGCGTCACCTTCAACGGCTCCAACTTCCCGCCCGGCACGCCGTTTTCAAGTCTGACTTTCGGCAGCCGGACCATCAACCTGAGCCAGCCGATAACCACCTCGCCCCAGGGGTCGTTCTCGGGGGCGTTCGTCGTACCCGGCAATATTGACGGCCAACCGGTCACCGCCGGCACCTACCCCGTCCGGGTCATGATAGGGCCGGCCAAGGCCGAGGCCCCCTTCAACGTGTTTGGCAGCGGCGATACGTTCGCCATTCGGCTGTCGCCGAGCTTCCTCCAGGGAGGTCCCGGCGGCGAGCCGGGCACAGCCGGTATGCTTCAGTCGCTGAGCGGCGCCGCCCCGACCGTCAAGATGGCGGTCCGGGGTCTGCCGCCGGGGGTGACCACCAGGTGGAACGGTAACGCGCAGCAGGTATTCACCCTCAGCGCGCCGCCGGGAGGCCAGAACAACTTCTCCCTGGCGCTGGCGCTGCCCAACATGATTCCCATGGGCCAGTACCCGGCCACGCTTGAAGGCTGGGTAGACAGCACGGCCAATAACACCTGGGACCCCGGCGAGCAGGTGGTCAGGGTGAACCTGGAGCTGGCCGTCATGCCGCCGCAGGGCTACGGGATGGGTATGCTGTCGCTTATGCCGAGCTACGGCCGGGTCGGCGACAGGATATCCTTCGTCGGCGCCGGTTTCCCGGCTGACACAGCGGTGGCCAGCCTGACCTTCGCCGGCACTGACGTGCTGGAGCAGGCGGTAACCACCTCCAGCGACGGCTCGTTCTCCGGGGTGTTCACGGTGCCGGAGACCGCCTTCGGGCAGAGCACCGGGCCGGGCATATACCCGGTAGATGTCATCGTGGGGACGTTGAACGGCAACTTCGGCTTCCAGGTTACCGGGTCCGGCCAGAAGTTTAACGTCGACGTGTCTCCCGGCTGGCTGGCGAGGACCGCCGGCGATACGGGGAGCGTCAACATCGTAGTGCGTTCCCTGGTAAACACGCCGCCCAGCCCCACGGTGTTGGTCCGGGTGGAGGGCCTGCCGGTGGGTGTAACCCCCAGCTTCACCGAGACCAGTGTCACGCCGCCGGTGGGCAACATGGAAAGCCGCGAGCTGCGCCTGACAATATCCGGCGGCGCGCCGCCCGGGCAGTACCCGGTGGCTGTCCGCGCCTACA
The DNA here is from genome assembly GCA_016190585.1 of Chloroflexota bacterium. Next base: position 2,246 of record JACPQH010000020.1, on the reverse strand, counting down.
ACGCCGCGGATGCTTCCCAGGAAATCGTCGTTAGCTTCACGCTGGAAATAACGCCGTCCGCCGGTTTCATGGACATGGGTATGGCCACCGTGACCACCTCACCCAACGCGGGCTCGGCCGGCGACCAGATAACCGTCAGCGGCTACGGATTCCCCAGGAACGCCAATCTTACGTTTATACGCATCGGGCCTGTCGATGTTACGCCCGCCGGCGTGGTAGTGGCTACCGACGCCTCCGGCGCGTTCTCCGCCGTGGTACGGGTGCCGGTACTTCCCGGCGGGCCGTACCCCGTCGAGGTCAATGTGCAGAACACCGTTCGCCGGGCCCCGTTTAACATAACGGGCGGGAGCGACACCTTCACGCTGAACGTCAGCCCGATGTGGCTCGAGCCCGTGCCGGCCGGCGACGCCAGCGGACGGCAGGTCACCATCACGGTCAAGGGCCTGCCCGGCAAAACCCCGACCGTCACCCTGAGTACAGAGGGCCTGTTCACTCCGTTCGGTACCATAACCCAGGTGTGGGAGCCGGCCAGCAAGGTCGTGACCGTAACCAGCGCCGGGGGCAGCGTCAACGCCCGGCTGACGCTGAAAGCCTCGGAGAACCTGCCGCCCGGCCCCTATCCCTTCATGATTGTCGGCGTCGACAGCCTGAGCAGCCGGAAAATTGTCCCCATGGAGTTCCGGGTCAGCCCGCCGGCCAACTTCATGGGCGGTTTCATGGGCGTCGATCCGAATGCCTGGAACCAGCAGTGGCAGGGAACGGAGTTCGCCAGCGGCATCTTCTTCCCCGAGGTAACGCTCTCGCCCAATTCCGGCCCGGCCGGAACCCAGGTGAGCTATACCGGCAGCAATCTACCGCCTGATGCCAGCGTTACCGCAATTTACTTCGCCGGGCAGGCGGTGCCCCTGCCCGCGGACGGCATCACCGCGGATGATAACGGCGGTTTCTCCGGCTCGTTTGTCGTCAGCGACGAATGGGGCCTGGCGGCCGGCGGTGTGTATGATGTCGAGTTCCGCATGGAAAACGACGGCTGGTCACAGAACCTGTTCAAACCCTTCAATCTCATGAGGAGCGGCGCCGCGTACAGTCTCGAAGCCGCGCCCAACTGGATTCCCCCGATCCCGCCAGGGAGCTTCGGCCAGACCAAGATTAACGCCAGGGCCCTCGGTTTCTCCAGCGCCAATATCACGCTGGGCATCTTGGAGACCCTGGACGGCGGTATGATACCCGGCGGGGCGCAGGCGCGCTGGGGGGCCAGCGACGGCCCGGCGGTGACCAGCATCCTGGTACCGGCCGCCGGCCAGGCATCCGAGAACCTCTACGTCCAGGGCTTCGTACCCGGTCGCTACATGATGACCGTCGTTGGTTGGACCGACAGCAACGACAACCAGCTCCTGGACCGCGATATTCCTTCCGAAGACGAATCGGCGTTCCCCGTTACGGTGGACTTCGAGGTGCAGCCGCCGCAGCAGTTCATGACGTGGGACCGGGGCGCCATCATGGACCAGATGGGACTGGCGGAGACCGACAGGTATCTCCTCTACTTCCCGGAGATAACGCTCAGCCCGAACGTGGGCCAGGCGGGCGCCAAGGTGACGGTAAGCGCTACGGCCTTTCCGCCTGATGCCGGCGTGACGCATCTCCGGTTCGGCGGCGTGGAGCTTCCGGTGCCGGCGGGCACGGCCAGCGATGACAACGGGGCCTTCATGCTGGTGTTCAACGTCCCGAAGACGATGTGGGGCGGCAACACGGCGTCCGGCTGGTATGATGTCGCCGTGGAAGCGCAGAAAGCCGGGGAGTCGCCGGTGTTCGTTATGAAGTCGTTCCAGGTAACGGCCTCCGATGTCGCCTTCACGCTGAAGGCCGACCCGGACTGGCTGCCGCCTATCGCCATCAACGGTAACGGCACGACCCTGGTACGGGTCACGTCCGGCACCGGCGCCACGGTCAATCTCAGCGTCGACAAGATACCGCCGGGGGTTACCACCTCGTTTTCCAGCAGCCAGGTGACGGTGCCGCCGGGCGGCTCGGGCAGCTCCACCCTAACCTTGACGCCGACCAACATCCCGCCGGGCCGCTACGGGGCGGAGATAAAAGGTACGGCCACCGTCGGCGGCGAGGTCAAGATTTTCTACACTCACCTCGAGTTCGAGGTGCAGCCGCCGCAGCAGTTCATGACGTGGGACCGGGGCGCCATCATGGACCAGATGGGACTGGCGGAGACCGACAGGTATCTCCTCTACTTC
>JACPQH010000018.1 GCA_016190585.1 Chloroflexota bacterium | reverse complement strand
ACATCGAGGCCATCGGCTTCTGCCCCGAGGGCGAGGGCGGCCGGTTCATCCTGGCGGGCAACACCCGGCGCGACGGCAAGATACCCATCAACACCGACGGCGGCCTGCTGTGCAAGGGCCACCCGATGGGCCCCACCGGCATTTCCCAGGTCATCGAGATAACCAAGCAGCTCCGGGGCGAGGCCAAGGAAAGGCAGGTTACCAACAAGCACCAGGTCGGCCTGACCCACAGCTCGGGGGCCGGCATGATTAACATGCTCGTCCTGAAAAAATAGAAGGAGGCGAGGTATGCCTGGACCGCTGGAAGGAATCAGAGTCCTCGACATGGGGGCCTTCGGGGTGGGGCCTCAGGCCTGCGGGCTGCTGGGGCTGCTGGGCGCCGAGGTCATCCGCATCGAGCCGGACTACGGCGACGGCCTGATGCGCGTCCTCCCCCTGGTCAACGGCATGGGCACGACCTACCTGGTCGCCCACCATAACAGCAAGAACATCGTGCTCGACCTCAAGAAAGAGGCCGACCGCAAGATGGCCTTCGAGCTTATCAAGAAGGTCGATGTGCTCGTCGAGAACCGGCGGGTCGGCGCCCTGGACAAGATGGGCTTCGGCTACGATGTCGTTTCCAGGATAAATCCCCGGCTCATCTTCGCTTCCTCGGCGGCCTACGGCCACACCGGCCCCTTCGTGAACTTCGGCGCCGCCGACCACTTTATCCAGGCGGTCTCCGGTTTCGTCTCCCTCAACGGCCAGAAGGGCGGCCCGGCTGAGTGGGTGCGCTACGTGGTGCTGGTGGACGGCACCGGCTCGGTGGTCATCATGCAGGCCTGCCTGATCGCGCTGATGCAGCGCGAGATCAGCGGCAAAGGCATGTACGTCGACCTCGACGAGTTCTCCTCGGCTCTCTACGTCCAGTCCTCCAAGATTGCCGAGTACTTCGCCACCAAAAAGAACCCGGAGATAATGGGCAGCGAGAGCTCCAAGGTCTGCCCCTCCAAGGCCTACCTGACCCAGGACAACAAGTACATCCTGGTCTCCGCCTTCACCCGGGCGCAGTGGGTCAACCTCTGCACCGCGCTCGAGATGAAGGAGCTTAGCAACGACCCGAGGTTCGCCGCCAATAACGACCGCCTCGAGCACCGCGACGAGATTAACGACATCATCCAGCAGAAGATACAGGACAAGCCGCTGGTGTGGTGGATGTGGCAGTTCGGGCGCTACCACGTGGCCCATAGCAAGATTCTGAACGTGGAAGACCTGGAGCAGGACCCCCACATCCGGGCCAACGGTTACATCGTTGACCTGCCCTCCGCCTGGGGCCCGCTGAAATACGCCACCAAGGTGCCGTGGAAGTTCCAGGAGACCGAGCTGAACCCGACCACGGCGGCGCCGTACATGGACGCCGACCGCGATTACGTGCTCTCCCTGATTTCGAGTTAGGTGAAGGAGGTCTGTTCATGCCTCTACATGGAATAACGATAATCGACCTGACGCAGGGCATCGCCGGGCCGATGTGCACCGCCCAGCTCGGCAGCATCGGCGCCGCGGTCATCAAGGTGGAGAGGGGCGCGGGCGATTACGCCCGGGAGTGGGGCGCCCGGACCAACGGCGAGAGCGCCATCTTCATGCAGTTTAATCATGACAAGCAAAGCCTGGCGGTGGACTATGCCCGCCCGGAAGGCCTCGATATCCTCCGCGACCTGGTCAAGACAGCCGATGTCTTGGTCGAGGACATGAAGCCGGGGGAGGCGGAGGTCCTCGGCCTCGGCTACGAGCAGCTCCGGCTCCTGAAGAAGGACCTTATCTACTGCTCGATAACCGATTTCGGCGATGAAGGCCCTTACAAGGACCGCGAGGCCACCGAGCTCGAGCTCCAGGGCATATCTGGGATGATACGCTGGATCGGCGAGCTGGACAAGGAACCGGTACGCCTCGGCGCGGACATCTACACCTCCCTGAACGGCATGTTCGCCTTCGGCGGCATCATGGCCGCCCTCTTTAACAAGAAGAAGCGCCACAAGGGCGAGAAGATCGTCGTCTCCGCGCTCGCCGGGTCGCTGTACATGATCCAGCACGGCCTGCTGCCCCTGTCCGGGATGGACGCCTGGGGCGGCTACTGGGCCACGGGCCCTTACGACCATTCCGAGTCCGGCTTCAAGACCCAGACCCGCCCCATCATGTTCGGCATGATGACCAAGAGCGAGGAGCAGGCCCGGGAGTCCTTCAAGGCGTTCTGCCAGAAGATCGGCCTCGGCGAGCTCCTCCAGAACCCGTACTTCGTGGAAAAGGGGTTCCGCACCCTCGGCATGGGCCGGGACGCCCAGGAAATGAAGCCCCTGTACGAGACCGCCTTCGAGAACTGGGACGCCGACGAGCTGGTGAAGGCTATCGACAAGTGCGGCGGGCTGGCGGCCAAGTACCTTACCTACGAAGACCTTTTCGACCCGGAGCATGACCAGGTGAAGGCCGACAACATGGTGGTCGAGCAGGACCACCCCAAGGCCGGCAAGATACGACTGGTCAACAACCCCTTCCGGCACGGGCAAAACCCCGCCAAAATCGGCGCCCCGTCGCCGGCGCTCGGCGAGCACAGCGACCAGGTGCTGGCGGCGCTGGGCTATAGCCCCGAGCGCATACAGAAGCTGCGCGCGGCGGGTGTGGTGAAGTAATGACGCCGGCAAACGGCATAATAGGTAGCGCCAGGCACGTTTCTTAACATTTTCTTGACATTTATCATGGTCAATTAGTAATAGGACGGAGGCCGACATGACACCAGAACAGGATCAGTACCACGAGATCACCACCCGGTTCGCCGACCAGGTTGTCGAGGCCCTGGAACAGGGCGATAAAGAGAAAGCCCTGTCCCTGATCCCGGCGCTCACCCGCGAAGACCGCAACATGGAGCGCCTCCTGGCCCAGGTCATCAGCCAGTTCCTGGTGCCGTTCCTGGAAGAGCGGTTCATCGCCGACCAGAAGAAGACGGGCGAGGAGATCAGGCAGGCGATAGCCTCGGGCGAGACGGAGAAGGCCATCGAGCTGACCCGGGCCAAGACCGAGCGATGGCTGCGGCTGCACGACACCTACATCGACTTCATGGGCGATACCTTCGGCTGGATAAACGACAACCTCGGCCAGCAGGCCCTTTTCGATATGTACCGGCGCTGGGGCGACGGCACGAAGGATTGGTTCGTGAAAAGGAGCACCGTGCCGCGGCAGGAGATTATGGAGCTCGGCGCCATCATGTGGCGGGAGCACATCGGCAAGACCCGCGTTGAGGTCCAGGACGGCCGCAGCCTCTTCTACCTCGAGCCCTGCGGCAGCGGCGGCCGGCGACTGGAGAGGATCCGTGACGAGCAGGCCGGCCGGGAAGGGATCCCGGTAAGAATGAAGGAGCCTTTCCCGCTGACGGTCGGGGAACGCAAGGACGTCCCGACATACTGCACCCACTGTCCTTACCTGTTCGAGGTGCTGAGCCGGGAGTGGACCGGCGCCCCCGTCTGGGTCGTTAACCCGCCGCAGAAGGTGGGCGACCCCTGCATTATCGAGGTCCGGGACGACAAAAAATACTAACGGGAGGTTCGCAGGCATCGGGGACAGATGAAATATTCCGCTGGAAAAAGGATAGTCGCGCCCCCTTGCAATGTCAGGGTCAGGATGATAATATTTAGGTCATTATTTCGGGGTTCATCGGTACCATAGTACCGGGTGTGCAGACGGGGTTTCAGGCTAACCACAACATCCGAGCCTTAAACTTGCATAGATTGCCATAGGGAGCGGTGACTAAATGCTAGCGGTATTAACGGCTTTCGGTCTTTTCTTTGTTCTCCTGGCGCTGGGCACGCCGATCTTCGTCGGCGTCTTCATCGGCGCCGGCGTCGGTCTCTTCATGGTGCAGGGCTGGAGCGCCCTCTGGACCTTCTTCACCACCAGCATTCACGCCATGATCGCCCAGTACTTCTTCGCGGTTATCCCCATGTTCATCCTGGTGGGCATGCTGGCGGACAGCGGCGGCATGGGCGTGCGGGCTTACAACGCCTTCCACAAGCTGGTGGGCCATGTGCGAGGCGGCTTGCTCATAACCACCATATTTGCCGCGGCGGCCTTCGGGGCGTGCAGCGGCTCCTCGGTGGCAAGCGCCGCCCTCTTCGCCAAGGTTTCCCTCCCCGAGCTGAAGAAATTTAACTACGCGGAAACGACCAGCCTCGGCGCCGTGGCTACAGCCGGCAGCCTGGCGGTGCTCATCCCGCCCAGCGCCGCCATGGTCATCTACGGCGTCCTGACCAATACCTCCGTCGGGCGCATGCTTATCGGCGGCATCGTGCCGGGCATCTTGCTCTCACTGATGCTGGTGGGCGTCGTCATGCTCATGGTCCGCCTGAACCCCGGGACGGCGCCCATGAAGATCGAGCCGGCTTCGTGGAAAGAAAGGCTGAAAACGCCGCTCATCATCTGGCCGCTGGTGGCCGTGTTCCTGATAATCATCGTCTCCATCTGGACGGGCCTGGTGACGCCATCAGAAGCCGGCGCGCTCGGCAGCCTCGTAATGCTGTTATGGAACTTGATTATCAGGGTGCCTCTCAAGAAGATCGGCGCCGCTTTATTCCAGACGGCCGTAACCACCTCCCAGATCATGATACTCATCGTTGGCGGCCTGATGCTTTCCAAGGTCGTTATCTACTCACGGATAACGGTGGATATCATCGAGTGGATAAGGATCAACAACTTCTCACTGGCCGTCGTCTGGATGTTCATTGTCCTCATCTGGCTAATCCTGGGCATGATAATCGACCCCAATTCTCAGCTTGTCCTGACCCTCCCTCTCATTTACCCGGTAATGACCGGGCTCGGCGTTGACCCGGTGGCCTTGGGCATCGTGGCCATCGTCATGATCGAGGTTGCCGTAATCACGCCGCCGGTGGGCTTTAACTGCTACGTGGTGGCTTCCATCGCCGAGGTGGATCCGGGGAGGGCTTTCCGCGGCATCATGCCTTTTTTCGCGACCCTGATGGCCGCCGTGGTAGTTTTCATCTCGTTCCCTATCCTGAGCACGTGGCTGCCGACGCTCGCGTTCGGTTAAGGAACGAAGGAAGGTGACAGGTAATGAACAGCACTAATATAAAACGCGTTATCGACGGCTTCCAGAAAGCTAACAGGTGGCTGATGGCCCTGCCGATGGCGGCCCTGGTAGGCATGCTGGTCCTGGATTCCGTAAACGTCACGACTATTAGGCTATTTAAATTCGTGGCAATTCGCGGGCAGAAAGACCTCATCGAGGAGCTGCTGGTCGTCGCCATCTTCGTGCCCCTGGCTTACGTCCTGCTGGGTCCGGGGCACATAAAGACCGATATGGTCGTCAACGCCCTGAAGGCGCGCTTGAGATTCGCCGCCACGATGATCAGCGATATCGCTATCCTGTCTATCGCCCTGTTCTGCACCTGGACCTCGGTATTCGGAGGCCTGGCGGTTTTCGCCCGGGGTACGACCAAGCAGGGCGACCTGCAATTGCCCCTGACACCTGGCTATACCGCCATCTCCCTAGCCTTTATCTTGCTGGTTATCGCGGCCGTGCTGCACCTGGTTTATCACATCGCTTTATACCGGGATAAAAAGTTGGTGCTAGAGACAGCGGAGAAGCCGAGCCTTAGAGAGACTTTGTCCTGAATCGAGCGGAGGAGGATTAACCATGTGATTCGAATTTGGGTACCTTAACTGGAGGCTATATTAAAGGAGGAGAAATGAAAAGGCTTGTATTCATCGGTCTGGCGCTCGTGCTGATGCTGAGCGGCCTGCTTCTGGCCTGCTCCCAGCCGGCGCCGACAACGCCCCCACCAACCACCGGCGCGCCGCCCACCACCGCCCCGCCGACGACCCCGCCGGCACAGGTCACCACCCTGGTCCATTCCGCGATGGACATCGAGTCCACGCCCCAGAGCGACATGGACAAGTGGTACTTTGAAGAGGTTATCAAGAGGTCCGGCGGCACCATCAAGTTCCAGTACAACTTCGCCACGTTAACCTCGGCCACCGAGACGCTACCCGCCGTCCGCGGCGGCGCCGTCCAGATATCCAACCCGGCGCCGAGCTTCTTCCCCGGTGACATCCCGCTGAACGGCCTGTTCAACGGCACCAGGGTACCGTCGACGACCGCGGACGCCATGCGCTCCATCCTGGACGTCTCCTACGGCGATTCCGAGGTTTCCAAGATCATCAACAGTGAGTGGACGGCCAACAACGTCAAGCTGCTCATCTGGCACCCCATGGACTACACCTTCATCACCAAGAAGGTCGTCACCAAGCTGGCTGACCTCAAGGGCCTCAAGCTGCGCTCCGTGGGTATTTTTGAACCCAAACTCCTCGACCAGCTCGGCGTGCTCGCGGTCGCCGTGCTGCCCGCCGAGTGGTACGAGGCGCTCAGCCGAGGCACCATTGACGGCCTGCCTGCCGTTGACTCCATGATCGTCCCCTACAAGCTGCATGAGGCCGCCAAGAACGTCAGCTTCATGGGCGGCTCCATCCTGGCCCAGCCGCTAGTCATCAACATGGATACCTGGAACAAGCTGACGCCGCAGCAGAAGGACGCTTTCGCCAACCCGGACTTCATCAAGCAGACCACCGAACAGTTCATCAAGATGCACTACGAGATGAAGGAACGCGACTGGAAGACGATGAAGGACCAGGGCGTGGTATTCCAGACGGTTGACAAGACCGAGCAGGAGAAGATCTACACCCTCTGGAAAGAGACCACCATCAAAGAGTTCCCGAAGGACCTAGCCGCGAAAGGCAAGGAAGCCGACTCTCTGAAGGTGCTCGATGCCTGGCTCAAGGCGGTCACCGACAAGGACCTGGTTACCTGGAAGAAAGAGCTGAACATCAACTAGCCGGGTAAATTCCGTCAGAAGGAGGGCCACCCTGTCGGGTGGCCCTTTTTCTTTCACCAATTTTTAAAACAGAGAGCGAGGGCCGGAACCCCCGCTCGCCTGCTAACCTGTTGGGCGGAACGCCGGAATGTGCTTGCCTACTCCAGGATTATCAGCGGCGCGCCGCGCTTGACGAACTGTCCCTGCTTGACGTAGATCTCTTTGACCTTGCCGGCGCACTTGGCGTTGATGGGCGTCTGCATCTTCATGGACTCGGTGATGAGCAGCGTGTCGCCCTCATTCACCGAGGCGCCGACCTCCACCTTGATGGAGGCGATGGTGCACGGCGAGCTGGCGCAGAGAGCGCCGGCCTCCGCCACCGCGACCGGGGCCGACGCCCGGGCCGCCCGCGGCGCCGCCGCCACCGCGGCCCTGGCCACCCCGACGGCCGAAGCCTGGGCTAGCCCTGCCGGCTGCCGGGCCGCTTTGACCTCTTCGACCACGACCTCAAAGGTTTCGTCTTCGATAGTTACCTTGAACTTTCTCATTGTTTGTTACCACCCCTTATCCATATAGTCTAGCTTGGATTGCCAGCTCCAGCCCGAGTATGACTGGGTGGCGGCCGCAGGCGCTTCTTCCACGAGCAGGTCCTCGATCACCGCCGCGGCAATGGCGGCCTTCCTGGCGGCATCGCTGCCGCCCTTAATCTTCAGGCCGATATTCTGGTCGATGATGTGCCGCGTCCGGTACATTATCTCCGGGTGCTCCGGGATGAACTTCGTCGAGTAGTCGCCTTTGCGGAACACCTCGTTTTCCAGCACCGCCAGGTGGAACGGGATGTTGGTGACGGGGCCCTCGAGGACGTACTCGAAAAGGGCCCGCTTCATCCGGCCGATGGCTTCATCCCGGTCCCGGCCCCAGGCGCAGAGCTTGGAGACGAGCGAGTCGTAGTAGGCGGGGATGGTGTAGCCGGTGTAGATACCGCTGTCCACCCGGATGCCGATGCCGCCCGGCGAGCGGTAATTCTTGACCTTATCGGGGGTGGGGATGAAGTTCTCCAGCGGGTCTTCGGCGCAGATGCGGCACTCGATAGCCCAGCCGCTCTGCCTGATGTCCTCCTGCTTGAACTGTAGCGGCAGCCCGGCGGCCACCCGGATCTGCTCCTTGACCAGGTCGACCCCGGTGACCATCTCGGTTATCGGGTGCTCCACCTGGAGACGGGCGTTGACCTCGTTGAAATAGAAATGGCCGTCGGCGAAGAGGTACTCCGCCGTGCCGGCGTTGGTGTAGCCGGCGGCGCGGGCGGCGCGCACCGTAGCCGCGCCCATCTCCGCCCTGACCTCCGGCGTGATGACCGGCGAGGGCGATTCTTCGATAAGCTTCTGGTGCCGCCGCTGCACGGAGCACTCGCGCTCGCACAGGTGGACGCAGTTGCCGTGCTCGTCGGCGATAAACTGAATCTCGATATGATGAGGCTGGCGATGGTACTTCTCCAGGTAGACCGTGCCGTCCCCGAAGCTGGCTTTGGCGGTAGACTGGGCGAGCTCCAGGAGCGTGCCCATCTCGGCCTCGTTTTCCACGATCTGCATGCCCAGGCCGCCGCCGCCCGCCGAGGCCTTTATCAGTATGGGGTAGCCTATCTCCTTGGCCGCTTTATGCGCCATCTCCGGGCTGGTGATCGCGTCCGTGCCCGGGGTAGTCGGTACGTTGACCTTGGTGACCAGGGCCTTGGAGCTGAGCTTGTCGCCCAGGGCCGCCATGGCCTTGCTGCTGGGCCCGATGAACTTGATGCCGGCTTTCTCGCACGCCTCGACGAACCGGGCGTTCTCCGCCAGCAGGCCGTAGCCGGGATGGACCGCCTCGGCGCCGGTCTTCTGGACCACCTCGAGCACCTTGTCCATGCGCAGGTAGCTCTCCGTCGCCATCGGCGGGCCGATCTCGAAAGCCTCATCGGCGTAGCGCACGAACAGGGCGTCCTTGTCCGCCTCGGAATAAACCGCGACGGTGGCGATGCCCATCTCCTTGCAAGCCCGCATCACCCTAACCGCGATCTCGCCGCGGTTCGCCACCAGGATTTTCTTAAACATCCTCTAATATCCTCCAGCTATTAATGCCCGGGCTACAGAGGGATGTTGCCGTGCTTCTTGGGATACCTTCTCACCCTCTTGCCTCTCAGGAACTCGAAATCCTTGATAATCCGCGACCTGGTTTCTTTCGGCTCGATGATCTCGTCGATGTGCACGCCGACGATGCTGTCCTGGGAGACGATCATCAGGGGATTGGCGTAGTTGTCACGGAAGTCCTTCTCGATGCCGCGCCGGATGGCGTCAGGATCGGCCGCCTCGGCGACCTGCTTGGAATAGAAAAGCTCGACCGTCTGCTTGGCGCCCATGATGCCGATTTCGGCGGAAGGCCAGGCGTAGACATAGTCGGTGCCCAGGCCGGCGATCACACCCATGCCCAGCCAGCCGCCGCCGTAGACCTTGCGGGTCAGGATGACGATCTTGGGCACGGAGGCCTCGCACAGCGCGTAGATGACCTTGGCGCCGTGCCGGATAATACCGAGCTGTTCCTGCTCGGAGCCGGGGGCATAGGCCGGGGTGTCCACGAGGAGCACCAGCGGCACGTTAAAAGCGTCGCAGAACCGGATGAACCGGGCTTCTTTGTCGGAGGCGTTCACCGTGAGCGCGCCGCCGAAGACCATCGGCTGGTTGGCCACGAAGCCGACGGTGCGCCCGTTCATGCGGGCGAAGCCGGTGACCATCTCCGGGGCGTACTGCTCCTTGACCTCGAAGAACTCGCCAGCATCGGCCAGGCTCCGGATGATGTCCCGGACCTCGTAGGCCACGTTGGGGTCCTCCGGGACGATGGAGTTCAGCTTTTCTTCGGTGCGCTCGGGGTCGTCGCCCATGTCGATATAGGGGACTTCCTCCCGGCAGTTCGCCGGCAGGTAGCCCAGCAGCCGCCTGATGTCCCGGAAACACTCCTCCTCGCTCTTCATCCAGAAATCGCAGGTGCCGGAGATGGTGGAGTGTATCTCGGCGCCGCCCAGCTCCTCGAAGGATATCTCCTCGCCGAGTGCCGCCTTGACGATGCGCGGGCCGGTGATGAACATCTGCCCGATGCCCTCGACCATGAAGATGAAATCGGTCAGGGCCGGGGAATAGACGGCGATACCGGCGCAGGCACCCAGGATGGCCGATATCTGCGGGACGACGCCCGAGGCCTCGGTGTTGGGGAAGAAGATGGAGCGCCCGCTCTTCTCGAAGCCGACCGCCCACTGGGTGCCCAGCCGGTCGGTCTTCTCCGCCCGGGCGCCGGGGGAATCGTTGAGGCCGACGAAGGGCACGCCCATGGTGAGCGCGCGCTCAACGACCTTGTACATCTTGACGCCGTGCAGCGCGCCGATGGTGCCGCCCTGGACGGTGGCGTCGTCGGCGTAAACGCAGACCGTCCGGCCGTCAACCTTGCCGTACCCGGTGATGATGCCGTCACCGGGTTCCCCGAGCTGATGCCCGACCAGGGAGTCCCACTCGACAAACGTGCCGGGGTCCAGAAGAAGGTTCAGCCGTTCACGGGCGGTGAGCTTGCCTTTCTCATGCTGCTTTTTGATCTTGTCTTCACCGCCGCCCAGCAGCGCCTTCTGTCTGGCCTCGCGGAGTTGTTGGACTCGCTCCGGAAGCCCATTGTTACCCATTCCAACCTCCTAGAATCATATGAATTTAATCCGGTATGGTTATTCGAGCACAGGCTCGACGAACTTGCCCCAGGGTTTTTGCGCCACGGCTTTCATGTTCTCGCCCACCAGCTTGCCCCGGACAAAGGTCTTTCCCACTTTTCCCTTGAGCTCCATGCCGTCATAGATGCAGAAGTCCGAGGTCTTGAGCCAGTCCTTGTGGTTGACCTTCCACTTCGCTTCGGGGTCAACGATAATGATGTCAGCGTCCGAGCCGGGGGCCAGGACGCCCTTGGTGGGATACATGCCGAACAGCCGGGCGACATTTTCCGAGGTCATCTCGGCGATCTGCTGCCAGGTCAAAAGCCCGTTCTCCAGGCCGTAGGTCGTCAGTATGGGCAGCGGCAGGCCCAGCGATGAGAAGCCGGGGGTGGACTTCCACAGCTCATCCTTGTTCTGGGTCTGCGCCGACGTCACCACGTGGTCGGTGCCCAGCGTGTCCACCAGCCCCATGGACGCGGCCTCCCACATGCCCTCGACGTCATCGGCGGTGCGGAGCGGCGGGTTGACCTTGCCCAGGGCGCCCAGCGGCGAGTCCACGGTGAAGGTCAGGTAGTGGGGGCAGGTCTCGACGAACAACTCGGCGCCCTGGCCGCACAGCGAACCGATGGCCTCCATGGCCTGGTTGGAGCCGATGTGCGGGTAGTAGAGGCGCAGGCCGAGCTCCTTGGCCATGGCGCCGGAGATTAATATGTCAAGTTCTTCGCACAGCCCGGGCCGGGTATCGGTCCAGGCGGCCAGGTCGCTCCGGCCGCTCTTCTTCACCCGCTCGGAGAAGACCTCCATGAGATCGACGTTCTCGGCGTGCAGCATGGCCATCGCCGGCCTGGGCAGCTTGCTGATGGCCTCGAAGCCCTGGTAGACCAGGCCCCAGGTAACATCGGAGATACCCACCTGGCGAGCTTCCTCGCCGCGGTAGGCCGTGAGGAACTTGAAAGAGGTGATGCCTTCATTGAGCAGCTCGCTGACCTCGGCGATGTGCTGGGGATTGAGGATATAGGCGGTGATGCGGAAATCAACCAGGGACTGCTCCCGCCCGATGTCCTTGGCCCGCTTGACGCAGGCCATATTGGACTTGCCGGCAGCCCCCCAGAAGAGGGCGGTGCTGATGATGGTGGTGACGCCGCTGGCGGCCGCCGCCTGGCTCTCGGTGTCGAAATCACTGGCGAAGATAGCCTCGCCTTTGCCCGCCCGGGTGGGGTAACCCAGGTGAAGGTGCGGGTCAATGGTGCCCGGCAGGATAATCTTGCCCCCCGCGTCCACCTCCTCCCTGGCTTTGGGGAGCGAGGCGTCCACGCCGACCGTGGTGATGATGCCGTTTGAGGCGGACAGCCCGCCTTTTACCATACCGTTAGGCGTGACAACCTGACCGTTACGTATGGTAAGATCTTCCATTTAAACCTCCAACTATTCGGCGCATTTGTACCCGGGTCCCTGTACCGGTTAATCGGGAATTGTCTAGGGCAACAGGCGGAGTTTCGCCAGCTCGTCGGCGGCGTATTTCATATTAAGCTCTTCCAGTTTCCGGCGGGTCGGCCGGCCGGTCTCGGTATCCCAGCCGCGCGTTTCGTAGAACTCGACCTTAGCCTTCTCCAGCTTCTCCCGGTCGGCCGTCATCGGCTGGATAGCCGGCTCCCAGGGCTGGAGACGGGTCACCGGGACATCGAAGTGGTAGTCTTCCACGGTGTCGTCCTTGCGGGTGCGCTGGTTGTCGCGGACCAGGATGGCGCGCTCCAGGTTGTAGATGCGCTCCCCGGCGCGCTGGAACTCGACCGGGTCCAGGTTGATGCCGGTCGCCGCGCCGAATATCCGGCGCTCGATATCGGGGTCGCCCTTGTACCCGTAGCTGCTGTTAGTGCTCGTGTAGATGGGGAACATCCAGTCGCACACCACCAAGCTGTTCTTCAGGCGGGAGGAGTTCTGCATGATGGCGAGGACCCTGGCCTTCTTCTCGTAGCTGTAGGGATCGAAGGCTTCCTCGGATTCGTAGACCTGCTTGCCGATGACCTTGAGGTCCTCCTCGGTCAGGTGGCCGGACACCGCCAGGGGCCAGGAGAGGTGCTGCCAGGAGTGATAGGTCGACCAGTCGTGGGTGTCGGCCAGCGGGTCGCGGCTGTCGAAGGCCCACTGGAGGAGGTACATCGGGTAGGCGCGGATCTCGTAGTGCTCGCCCTGCCCGTAGGCCGGGAAATAATAGCCCATCTTGTGCCTGGCCTCGGGCTTGAGCAGCTTGGCCGCTTCCAGGGGGCCGGCGGCCATGACCTCGCCGTAACCTTCCCGGTAAGCCAGTTTCCGCAGGAAGATGCTGACGAACTCCGAGGTGCCGAACTTGCTCCACGGGATGCCGGTCTCCTCCTCGGTTATCAGGCCGGCTTTAAACAGGTCCAGGTACCAGCGCACCAGGTCCAGCACGTTATGGGCGCAGATGCCGTATTTGTCCACCAGGAGCTTGGCTTCCCAGATTGCCCGCTCGTCGCGGCAGCCGATGAAGAGGTACCACCAGCCGCCGGCGCACATGGCCTCGCCGCCCTCCAGGCCGGGAAGTTCGATCCAGGCGCGGCAGTTGGCGGGACAGCCGAAGCAGGAAACGAACTTCTTGCGGTATTTGCGATTCATAGTCACGGCGCGGTTGATGGGGCCCTGGGTGGTGAACTCCCGGATGGGGTGCCGGTTGAGCAGCTCCCAGGCCTGCCGCGTGACCTCGATAAAGCCGGGAATATCCGCCACCTGCACCGGGCCGGTGCCGCGCACGGTAATGGCCTTCAGGTTCTTGGCCCCCATGATGGCGCCGGCGCCGATCTTGGAAGCCGAGTAGCCGGTCTCGCTCTGGATGGTCGAGAAGGTTATCAGGTTCTCGCCGGCGGGCCCTATGCACACCGTCCGCGAGTCCGGGCCGTACTCCTTGATAAGCTCTTTCTGGACGACGAAGGTGTCCATCCCCCAGAGGTGGGCGGCGTCCTTGAACTCGACCTTACCGTGGTTTATCCACAGGTAAACGGGCTTGTCCGCCTTGCCGCTGACGATGAGGCCGTCATAGCCGGCGAACTTGAGCTCCGGGCCCCATCCCCCGCCCAGGCCGGAGCGGGTGCACATCGGCGGCGTGGTGAGGGCCTTGGTGCAGACCTCCATTCTTCCGGAGGTGGGCGCGGTGGTGCCGGTGAGCGGGCCGGTCATAAAGACCAGGCGGTTCTCCGGGTCGAGCGGGGCGACGTCCGGCGGGTTCTCGTCCCAGAGGATCTTCATACCGATGCCGAGACCGCCGATGTACTCCTGATAGGCCGATGTCTCAAGCTCGGTTACCTTGCGGTCCGTGAGGTCTACCTTTAAAATCTTGCCAACCCAACCATTCATGCTGTCACTCCTACTTCGAGTAAGCGGCGCTCAAGGCCTGCGTGGGGCACCACTTGATGCACTCCCCGCACAAGGTGCAACGCGGACCGACCTCAATCTGGGCGTCTCCGGTAAACTGGTCGAACTCAACGCGCAGGCGAGCGATGGCGGGCTGGCAGGTGCCGTCATTGACCAGGGAGCAGATCGTCTCACAGGTATGACACCCGCAGCACCTCTCGCCGTGAGGCACGACTTTACGAAACCGGGTTTTAACAGACACATTCCCTCCTAACAGGGTGATGAAAAATGGGGCTTGAAGCCGCCGTCTTTGGCCTTTCACCCCGATTTTTTGCGGTTCTTGCCTTTTTTCTAACGAACTTATTGTATTT
>JACPQH010000017.1 GCA_016190585.1 Chloroflexota bacterium | reverse complement strand
GCTCAACATCGTCACCTGCGTATCTTTCTTCCCTCGCATCTCGGCCTCCGATAATCTCGTTGGCCTTAATCTACCACAAGCTTAAAACTAAAGTCAGTTTTTTTAGGGACTTTTTCAGCATCCTGCTAGAGCGGCGTTACGGAACAGCTATTCAAACCACTGGCCGGCAACGAGGTTGTCCTTGTCAAATACCATCCGGATACCCACCTCTCCTTTGGAGAACTTGGCCTTGTAGTGGACGAGAGTATAACCCTGTTGCTCCTCCACCCTCAAGAACTCTTTTGACTGGTAGGTTCCGAGCTGGCTGTTAATCTGAGCGGCCGTCGCGTTTAGTGTTTCCTGAGTTACCGCAGCTTTGAAGGCCGCGTTGCCGTACTGGGTGTATTTTGCCAGGTTATTCTCACTTATGCCTTGCAAGGTCGTCTCGGTAGCCGGATCAGCATAAACTCTTACGGAAACCTCTTCCGTAGTTGGCGACGGGCTGGATTTACAGGCGATAACACCGCCGCTTGCCGTGAACAGCACAGCCAGTAGCATGCAGATGGCTGCCTTTGTCATCCTGTAAAAGTCTCTTTTACGACTATTCACTTAGCATGTTCCGTGTACATAATCCGGAAAAAATCTACAGATCTGGTGAGCCGTGCAGGCCTCGAACCTGCGACCACCTGATTAAAAGTCAGGTGCTCTGCCAACTGAGCTAACGGCCCGTGTTGCCGGATAGTCGCGCCCGTAACCCGGACACTTCTGATTTTAGCAAAACCGCCGCCGAAGGCGCAACATCAAATGAAAGCGACTCCGCGCCGCCTATGGAAAAAGGCCAGCCTGAGCCGCGTCTACTGGCACTTGGTGTAGCCGCAGGCCGGGCAGACGAAGCAGCCCTCCTGGAAGATGAGCACGTTGCTGCACTCCGGGCACTGACCCGCCGTGTTCTGGGCCAGCCCGAAGCCCGCGGCGGCCGGCGCCTCGCCCCCGGGCGGGTCTTTGTCCCCCTGGACCTGCTTCTCCAGCACGCTGGCGATGGCGTCGGCGCAGGAGAGGATGGACTTGCCCGCCTCCCAGGCGATGGAAGGGCAGCGGATGCCGCGGAGCTGTTTGACTATCGAGGCGGCGTCCAGCCCCGACCTCAGGGCCAGCGATATCAGCCGGGAGGTGGCTTCGAGCTGGGCCGAGGCGCAGCCCCCGGCTTTGCCCAGCGTGGAGAAGACCTCGCAGATGCCCTTGTCATCGGAGTTCACCGAGACATAGATGTGGCCGCAGCCGGTGGTGACCCGCTCGGTGATGCCCCGCGTCACCTTGGCCCGCTTGCGCGGCGTCAGCGCCGCCGTCTCCTTCTTCTCCGCCGTCTTGCCCGTGGTCAGCACCTGGCTGTCGCGGCTGCCGTCGCGGTAGATGGTTATCCCCTTCAAGTCCTCCTGGTAGGCCATCATGTAGACGTTGGCGATGTCCTTGCGGGCGGCCTCGCGCGGGAAGTTGACCGTCTTGGAGACGGCGTTGTTGGTGAACCTCTGAAAGGCCGCCTGCATCCGGACGTGCCACTCGGGCGTGATCTCGTGGGCGGTGACGAAGACGCTCTTCGCCCGCTCCGGTATGCCCCCGATGTCCGACAGGTGCGCGCCGCCGGCCAGCTTCTGCATGAGCTCTTCCGAGTAGAAGCCGCCGTTCTTCGCCGCCGCCAGGAAGTAGGGATTGACCTCGACCAGGTGCGCGCCGTCGAGGATGTTCTTGGTGAAGCTCAGCGCGAAAAGGGGCTCGATGCCGCTGGAGCAGCCGGCGATGATGCTCAGGGTGCCGGTGGGCGCGATGGTCGTCCGCGAGGCGTTGCGCACCCGCAGCCCGCCGGGGACGTCGTAGACGCTGCCCGCGAAGGCCGGGAAAACGCCGCGCTCGGCGCCGAGCTCGACCGAGGCCTTGAGCGCCTCTTCGTTGACGAAGCGCATGACGTCTTCGGCGGTCTTCAGCGCCGCCGCCGAGTTATAGGGTATGCCGAGCTCGAGCAGCATATCGGCGAAGCCCATCACGCCCAGGCCGACCTTCCGCGTCTTGCGCGTCATCTCCTCGATCTGGGGCAGGGGGAACCGGTTGACGTCGATGACGTTGTCCAGGAACCTGACGGCGGTCCTGACCGTGGCCGCCAGCTTCGGGTAATCGATCTCCTGGCCGCCGCCCGCCGTCCGGAGCATCCTGGCCAGGTTGATGGAGCCGAGGTTGCAGGACTCGTAGGGCAGCAGGGGCTGCTCGCCGCAGGGGTTGGTGCTCTCGATCTTCCCCAGGTGGGGCGTCGGGTTGTCCCGGTTGATGCGGTCGATGAACACGATGCCGGGGTCGCCGGTCTTCCAGGCCATGTCCACGATGGTGTCGAAGACCTCTTTGGCGTTGAGCTTCTTGACCGGCTCGCCGGTGCGGGGATTGAGCAGGTCGTAATCGCCGCCGGACCGGACGGCCTCCATGAAGTCCTCGGTGAAGGCCACCGCGATGTTGAAGTTGGTCAGGGCCCCCGGGTCCTCCTGGGAGACGATAAACTTCATGTTATCGGGGTGGGTGACGCTGAGCATGCCCATGTTGGCGCCCCGCCGCATCCCCCCCTGCTTGATGACGTCGGTGGCCGTGTCGAAGGCGCGGATGAAGGAGACCGGCCCGCTGGCCACGCCGCCCGTCGAGCCGACACGGTCCTGTTCCGGCCGCAGCCGGGAGAAGGAGAAGCCGGTGCCGCCGCCGCTCTTGTGTAT
>JACPQH010000016.1 GCA_016190585.1 Chloroflexota bacterium | reverse complement strand
TATAAAAGTCTTAGAAACGGCATCACCTTGCGTCACCCGTCACCCGGCGTGATATTCCGATTCGTAACCGCTTCCCTTTAGCGCCTCGGTGTGCCGGGAAACCGCGCTCATCCAGAGAGGAAGAGAAGCGGGCCTTGTTGATAGGTTCTTCATGGTTCGCTTCGCACCAGGCACAGTAGTCCTGGTACAAGGCGGCGTACTCATCTTGCTTTTCAGATTCTGTGAGACAGTTTTCCTCGATCCACTTGGCGAGCACATCCTGCTCCGCCCGGTAAACTGCGGTGGCAGACTTCACATCCTCGGGCGTTTGAAGGCCTCCCTGCAGGAAGGCTTTAACCCCCTCCAGCGCCCAATTCAGGATGCCGGAAAGCTCACTCTCCAACTTGGTCTTCAGGTCCAGGTCGCGCTCCCTCTCCGGTATGGTAACCGTAAATGGGATGAGCCTTACGCGCCGCCAGATCCCTTCATCGGCGCCGCGGATATCCGGTTTGTGATTAGTGGCCAGAAGCGGCTTAAATGCTGGTTGGAAGATAAAGAAGCTGCCATACTTGGGGGCGCAGTTGATCGGCTCTCCGCCCGTCATCTCCTTAACCAAAGCCTCATCCAAACGCCTGCCGGCGCTGGTCTCCGTGGCCGTGACGATGCGGGCGCCGGCCAGAGGCACCAGCTCGAACCCTTGAGAATCGTTCCGCTTAGCGGTGAAGACTTCCGGGCGGCAGTGGTAGGCATAGTCACCACCCAGAGAGCGCAGGATATGTAGCAGAGTGCTCTTCCCGTTGGCCCCGATACCGTAGAGAATGAAGATCACCTGCTCTGTAATTAAACCGGTTAGGCAATACCCGAACACCCTCTGAACGAACTCGATTAAGTCCTCGTTGCCCTCGAAGATGCGGTTCAGAAAAGCCGTCCAGAGCCGGCAGTCCGCCGCCGGATCGAAGACGACAGCCGACCGCTTGGAGAGGCGGTTGGCCCGATTGTGCGGTAGCAGTTGCTGGGTGCGAAGGTTAATCGTCCCATTGGCCACGTTAAATAGGGTAGGGTCTCTATCGAACTCGGTAGGGTCGACAGGTACTAATCTCTTGGCTGACTCCACCATGTTCGTGAGCCGATGCCGGCTTTCTGAGCCGATCGCCCATTCCGCCATCCGCCTTCTTTGATTTTCAGTTAGGGTTCCGGCATAGCCATACATGCCTTTAACAGTTTTCTCCGCCCGTCTTTCTATTTCCCTTGTCGTGTCGCAGGCGAAGCGGGTGCCGTCGAATATGAACCACTGCTTGAACTTCTCGCACCAGAGGATATCCCCTCCATGCTCTGCCACAAGACGGTGAGCGTTCCAGGTATCGCTCAGCTTCAAATCTTCATAGGAATCTTGGCTGGTAGGACTATGAGTTAACCGTATCGGGGTATAAATCGTGGTGTTTCCCGAGATCGCCTCGGTAAGGGTACCCTGGCCGTAAGTGCGACCACCTGAATAATGACGCTGGTCCCACTTCGCTCGATAGAGTCCGCTCTGCCGGAATATGCGGTCCATTCGCGATATGTCGTTCCCCGTCCAGAAAGCGAGCTTCCCGCATAGCGCCAGGTCAGCTTCGCTCGGAGAAGGATAGCGTCCTTCCCACTGGCCCTGCCACAGGCGCTTGAAATCATCATCGCGGGACGCGAGAGCCTTCTGGATCAGATCGGCGTCATCTATAATCACGCCTCCCTGTTTGGCCGCTGCTTTCTCGGTAGTGGCTTCAGGGAAAGTCTGTGCGTGGATTCGCGTGAGCTCTTCCTGCCGCTCCTCGATCGCCAAAGGGCTATTAGGTAAACGATGGCCGGTAACGGTAAAAAAGCGAGCATCATCGTACATCTCCACCTGCCCCGTTTTTCGGCCTTCGAGGGGCAGCTTGCCTTGGACGATAATATGAACGCCGGACCCGGAAGGAGACAGCTCATGATAGGAATCGAAGCTTTGGATTATTTTCTTTGCCCACGGCTCGATTTCACCAATTTTCGCATCGCGGCATTTATCGAGGTCGATGCCAGTGAATGGGTCTTTTGCCGAGAAGACAAAACCAATGCCATCGGCTTTACCAGAGCCGTGAAAGGCTAACGCCTGGTCGAACGCGCCCCATGTGTAAGGATCAGTGGAGGAAGCGTTGTTCCCGTTTTTCGGGTTTTTGGGAATCTTGGTGGGCTTTGACTGTCCATCACGATGGACTAATTGCCAGGCTACCCATTGGGGACGGTCGCGGAGTTCTTGAGGGATGTTATCCGGTCGGAGTGGGAGAAGTATAGCCTTCGTGGGGGTGGTCATCCCTTCCCTCCCGGCCACCGACCCGAGGGAAGTGCGATTACTCGCTTGACGTAGCAGTCCTTTTCTTCACGAATGCCCGTGCGGCTTCTACGGCGACCCGGTGAAACCGTGCACCTGCCCGCCCGGCCTGGTCGCCCGGTACCAGCGGCGCATCAGCGGCCCGTTCCTGGACCGCGTGGACATCTTCGTCGAGGTCCCCCGCATCGAGTACGATAAGCTGACCGACCGCCGCCTGGGGGAACCTTCCGAGAGGGTGCAGGCCAGGGTAGCCGCGAGCCGTCTTATCCAGACGCAACGCTTCCGGGGCACCAGCCTGTTGAACAACGCCGAGATGACGCCGGCCGAGATACGGCAGCACTGCCGGCTCGATGACGCCGGTCAGGGCCTGTTGAAAGCCGCCATGAAGCAGCTAAATCTATCCGCGCGCGGGTTCCACCGGGTCCTCAAGCTGGCCCGCACCATCGCCGACCTGGAGCCGGCCGGGTCGATTACCGCGCCCCATATCGCGGAAGCCCTGCAATACCGGCCGCGGCGGCTGCTTTAGAGAATAGGGCCTAGCTCAGGTACCAGTAGGCGCCGAAACCGGCCAGGACAACCCCCACCACGATAGCGATCCAGCCGCCGATCCTTAAGGCCCCGGACTCCGGCCACCGGGGAAGGTGTTCCAGGAACTCCCGGACATCGGGTTTGCTGGACACCGCGCGGTAGTAGCCGCTCTGCTCGAGGTTGCCCCAGACGATAGCCACGATACCGAGCAGGAGGAACAACCCGCCCACGCCCATGTAAATCCAGTAGTCTTCGCCAAGCATAGCTACCATCCCTCGGCTTCTTAAGGGTAACTATATGCTATCAGGAGCCATTTTTCAATGGGTGCGGGATATTTCGCGGGGGTCTTTAGGTAAGGGGTGAGGGAGGGAGCGCCCTGGCCGGCGCCCCCTCGTGTTGGTTTATTTTACCTCGACGGTGGCGCCCGCGGCCTCAAGCTTCTGCTTGATGGCGGCGGCCTCGTCCTTGCTGACCGCTTCCTTGACCGGTTTGGGCGCGCCCTCTACCAGGTCCTTGGACTCCTTGAGCCCCAGGGCGGTTATCTCGCGCACCGCTTTGATCACGTTGATCTTGTTCGCCCCGATATCCTTGAGGATTACCGTGAACTCGGTCTGCTCTTCCGCCGGCGGCGCCGCCGCCTGGGACGGGGCGGATCCCGCCGCCGCCACCGGTACCGCCGCGCTCACGCCAAACTCGGACTCCAGCGCTTTGACCAGCTCGGCAAGCTCGAGCACCGTCATGCCCTTGATTGCTGCCATGATGTCGTCCCGGGATATCCTGGTCGCTACCTGCTCTTCAGCCATCTATTTACCCTCCAGTTGGTTTATTCTAGCCTGTAACACTCCCATCATCCCCCTGACGGGATTGGAAAGAACGCTGACCAGCGAGACAATGGGCCGCTGGATGCCCGCCATTACCTGGGATACCAGCACCTCCCTGCCCGGCAGGACGGAGAGCAGGGCGACGTCCGCCGGCGACAGCGGCCGGCCATCCATGAAACCGCCCTTGATGGATAGCGCGGAGCGGGTGGACCGGATATGGTCCAGCAGCACCCTGGCGGGCTCGGTCACCTCGCCGAAACCGAAGGCCACCGCCACCGGGCCTTCGAACAGGCCGGCGATGCGCTCCCTGCCCGACCTCCGGGCGGCGATGCGCGCCAGCGTGTTCTTGACGACTTTATACTGGATGTTGGCATCGCCCAGCTTGTTGCGGATGGTGTTGAGCTCGCCGGTCGGCAGGCCCCGGTAGTCAACCAGTACGCCGACCTTGCTCCGCGAAAACAGTTCCTGTATCTGGTCTATGACCTCGGCTTTGTCTTCACGAGACATCTTTACCTCCGTATGCCGCCCAATAAAAAAGTCCCTGCGCGGCGCACAAGGACTTCAGCAGCTATCTGTCAGCTTTTTTCCTCGGCAGGCGAATATTAAGCCTTGCGGCGCCCGCGTCTCAGGTCAATATATTATATTAGCCTATATCAGGCCGGTTGTAAACAGGGTCTAGCCGGTCGTCAGGGTCAGTGTCGTATTGAGGTCCAGCTTGATACCCGGCCCCATGGTCGTCTTGAGGAAGGCGCTCCTGACATACTGCCCTTTGGCGCCGGCCGGTTTCGCCTTGACGATGGCCTCAACGATGGCGGCGAGGTTGCCCATCAGCTTGTCTTCCGGGAAGCTGGCCTTGCCCAGGGTAACATGGATAATGCCGGTGCGGTCCAGCTTGAACTCTACCCGGCCCTTGCGGGCGTCCTTGACCACCCTTACCAGGTTTTCCGGGGCGACCACCGTACCGGACTTGGGGTTGGGCATGAGCCCCTTTCGCCCCAGGATCTTGCCGAGCTTGCCCACCTTGCCCATCATATCCGGCGTGGCGATGGAGACATCGAAATCCGTCCAGCCTTCTTCGATCTTCTTGATAAGGTCGTCGCCGCCGGCAAAGTCGGCCCCGGCGTCCAGGGCTATCTTCTCAGCCTCGCCCTGGGTGAAGACGAGCACCCTGACCGGTTTCCCCAGGCCGAAGGGCAGCAGGGCCACCCCGCGCACCTGCTGGGTGGCGTTGCGGGGGTCGACCCCCATGCGCAGGTGCAGCTCAACCGTCTCGTCGAACTTGGCCTTGCCGGTCTTCTTGACTACCTCGACCGCTTCCTGCGGGGAGTAGGCTTTCTCCGGGTCGACCTCTTTGACGGCGGCCTCGTACCTTTTACCGTGTTGCGTCATTTCTCTTCTACCTTAATGCCCATGCTCCGGGCGGTCCCGGCCACCGCCTGCTCGGCGGCTTCCTGGCTCCTGGCGTTGAGGTCTTTCAGCTTTATCCGGGCTATCTCGGCCAGCTTCGCTCGCGGCAGCGTGCCCACGCTCTCATGCCCCGTTGAGCCGCCGCCCTTGGCCACCGCCACCGCCTTCTTCAGCAGGTCGCTGGTGGGCGGCGTCTTGGTGACGAAGGTAAAGGAGCGGTCATCGTAGACCGTGATCTCCACCGGCACGATGGAGCCGGTCTGCGCCGCGGTCTTGGAGTTGTAGTCCTTGCAGAAAGCCATGATGTTGATGCCGTGCTGGCCGAGCGCCGGGCCGACCGGCGGCGCCGGGTTGGCCTGACCGGCCGGTATCTGGAGCTTGATGATCGCTTTAACCTTCTTCGCCATAATATCCTCGTTCTAAAGCTTTTCTATCTGCAGGAAGTCGAGCTCTACCGGCGTTTCCTGCCCGAAGAGGGACAGCAACACCTTCACCTTGCCCTTCTCGGTGTTTATCTCGTCGACCACGCCGACGAAGTCGATGAAGGGACCGTCGATGACGCGGACGCTTTGCCCCTTGCGGAAGCCCGCCTTGACGCGCGGCGTCTCCGCGGACATCTGCTTGAGAATCTCGCCGACCTCTTCTTCCTTGAGCTGGGTAGGCTTGCCCGCGCTGCCGACGAACCC
>JACPQH010000015.1 GCA_016190585.1 Chloroflexota bacterium | reverse complement strand
TGAGGACCGTGCTGCGCCGCCTCCCCGAAGAGCGTGTTCCGTCCGAGGTCGTGCAGGGCGAGCTGAGGCTTGACTTCCTCAGGCACGAGGCGTCTCTCGCCGGGAGGTCTCTGAGCCTCACGCCGGTCGAGTTCAAGCTGCTGGGTGCGCTGGCCAGAGAGCCGGGCAGGGTCTTCAGCCGGGCACAGCTCATCGAGAAGGCTCTGGGCTACGATTTCGATAGCTTTGACCGCACTATCGACGTGCATATCCTCAACCTCCGCCGGAAACTGCGAGGCGATTCTCAGGGGGCGGACTTCATCAAGACGGTGTACGGCGCCGGGTACAAGTTCGTCGGAGTGGCCGATGCTTCATAGACTGCAGTTCCGCCTTCTTCTGGCCTTCACTCTGGTCATACTGGTGGCCATCGGCACGACCTTCGTCTTCGTTATTCAGACGGCCAGGGCTGAGATCCGGCAGTACGCGGTGCGCGCGGAACAGGCGCGCCTCGGCAGGGTGGAGTTCGAGCTGAACCGGTACTACCGCTCCCACACCGGCTGGGAGGGCATCCAGCCTTTCGTGGAGCAGTGGGGCAGCCTCTACGGCCGCCGCATCGTCATGACCGACTCGAGCGGTCTGGTGGTGGCCGACTCCGAGGGGAAGATCCTCGGGCAGCAGTATGAGTCCGACACGCAGGGGAGACGCCTGTACGTGCAGCGCGGCGGGAGCAGTATCTCGGGGGTCCTCTACATCAGTCCCGAGCCGACGGCCGGCGGCGCTCCGCGCTTGCCGGAAAGCGGCGGTGCGCGGTTCGGGGTAGTCGGCGTGTCGCCCCCCGACTTCCCTTCGCCGCTGGCCCTCTATGGGAGGATAATCCGGTTCCTGCTCTGGGGTGCGGTATTGGCGGCGGCGGTCGCCCTGGCCTTCACATTCTTTCTCTCCCGTCGCATCTCGGCGCCGGTGAAGGCCCTGGCCGCTACCGCTGCAAGGCTTGGGCGGGGAGACCTCTCCCAGAGGGCCCGGCTCAAGGAGAAGGGTGAGATGGGGGAGCTGACGCGGGCCTTCGATGCCATGGCCGGCGAGCTGGAGCGGGCCGACAAGCTCAGGCGCAATCTGGTGGCCGACGTGGCCCATGAGCTGAGGACCCCGCTTTCCAACATCCGCGGCTACCTCGAGGCCGTGCGGGACGGTGTGGTGCAGCCCGATGCGGCTACCCTGCGCTCCATAGATGAAGAGGCGGCGCTGCTGGCCCGGCTGGTTGAGGACCTGCAGGAACTGAGCCTGGCCGATGCCGGCGAGCTGAAGCTGGTGCGCCAGCCGGAGGATGTCGGCGAGCTGGTCAAGCAATCGGTGGCGGTGATGCGGGAGCGGGCGGCCGCCAGGGGACTGTCGCTGTCCGCCGATGTGCCGGACTCTCTGCCGCGGGTCAACATCGATTCGCACCGTATTAGGCAGGTCCTTCGCAACCTGCTGGAGAATGCTGTGGTCCACACCGGGCAGGGGGGCGTCGTGTCTGTGGCCGCCAGGGGGTTCGACGGTCATGTTGAGGTGGCAGTGGTTGACACAGGAGAAGGCATTCCTGCTGCGGACCTGCCCTACATCTTCGAGCGTTTCTACCGCGTGGACCGGTCGCGCGCCCGGACTACTGGCGGCTCCGGGCTCGGGCTCACCATCGCCAGGAGCCTCGTCGAGGCCCACGGCGGCCAGATAGAGGCCCGGAGCGAGCCCGGCAAGGGCAGCCGCTTCAGCTTCACGCTGCCGGTTTCACAGTAACCCAGCGCCGTCGGGATTTCCCTCAGGTTTCCAGCCGAGTTCCCTCGTCCATCCGTCATTGCGAGAGCCTGTCCTGAGCTTGCCGAAGGGCCATCCCCGAGGCAATCGGGGAGGCCGAAGCAATCTCTGCAGCTCCCCCTAATAATCACTTAACAATCCCCCGCTATCCTTCTTCGTGGAGAAATCATTGTGCCATGGGCGCCGGTGGCGCCCGAGGAGGGTAGTTCAATGAAACTGAGGTCAAGGAGGTATCTCTCCATCGCCGGTATCAGTGTCCTCGCCTTGGGGCTGGCCGGCTTCTTGCTGTTGGGTCGCGGTTCGCAGCCTGCATCGGCGGCGGCAGAGAGTGTCACCTACAGCGTGAAGAAGGGCGATCTCTCCACCGACATCACCGCCGGCGGCAATCTTGCATTGTCATTGAAAGAAGACGTCGCTTTCAAAGTATCGGGATACGTGGAGGACGTCCTGGTGTCCGAGGGCGAGTCCGTGAAGAAGGGTCAGGTGGTAGCTCGCCTGGACGCGACCCCCCTTGATCTGGCCCTCCTCAAGGCTGAAGACGCCTTCGCGAAGGCGGAGAGGGCGCTCGAGGACACGAAGGAACCGTACAGCGAGGTTGATAAGGCCGTCGCCGTGGCCAGCCTGGCGGCCGCCGAGTCCAGGCTCTCCGGCGCCTACAACTCCTGGGCGAGCGACCAGGGCTCAGCCTCCAAGTGGTCCGCCGTGAAATCGGCTGAGGCGGACCTCGCCCGGGCGCGGGAGACCATGGCCGAGATCGAGTCCGGGCCTGACCCCAAGGATGTCGCATCGGCGGAGCGTCAGTTGAGAATAGCGCAGGCCAGCCTGGACGACGCCCGGGCGCAGCT
>JACPQH010000014.1 GCA_016190585.1 Chloroflexota bacterium | reverse complement strand
GGCGCCGGGGTGGTGGGGCTCGGCTGAGCGCAGGCGACCGCCACGAGAATCAGTACCAGGAGCAAGCATAAGCTGGCCGGGAACAGGACCTTGCGACGATTCATCATTTCCTCCTACTTCAAACTCCGAATGACAGCTCACTAATACCACCTTCCTATCCAGGCGCCATAGAGCCTCCTTTGCGAAGTGATTTTATCAGATTTTAGCTGTAGATTTATTTTATCACACTGTGTCAATGGCCTTGCCGGGACCTCCGCGCGGCCACGGCTATTGACAGGGGGTTTATAATAGAAATAAGCATCTTCGCCATCCCGCTCACTTCCACGCCAACCATACTCCCGGGGACCTTGAAAGGGGGACCGAAATGGACGCGACGGAACCAGTCCCGGTACGCGAAGCCGCCATGGCGTCGCCCTCGGCTTACGCGAGGTTTAAGAGCCTGGTCAGGCTGCTGAACATGATAACCATCTGGGGGGCGGGCCTCGGCATGATCTCGCTGATGACGATGGTGACCGTCTTCATCTTCCAAAGACAGGCCCTGCTGCGCATTTTCCCCGGCACAAGGCCCTGGATGTTCGTTGACGAGTGGGGCGGCTTCCTCCTGGTGATGATGGTCTACCTGGCGCTGGCCCACACCCTCGCCA
This sequence comes from Chloroflexota bacterium, assembly GCA_016190585.1. The sequence goes on along the minus strand of JACPQH010000014.1, from coordinate 5,315 downwards.
CCGACGGCCACATCCGGATAAGTCTGGTCATCAGCCACTTCTCCCCGAGAAAAAGGGTCTACCTGGACCTTTATACCGCCGGCCTGGTGTTCCTGGTGAACGCCTACCTCATCTACCTGAGCATCCAGTGGCTGCGGCAGGCGATCGAGGAGAGCCGCTTTTCCTATATCACCCACACCCCTATCTGGATCCCCTTCCTGCCCGTCCTGATAGGGCTGGTGGCCTTCGCGTTCGCCCTGATCGTCAACGTTACGGATAGCGCCATCCGCATCAAGGGATTCAAAAAAGCCGGTTAATAAGGGCTGGAGATGGAAGACAATATCTTAGTCGTCACCATGATCGTTTTCGCCATCCTGCTGTTCCTCCTGGCCAGCGGCGTCTACATCGCTTTCGCCCTGCTGCTCACCGGGTTGCTGGTGCTCTGGATCTTCACCCCGGAACTGGTGCGCTCGGCGGCTTTTCATCTCTTCAACTCGGTCAATGATTTCGTGCTGGTGGCGGTCCCCCTGTTCATCTTCATGGGAAACATCATCCTTCACTCCGGGCTGACCGAGAAGCTGTACCGGGGCGTCACCAAGATCACCGAAGTCCTGCCGGGGGGCCTGGTCCACACCAACATCGCGGCCTGCTCCATCTTCGCGGCTATTACCGGCTCGGCCACGGCCACCTGCGTCACCATCGGCACCATCGCCATCCCGGAGCAGCTCGCCCGCGGCTATAACCGCAAGATAATCATGGGGTCGCTGCTTTCCGGCGGCACGCTTGGCGTCCTCATCCCGCCGTCGATCATCATGATTATCTACGGGGCGTTCGTCAAGGTCTCGGTGGCGCGGCTGTTCCTCGGGGGGTTCCTCCCGGGGTTCCTCCTGGCAGGTATGTTCATGCTCCTGACGGCCGTTGCTACCTCCTTCTGGTGGAAATCCTGGGTGCCGCCCCGCCGCAAGCTCACCTGGGGTTACGTCCCGCGGGCTTTTTCCTCTATCACCGACATCTGGCCTTTCATGCTGATGATCGTCCTTATCCTGGGGAGCATCTATACCGGCCAGGCGACCCCCACGGAAGCGGCGGCGCTGAGCGGGTTTATCGCTCTCGGCATGGCCGCCCTGTTCCGCAAGCTCAACTTTACCAGTGTCAGGACCGCCACGCTGGAGGCCCTGCGGACCACCTGTTTCGTCGCCATCTGTATCGTGGGCGGGCGTCTCCTGGGGGTGGCTATGTCGATGATCAAGCTGCCCGCTCTGCTAATCAGCCTGGTGACCGGCCTGGGCTTCGACCCGGTAGTCGTCTGGATAATCATTATCGCCGCCTATCTCATTCTGGGGATGTTGATGGAGGATGTCTCCCTGATGATTGTGACCCTCCCGGTGACCTTCCCGCTGATGACGCAGCTCGGCTTTGACCCGGTGTGGTTCGGCGTCCAGCTCACCATCCTGATCCAGCTCGCCATGATCACGCCGCCGGTGGGCGTCGTCCTTTACGTGATGCAGGGGATATCCAAGGAAACCCCGATACAGCACATCATCCAGGGCTCGTTACCCTATGTCGGCGTAATGGTGGTGAGCATCGCGATTTTTACGGCTTTCCCGCAGATTATCCTGTGGCTGCCGAACATGATGTTCGGGGGGTAAGGGGCCGGCCGCTAATCTGAGGGCGCGGCCCGCACCACGACCAGCTTGATACCATTGGCCGCCGCGACCGTCACCTTCTCGCCGGGGAGCAGGTCGTCGGCGCTCTCCGCCGTCCAGAGCTCGTGACCGGCTTTGACCAGGTACCGCCGGAACTCGCCGCCGCCAACGACCATCGCCTCGGCGCCGATCAGGCTCTTGAACCCGTCCCGCGCCGGTCTTGCCATGGCCTGGACTATCTTGCAACCGGCCAGGCCGGCAACGACCCAGAGCAGCAGGTTTATGGAAAGCGAGTACTCAAGCGGGAGCAGCCAGAACAGCGGAATCCCCGCTACCGGTACAGCAAAGATCAGGTGGCACACGGCCTTACCGCACCGGCGCCGCGGCCAACCGCGGCAGGAACCCCGGCACCTTCCGCCGGTAGTCCGCGTACCGTTCCCCGAACCGTGCTTCCATCTCCTTCTCCTCGCGGTGGGCCAGCCGGTAGTACATGGCTATCAGGACCGGCCACATCACGGCGGTTACGATGGTGGGCCACTGTATCAGCATGCCCACGGTAATCAGAAAGAGGCCGGAGTACTGCGGGTGCCTCATGCGCTCGTAAATACCGGAGGTAACCAGCTCGCCGTTCGCCCGGTGGATCTGCTTCCAGGCGCGGCCCATGATTATCAGGCCGAGCAACATGAATAACCCGCCGAGGAACATGAAAAGCCCGGACAGGAACTCGGAGCCGCCGAAGAGCATCGCCAGCAGGTTGCCGCTCAGGTGGCTGAAGGGATTGGTGGCGGGATAGCTGCTCCCCAGCACCGAGGTGAGGAAGTAGATGGTCAGCGGGAAGCCGTACATCTCGCTGAACAGGGCGACCACAAAGGCGGTGAAGGCGCCCAGCGAGCGCCACTCCCACCCCTTCTTCGGCCTCAGGAAACTAAGGGCAAACGCGATGAATATCGCGGCGTTGATTGCTACCAGGGACCACACCCCGTAAGCGTATGACTCCGTCATGCTAACCTCGTTTTTCCCCAGACCGTCAGCGCTTGGAATACCGTTCGACCACTTCTACCAGCTCGTTCACGTAATCGTCGCTGTGGTCGTTGCGGGCGAGCGCGTCCCTGACGCACCCTTTGATGTGGTCTTTCATGATGATGGCCGCCACCTTCTCGGTACCGGCGACGATGGAGTACAGCTGGTTCAGCACGTCGACGCAATACTTGTCCTGCTCGACCATCTTCCGGATGCCCTTGAGCTGCCCTTCCATTTTTTTCAAACGCAGTATGATTTTGTCTTTATCGTTCAAATATGATGCCATGCCACGCTCCGATGCCCTATGGGGGCATCCTTCTAACGTATTATACAGGCAGGCGCGCCGGGGTGTCAATATTCAACCCCGATATTTCTCCCCCGCGGCCCCTTGACAACCGGCGGATGATGGAACTATCATTAAATCGTAATACCTATTGGGGGTATGGGGCATACTTCGTACGCGCCACTATCGAATTTCAGGGAGGAAGCGAGGAGATTTTTTACGATGACACACAGCAAGGACCCTAAAGCAACCCTGTACCTGTCCATCGGCGGTATGACCTGCGCCGCCTGCGTTTCCCATGTCGAGGAGGCCCTCAAGGGCGTGCGCGGCGTGACCAACGCCGTCGTCAACCTGGCCACGGGCAAGGCCGTGGTCGAGTACGACCCGGCGCTGGTGACGCTGCCGGTGCTCAAAAAGGCGGTTGATGACACGGGATATGAGGCCATCCTGAGCACGGCGTCGCTGAACGTTGGCGGCATGACCTGCGCCTCGTGCGTGGAGCACATCCAGAAGGCGGTGGGCGACCTGCCCGGCGTCTACAAGGTTGTGGTCAACCTCGCGGCCGGCTCGGCGCGAGTCGAATACGAGCCCTCCTTAACGCCGCTGTCCGAGGTAAAAAAGACGATACAGGAGCTCGGTTACAGCGCCGAGGAGCGGGCCGAAGGCCAGGAAAGCCTGGACCGGGAGAAGGAGGCGCGCCAGCGCGAGATAAAACGGCAGCGCACCAACCTGATAATCGCCTGGTCGATTGGCCTGCTGGTCATGATTGGCACCTTCCAGCCCTACTGGTTTCTGCCGGACATCGTCCCGGCGTGGATGAACAACAAGGTCTTCCTGTTTTTCCTGACCACGCCCATCGTCTTCGGTCCGGGACGCCAGTTCTTCGTAAATAGCTGGAACGGCCTGAAACGCGGCCTGACCGATATGAACCTGCTCTACGCCACCGGTATCGGCGCCGCCTATTTTATCGCCGTCATCAATACTTTCTGGCCGAACGCCGGTTTCGGCGGCCACGAAGCCACCTTCTACGAAGCGGCGGCGCTGCTCACCGCCTTCATCATCCTGGGCCGCTACCTTGAAGCCGTGACCCGGGGCCGCACCTCGGAAGCCATCCGGCGGCTGATGAAGCTCCAGCCCAAGAAGGCCACGGTGCTCAGAGACGGCCAGGAGCTGGAGATCCCCGCCGAAGAGGTCCAGATTGATGACATGCTGCTGGTCAAACCCGGCGAATCGGTGCCGGTGGACGGCATCGTGCTGGAAGGCTACTCCTCGGTGGACCAGTCCATGATAACCGGGGAAAGCATCCCGGTAGAGAAGAAGACCGGCGACGAGGTGATCGGCGGCACCATCAACAAGACCGGGGCCTTCCGTTTCAAGGCCACCCGCGTGGGCAAGGACACGGCGCTCGCCCAGATTATCAAGCTGGTGGAGGACGCGCAGACCACCAAGGCCCCCATCCAGAAACTGGCCGACAAGGTGGCCGGGCACTTTATCCTGGGCGTGCATGCCCTGGCGTTGATGGTGTTCCTGTTCTGGTTCTTTTTCGGCTACGCGCTGTGGTTCGTCCCGGAAAGCCGGCTGATACTCACGCCTTACGTCCTGTCGGGCATGGGCGTCTTCGGCTTCGCCCTGCTCACGTCGGTGACGGTGCTCATTATTTCCTGCCCGTGCGCCGTCGGCCTGGCCACGCCGAGCGCGATAATGGCCGGGAGCGGCAAGGGGGCGGAATACGGCATTCTTTTCAAAGGCGCTGAGGCGATAGAGAACACCGCCCGGCTCAAGTTCATCATCTTCGACAAGACCGGCACGCTCACGCGGGGTGATCCCTCCGTTACCGACATCGTGGCGCTCGATAACCTGGCTCAGGAGAAGGTGCTGCACCTGGCGGCGGTGGCGGAGAAGAACTCCGAGCACCCCCTGGGCGAGGCCATCGTGCGGCGGGCCCGGGAGTGGGGGCTGCCCCCCGAAGACGCTGAGAGCTTTAACGCGGTGCCCGGTCATGGCGTCGAGGCCAGGTCAAACGGCCAGACCATACTGCTGGGCAACCGTAAGCTGATGGCCGAGCGGAGCGTCTCCCTGGACGGCCAGGCGACCGAGGCGGAACGGCTCGAAAAGGAAGGCAAGACGGTCATGTTCGTCGCGGTCAACGACCGGCTGGCCGGCATGGTGGCGGTGGCGGATACCCTGAAAGAAACCTCGGCCACGGCGGTAAAGGAGCTGCACCGGATGGGCATCCGGGTGGCGATGATAACCGGGGACAACCGGCGCACCGCGGAAGCCATCGCGCGGCAGGTAGGTATCGACCGGGTGCTGGCGGAGGTGCTGCCGGAAGACAAGGCCAGCGAGGTCAGAAAGCTGCAGGCGGAAGGTCTCAAGGTGGCCATGGT
>JACPQH010000127.1 GCA_016190585.1 Chloroflexota bacterium | reverse complement strand
GCCAGCCGGCGGCTCGCCCAGGACCTGGCGCCGCTGGCAGACGTGGAGCGCATCTCAACCCTGCTGCGCCAGTCCGCCGAAGCCCGCCGCCTGCTGGAGAAGGAGCCCGGTTTTTCCATCGGCGGCATCTTCGATATCCGTGAGCTGGCGGGGCTGGCGGCGCGGGGCAAGGTGCTCGATCCGGAGAATCTGCTTGAGATACAGCGGACGCTGGGCAACATCAGCCAGCTACGCAGCCGACTGCGCGCCTTCGCCGCGGACTGCCCCCTGCTCTGGGGCCTGGCCGAGAAGCTCGCCAGCCTGAACGACCTCGAAAAGGACATCGCCCGCCGCATCGCGCCGGGCGGGGAGCTGTTCGACAACGCCTCCCCGGCCCTGGCGGAAATCCGGGCGGGACTGCGCGAGACACGGCAGCAGCTCGACCGGCGTCTCCAGGCCATTATCGACTCCCCCCGAGGCCGCCGCATCATCCAGGAGCCGATCATCACCGAGCGCGAAGGCCGGCACGTCATCCTGGTCAAGGCTGAGTTCAAGCATGAGATCAAGGGCATCGTGCACGATATTTCCAATACCGGCGCTACCGCCTTTATCGAGCCCTGGGCGACGGTGGAGCTGGGCAACATTCTCCGGGAGCGCACGCTCGAGGAACGGCGCGAGATCGAGAAGATACTCGCCCGCCTGAGCATCGAGACCGGCGCTTATGAGACCGAGATTGCGGAGAACATCGGGCTGGTCGCGGAGCTTGACCTGGCGCTGGCCAAGGCGCGCTACGCGCGGGCATGGCGGGCGGCGGAGCCGGTCGTCTCGGTGTTCGACGGCGCCGGCAGCGGCGTCCTGAAGCTCGCTGAGGCCCGCCACCCGCTGCTCGGCGATAAGGCGGTGCCGCTTTCGGTAGAAATCGGCAGAGACTTCACCATCCTGGTGATAACCGGACCCAACACCGGCGGCAAGACGGTCGCCCTGAAGACTATCGGCCTGCTGAGCCTGATGACCCAGGCGGGCCTGCCCATCCCGGCTTCCCCGGACTCCCGGGTGCCGCTCTTCGACGACATCTTTGCCGACATCGGGGACGAGCAGAGCATTGAACAGACGCTGTCGACCTTTAGCTGGCACATCGGCAACATCGTGCGCTTCATCAACCGGACGACCCGGAGGAGCCTGGTGCTCCTGGACGAGCTGGGCACGAGCACCGACCCCGCCGAAGGCTCGGCGCTGGCCCGCGCCATCCTGCGCCACTTCCAGGCGCGCGGCGCTCTGGCGGTGGCTACCACCCACTTCAACGACCTCAAGGTCTTCGCCCACACCGCGCCGGGACTGCAGAACGCCTCGCTTGACTTCGACCCGGTGACGCTGGCGCCGACCTATCACCTGACGGTCGGCATCCCCGGCGGCTCCAACGCCCTGGCCACGGCCGCCCGCCTCGGCCTGCCGGGCGAGATTATCGAAAGCGCGCGGGGGATGCTGGCCCGCGGCACCGAAGAGCTTGAATCGCTGCTGGCAACCCTGATACAGGAAAAACAGAAGACCGAGACCCTGGCCGGGGAGCTCAGCTCCCGCCAGCACGAGCTGGAAAGCCGGAAACGGGAGCTCGATGACGAGCTCTTGAAGCTCAAGACCGAGGAGCGCCGGGCGATAACCGAGCTGCGCGACCAGGCCGTGCGCGAGGCGGCGGAGCTGCACCGCGAGATTCAGCAAGCGGTCGCCGGGCTGCGCAAGGAGAGGTCGAAACAGGCCGTGGAGCAGGCCCGGGAGACGATGGCTGCCGTCCGCAAGCGCCTTGATACCGGGGCCTGGAAGCCCGCCAAAGAGGCAGCGGAGGCCAGCGCGGCGCGCATCGTCGTCGGCGACCCGGTGAAGCTGAAGGAGACCAGCCTGGAAGGCACCGTGGTCGCCGTCTCCGAAGACGACCGCCGGGTCGAGGTGCAGGCGGGGCAGACCCGGCTCTCCCTGGGGCTGGACAGCGTCGAGAAGATTACCGGGAGCAAAACGGCGGCGGTCAAGCCGCCGGTGCGGGTGCGGCGGGCGGCCGGCAGCGGGCCGGTGGCGCGGGAGCTCGACCTGCGCGGCAAGCGGGCCGACGAGGTCGAGGCCCTGCTCGACGGCTACCTGAACGAGGCTTCCCTGGCCGGGCTGCGGGAGGTCCGTATCATCCACGGCTTCGGCACCGGCACGGTGCGCAAGATCGCCCGCGACTTCCTGGCTTCGCATCCCCTGGTACGCTCGTTCCGCTCGGGGCAGGCCGGTGAGGGCGGCGACGGGGCCACCGTGGTCCAGCTATGATTGCCGCCCGGCGCCGGCTGACCCGCGCCCGGATGCTGGCCTTCCTGGAAGAGCTAGCCTCGAAACGGGCACCGGGCGGCAGGACGGCCTACTTCCCGCCGTCATCCGGTGACCCGGGCCCTGACGCGCCCCCCGAGCTGGCGTCTTTAATAGCCGAATCCGGTACCGGCGCGGTCATGTACCTGGACCCGGCGGGGGGCTTCCTGGTTGTACCCCCGTTCCCGGTCAAGGTGCCCGGCAGCTGCGGGGGCTGGGAGACCGGACTGCTGGGCGACATGCTCCGGCGCGAACATACCCTGGCCCTGGCGCTGGTGCGCCTCGGGTCGTTCGCCGTCGGCGTGGCGCGCGGCGAGGAACTGGTCGCCTCCAAGGTCGGCACCGGGCTGGTACACGCCCGCCACCGGCAGGGCGGCTCTTCGGCGACGCGCTTCCGCCGCCACCGCGAGAAACAGATCGAGTACTTCCTGACCCGCGTCTGCGAGCACGCCCGCGAGAAGCTGGAACCTTACGAGCGTGCTATTGATTACATTATCTACGGCGGCGCCTGGACCACTATTTTGACGCTCCAGAAGCAGTGCCCTTACCTCAAGCGGTTCGAGGGCCGCAGCCTGCCGCCGCTGCTCGATATCCCCGACCCCCGCCTCCCCGTCCTGGAGAACGCCGTAACGCGGGCGTGGTCGAGCGAGATAATCACGTGGCGTCCGGACGAGGCGCCAGTCGATGCAGAGAATTATCGTAGGGGCTGACCCTCATTTGGTGAGGCTGTCCGAAAGGTGTTGTGTCATCCTGGGGATACGGAGTACCCGAAGGACCCTTACTTCCGGGCCGACAGATGCTTCGCTGCGCTCAGGGCTTTTGAAGAATTGGCGACCGTATTAAATCATGTCCCTTCTCCCTCGACGGGGGAAGGCGAGGATGAGGGTGTCAACGCCCTCGCCTTAATCCTCTCCCGCGGGGAGAGGAATTTCCTGATTGGCTCGCAAGCTCTCAGCACGACAGATTCAAATTAAGGATGAACTTTTCATCAATGGAGGCCGGACATCGAGATTGTAACCATCACCCCCAAGCTGCGACTCCTTAACCTGGCCCCGCCCATCCCCGGTTATGAAAGATTCATCGGCGCCTACCTGCTTCACGGTGAGAAGAGCGCCATCGTTGACGTCGGGCCCCGGAGCGCCATACCCAGCCTGGTCGGCCTGCTGCCCTCGGCCGGCGTCAGCCCCGGGCAGGTGGGCTACATCATCCTGACCCACATCCACATCGACCACGCCGGCGGCGCCGGAACCGCCCTGAAGGCGCTCAGCCGGGCCAGGGTCATCGCCCACCCCAGGGCGCGCCCGCACCTGGTCGAGCCGTCGTCCCTGTGGCGCGCCAGTCTCCAGACGCTCGGGGAGCTGGCGGCGCGCTACGGCGAGATCGAGCCGGTGCCGGCCGAACGGCTGATCGACGCCAGCGACGGCATGAAGATAGACCTCGGCGGCGGGCTGGTCCTGGAGGTCTACCTGACGCCGGGCCACGCCCCGCACCACCTCAGCGTCTTCGACCGCGCGGAGAGCGTTCTCCTCGCCGGGGAAACGGCGGGCGTCTGTCTCGACGGCAAGGCCATCCGCCTGGCGACGCCGCCGCCCTTCTACCTGGAGGAGGCGCTGGCGTCTATCGACAAACTTATCGCGCTGGAACCGGCGCGGCTCTGCTACGGGCACTTCGGCTGCTATCCCGACGGCGCCGGGCGCCTCGGTCTCATGCGGCGTAAAATCGTCCAGTGGTACGAAATCGTCGGGACGGCTGCCCGTGACAACGCCGGCCCCGAGCGCATCTTCGACCTGCTCCGGGAGCATGACCGGGGCCTCGACTATCTCAAAGAACTGAGCCCTGAAGAGTACGCCCGCGAGCGCCAGCTTATCCTGAACTGCATCCGCGGGCTGGCGGGCGCCGCGCTGCGGGAAACAGGGACCTAGACGCTGCAGCCCTCCGAGCGCACCATGAGCACCGGCACGCGGGAGGTGCGCAGGAGGCGGTCGGCCACGCTGCCCCAGGCGAAGCGGCTGACCCCGGAGCGGCCATGCGTCGCCATCACTATCAGGTCGACTCCGTTCTTCTCGGCGAAGTCGACCAGTTGCTCGGTGACCTTGCCGAAAAGGACGACCGAATGGACGGGAATGCTGTAATAATTCTGGCGCGCCATGATGTCGTCGAGGTAGCGGCGCGCCGCCTCCGACTCGTCACTCTCCAGCTTTCGCCGCATCTCGTCGTGGATGCGGGTCTCGATGCCCTCATACAGCCGGAAAGGGGTCGTCACGCGCGTGAAGGTTATCTTCTCGGCGACCTTTGCCAGCACTGCCGCGTGGGGCAACACGCATTCAGCGAGCTTCGAGCCGTCCAGCGGGACCATGATGTGCCGGTACATTCTGTCCTCCTTGGCCCTGACGGAAACCGGACGCAGTTTACAACTGGATTTCTTAATTATATAGAATACCGCCTCAGGAATAAACCGCGGAAAGCGGGATAACGGTGGACTGCACCCCCTGTCTAGACGGAATTTGTCCCTGTTAAGATTAATGGTATGATGGATACCAGATGAAAGAAGTATTGATATCGGTTCGTATCGATCCCCTTCCCGAGGGCGGGTTCCTGGCGACTTCGAATGAACTGCCCGGCCTCGTCGCTCAAGGCAGGACCATCGCAGAAACCTTGGAGATAGCCCAGGACGTAGCCCGCAAACTAGTTGAGTCCTACCGTGAACATGGTGATCCCCTGCCGGCCGTTTTGAATACGAATCTGGCCTCTGGGGAAAACACTCGTATCCCGGTCGCCATTTCTTAATGGGCAGGTTGGCGGGCTTTGGTGCGGACGAGGTCATCCGCAGGTTGCGAAGGGCGGGATTCGTGTTCGACCGGCAAGCCAAGGGCAGCCATGAGATCTGGTGGAATCCAAATACCAGGGCTAGAACCACCGTGCCGCATCACCCGGGCGATCTGCCCGAAGGTACGGTGCGGGCAATCATCAAGCAAGCTTCGCTTTCCTCAGAGGAATTTTTACAGCTCTGATCCGGGCATGCAAATCGCCAAAATGGCAAGGAATACCGTAATTTACGTACCCTTACGTATATGATGTCCGCCGCCGCGCTCCCCATAATAAGTTTGACGGTTCCATAACGGAAATTCGCCGACACCATTCGGAGGTAGACGCTATGGCGGAGCAGATTTGCCCGGCCTGCGGCTGCGTGGTCAGCCCCGGGGACGCCTACGAGAAAGAGGGCGTGGTCTACTGCTGCAAGCCCTGCGCCGAGACGAGCCAGTGCGAGTGCGGCTGCTGCGAGGTCCACGAGGAAGCCCACTAGGGCCCAGCCTAAAAAACGGGGCTGGCGCGCCCCTCCGCCCCCCGAAAAGGGCAGGTAGCGGGCGGCGCTAGGCCCGCCCCAGGAAATCGGCCAGCACCCGGCTGAAACCAGCGGGGTGGGCGAGGTGCGGGGCGTGCCCGAAACCGGGGAGCACCTCGAGCTCGGCGTGGGGCATGAGCCGGAGGGCGCGCCGGGCCAGCTTCAGGGGAAAATAGAGGTCCCACCGCTGCCAGATGAGCAGGCTCGGCGCCTTGAGCATTATCAGCTTTTCGGCATAAATCCGTTCGGTATCTCCCCCGTTGTTGTTCAGCAGCACCGGGAAGGGCTGCCGGACTCTCCTCAGGCGGCGCCAGAAGAAGAGAGCGGCGCTCACCAGGTTGCCGGCGGCTGTTATTCCGCCGAAGCCGGCGGTATCCACCAGGACGAGCTTCCGCACCAGCTCCGGGCGCGCGATCGCCAGCTCCAGGCAGACCTGCCCGCCCAGGGAATGCCCCACCAGCGCGCAGGAGTCCAGCCCCAGCTTCTCGATGAAGCTCGTCGTGAACCGGATAAACTCCGCGAAATGGTACCCCTGCTCGCGGCGCTCGCTCCGGCCGTAGCCGATGACGTCCGGCGCGTACAGGGTATAACACGGCGCCAGCGCTTCCATAACGCCCAGCCAGTCGCGGGAATCGGAGGCCCCGCCGTGTATCAGCACCACGGGCGGTCCCTGGCCCGCCCGCCGGCAGTGCACCTGGTGGCCGTCAACCTGGAGGAAGAAGCTGTCAACCGGTATAGTCATGTGATATAATCTCTCTGGATTTTATGGCATATGCCCCCGGCCGGGCAAGCCGGGAATCACTGACTAAGGTACTATGGATGAACAACTGAGACCGCGGCTGACGGAGACCGTTCGCGGCGCGGGCTGAGCCTGCAAGCTGGGTCCGGGTGACCTTGCCAAGGCCCTCGCCGGGCTATCCCTGTCCGCCGACCCGAACCTTATCATGGGCATGGAACGGGCCGAGGACGCCGGCATCTACAAGCTGTCCGATGACCAGGCGATCATCGAGACGGTAGACTTCTTCACGCCCATCGTGGACGACCCCTTTACCTTCGGCCAGATATCGGCGACCAACGCCCTGAGCGATGTCTACGCCAAGGGCGGCCGGCCTCTGCTGGCGTTGAACATCGTCTGTTTCCCCGTCCAGACGATGGACATCGCCATTCTCCGGGAGGTGCTCGCCGGCGGCCTGGACAAGATGCACGAGGCGGGCGTGCTCCTGGTCGGCGGGCACAGCGTGGACGACCCGGAGCTGAAATACGGGCTCGCCGTCACCGGCGTCATCCACCCGGACAGGGTCGTTTTTAACAACGGCGCCAGGGCCGGCGACCGCCTGATTCTGACCAAGCCCCTCGGCACGGGAATAATCAGCACCGCCATCAAGGCCGGGAAGGCCGACCGGGCGGTTGCCGCCGCGGCCGTCAAGTCCATGACCACCCTTAACCGGCAGGCCGCCGAGCTGATGCAGGAGACCGGGGTCAACGCCTGTACCGACATCACCGGCTTCGGCTTGCTCGGTCATGCCTCGGAGATGGTCGAAGGCGCCGGGATTGGCATGGTGGTCCACGCCGGCGCCGTGCCCGTCTTCGCCGGGGTGGCGAAGCTGCACGGCCTGGGTTTGGTCCCCGGCGGGCTCAAGCGCAACCGCGATTTCCGCCTGGACAAGACCGTCACGGTCGACACGAACCTGCCCGGCCATCTCGCCGATGTCCTGTTCGACCCGCAGACCTCGGGGGGGCTGCTTATCTCGGTCCCCGAAGCCCGGTCTCAGGCGCTGCTGGAAAAGATGCACGGCGCGGGCATAAGCGAGGCGGCCATCATCGGCGAGGTCGTCGCCCGCCCGAAAGCCCGTGTCCGGGTCGAGGGCTAGCGGAACAGCCGGAAGATGACGTTAAGCAGTATTGTCAGGATCAGGCTCAGGATAAGACTCGTCGCCAGCGGGAAGAAGAAGCTGAAACCGTTCTTCTGTATGTGAATATCACCGGGCAGCCGGCCGAGGAACGGGATATTCTGCCAGAAAATAAAAACCAGGCCGAAGACAACCAGGAATATCCCGGCGATTACCAGCAGCTTGCCGATATCAGAGCCCGGCATCCTTCATCTCTCCCTGTTCAGATTATAGTAAAGCGGGCACTCCCTGGCAACCGATTTGAATTCCCCCTCGGAAATACTTTATAGTTAAAAGTATGAAGGATGTCAGTCTCATTATTTTGATCGTCATCGTCGCGATCGCGATATACATTTATGTGCCGCAGCTCCTGATAAAACGGGCGGCGAAGCAGGTCATCCGCCGGTTCCGGCAGAAACAGGCTTACGACCTGGTTTCCGCGAGGTCCCTGGAGGAACTCGGACTGCAGCCGCGCTCGTTCCTGAACAGCCTGGGCCGCCCCCGCGACTGGAAACCGAAGGCGCTGAACCTGCTGCTTCAGGTGGGCGTCATACAATCGGCCGATGATGGCCGGCTGTTTCTCTCCGAGGAGACCCTGAGCCGGACCAAGCTGGCGGACAAGCGCTGAGAGCGCGGTAGCGGGGAACAACCAGTTGACCCCCGGAGCGAAGGGGGCTATAATCACAGGGCACGCGGGCGATTAGCTCAGTGGTTAGAGCGCTTGCTTCACACGCAAGAAGTCAGTGGTTCAAGTCCACTATCGCCCATTTTCCTATGGCGAATATTTTCGTACCAGATATAATTTTCCAGCTACTCCCAAATTCCGCCAATCTGAATTTTGAAAAGTCAGAAATTTTATAATACCTTAGCATTATGAAGACACCCGGAGACTGGACTGTTGAAGGACTGTTTGAAGGCTATCCATCTTCTTACCGATTATTCAAAATCGTCCGTGAGTTTATCGAATCACTCGGTACCGTAAAAACACAAGCGACTAAGACCCAGATTTCGTTCAGTACAAAGACCGGATTCGCCTGGGTCTGGCTGCCGCAGAAGTGGATTAAGACAGCGCCGGAGAATAGCATCGTTCTTAGTTTTGGGTTAGGTCGGTGTATAATATATCCGCACATTAAAGAGTCGAAGGAGTCATACCCCGGCCGCTGGACGCACCATGTCGTTATTATAAAAGAACCAGATTTTGACGATAACGTACGGGCATGGCTCCGTGAAGCTTTTGAGTTTTCACGGGAAAGAAAGAAAAAAGCTAGCTGTCTACCTTTTTCAGAACAAACGACTACCAGGCCATCCTGAGGCCGCTCGATGTTCCAGCGACGCTCAAAGAATGTGTTTCAAAAACGATTTCAACGCTCAGATAAAGGTTTGTTCTGTTTCGCCTGTCCATTTTGCATTGTTAAGCTATAATTTCATTTAATCCCTCTATAACTTGGGTCAATTCTTCTTGAGATAATTTCCCTACAAGCTTGCCTATCCGTTCCGTGGAAAGTGTGCGAATCTGGCTGATTTTAGCCCACGAGCGCCTGGGCAAGTTCCCGGACTTTAGCTCCAGAGTCAGGGGAAAGCCGGCCTGTTGTATTTGGCTGGTAATAGCGACGGCGATAACAGTCCCCGAACGCTCGTTGAAGACGTCGTGACTAAGGACCAATACCGGACGTAAGCCAGACTGCTCTCGCCCTATTGTTGGACTCAAATCAGCCCAACGAATTTCGCCTCTTAATATGCCGGCCATTCGTTCACATCCTCGACAATCCCTTCTTCGGCCAGTTCCCTCTCAATTGTTGCGTTGAGTTTGGTACTCTCTGCCCCTAATCGAGTCTTCTTCAAACGCTGCAGCTTTTCACTGACCGCTACCTGAATAGCCTGACTACGACTCTGGAAAATGTTTTCCTCAACCAGCCTATCCAGTTCAACAATTGACCGCCCGTCTAACGTAATAGCAATCTTTTCCTTACCCATGATGACCTCCAAGTATTACATTTTATCATACTATTAAAGGGTAATCAACTGCTGTGTGAAACCAAATAACTTCCATACGGCTCCACAAAATTTCGGGAACTGTCAACCGAGGCCCGGTTAATACCCTGCGAACTTTGGTCAAGGCGTTGAAGAATTCCCAGCACTAATTTGGCAGGCTTGGGTGACGGCCTGGTTGCTTTGGACTAAAGCCCCACAGGCGGTAACTATAGTACCTGTTGATCCTCAATACGTAAAGATGCGTATATACATGCTCTTGCCATGATAGTTAATATATTAGAGGGTTGATACATAAAAAGTTGGTTTCGGACCCGGGGGATACCATGACACCTAACCGACAGAAGAACAGGCCACACCTCTGGTACGAAAACAAGGCGGAGGAGGCAGCGGCGTTTTATGCCTCAATTTTTAAAAATTCGAAGGTCGGTGATTCCACCCGTTATGGAGAGGCAGGCGCCAGGGTGTCCGGAATGCCAAAAGGCAGCGTTATGACGGTTGAGTTTGAGATTGAGGGGCAAAGGTTCATCGCGCTTAACGGCGGGCCGCAGTTCAAATTCAATCCTTCGGCATCATTTCTGGTCGCCTGCGATACGAAGGAGGAAGTAGATGCCGTCTGGGGAAAACTGTCTGAAGGCGGCATGGCGCTGATGGAACTCGGCGGATACCCCTTCAGCGAAAAATATGGATGGATGCAGGACAGG
>JACPQH010000126.1 GCA_016190585.1 Chloroflexota bacterium | reverse complement strand
TAGAACACGTCCCCGGGATAGGCCTCGCGGCCCGGCGGCCGCCGCAGCAGCAGGGAAAGCTGCCGATAGGCCCAAGCGTGCTTGGAAAGGTCGTCATAGACCACGAGGGCGTCCTTGCCGCGCTCCATGAACTCCTCGCCCATGGCGCAGCCGGCGTACGGCGCCAGGTACTGCAAAGCCACCGAGTCCGAGGCATTGGCGGCCACGACGATGGTGTGCTCCATCGCCCCGAACTTCTCCAGGTTGGCCACGACCCGGGCCACCTTCGAGGCCTTCTGGCCGATGGCGACATAGATGCAGATAAGGTTGCCGCCTTTCTGGTTTATAATAGCGTCCAGGGCGATGGCCGACTTGCCCGTCGAGCGGTCGCCGATGATGAGCTCGCGCTGGCCGCGCCCGATGGGAATGAGGCTGTCGATGCCCTTGATGCCGGTCTGCACCGGCGTGTCGACCGATTTACGCAGCACCACGTTGGGCGCCACCCGCTCCACCGGCCGCGTCTGGTCGGCGCGCACGGGGCCCTTGCCGTCGATGGGCCGGCCCAGCGAGTCCACCACGCGGCCGATAAGCTCGTCGCCCACCGGTACCTCGGCGATCTTCCCGGTGCTCCGGACCTCGTCGCCTTCCTTGATCTTGGTGTAATCGCCCATGATCACGGCGGCCACGCTGCTTTCTTCCAGGTTCATGGCGATGCCCATGATGTCATGGGGGAACTGTAGCAGCTCGTTATACCGGACGCCGGAAAGCCCCTGGATGTGGGCGATGTCATCACCGACGCCGATCACGGTGCCCACATTCACCAGGTTCGTGGTTACCCCGAACTGCTCGATTTGCTGTTTGATAACAGAAACTATATCCTGTCCTTTAGTCGTCACTTAGTCAACCTCCTTGTCAATCCCACCCCTCACCGGTGCCCCGCCAGCTCTTTCTTCAAGGCCTCCAGGCGGCTGCGGGTGCTGCCGTCCAGCAGCGTGTCCCTCATCCTCACGATCAACCCGCCGATAATGCCCGGGTCAACCTCGGATTCGATCTCGATTTTCTTGCCGGTCAAGGCGTTGAGCATCTTGATAATCCGCTGCCTTTCCGGTTCTTCGAGCGGCACCGCGGTGGTAACCACGGCGTGCTCGACACCCCGGTATTCGTCGAGCAGGTCGTGGAACTCACGGATGATATCGCCGAGCATCCCCAGGCTGTCGCGGAGAATGAGCAGCTTGACGAGGTTGACAACCAGCGGGTTAATGCCTTTGATCCTCTCCGAGACGAGCGCGCCTTTGGCCTCCAGGGGAAGCTTGGGATTTGCCAGCACGGCCGACACCGTCTCATCCTGGAGAAGGTTCTGGACACTGTTCAGGTCAGCATCCCAGCGCTCGGTGTCTTCCTCGCGTATCGCTATCTCGAAAACCGCCTCGGCGTAACGCCGGGCGTAAGCCTTCCTCGCCATGCTATTCTTTCAATGCCGCGCTTTCTTCCAGTACTTTTTCGATAAGCTCGCGGTGGGCCTTCTTGTCGAGCGAGCGGTCGACGACCTTCTCCGCGGCCAGAATGGTGAGGTCGGCGAACTCCCTGCGTATCTCACCGATGGCGTCGTCCCGCTCGCGGCGGATATCAGCGCGGGCCCGTTCGGCCAGGGCCTGGGCCTCGCGCCGGGCGTCTTCATGGGCTTTTTGCTTTAGCTCTTCCCCGGCGCGTATCGCCCGGGAGACCCGCTCCTGGGCCTCCTGGCTGGCCAAACCGAGCTGTTTCCGGACCTCTTCCTCGGCGTTGACCGCCGCCTGCTTGGCCGCTTCGGCCTGTTCCAGGCCTTCCTTGACCTTGCGCGCGCGCTCGTCCATCATGCGCATGACCGGCTTGTAGGCTACCAGGTACAGCAGCCCGAAGAGTATGCCGAAATTGACCAGTTGTGCCAGCAGCTCGGATAAGTTTATTCCCAGGTCAGCAAGACCACCCATATTGCTCTCCTAAAAAGGCCTTAGACGGAAATCAGGCGAAGAGCACCGCCATGAGCACCATCCCGGCCACGAAGGCCGCGCCGAGAATGCCCGCGGCGATGATTATGCCTACTGCCAGAGGCAGACCATCCTGTCCCATATTAGTCCTCCTTAATTTTTACTGGACGATCATGGCCAGGATAATAGCCACGATGAGCACGTAAATACCGATGGCTTCCGCGAAAGCCGTTACCAGGATCATGTTGGTCATGATCGGGCCGCTCGCCTCGGGATTGCGCGCCAGGCCCTGCAACGCGGAGAAACCGATGAGCCCGATGGCCAGCGCCGGTCCCAGCATTCCCAGCCCGGCCGAGAGGCCGACCGCCAGCATCTTCATAGCTTGTGGATCCATTCTTTTTTTCCTCCTAATATTTGAACGACCTATTTTACCCTTGGGGATGACCGCCCTCGCCGCCGTGAGGCGCCGAGGCCAGCGTCAGGAATACCAGCGTCAGACCGGAGAAGATAAGGGCCTGTACGAAGCCGACGAGCAGCTCCAGCCCGTAGAACGGCAGGGCGAACACCCAGGGGACCAGGAAGGCGGCGATAAGCAGCAGTATCTCGCCCGCCGTCATGTTGCCGAAGAGACGGAAGGTGAAGCTGACGATGCGCACCAGCTCGCTGAGCCCCTCGAGAAGACCGACAAAGACGTCAATCACGCCGGTAATCAGGCCGGCGAAACCCTGCCTGGCCCGGCCGCGGAAGATGAGCCCGAGGCTGCTGAACAGCGGGCCGACGTGAACGAACTTGCCCAGGTACCGGATACCCAGCGAGCGCAGCCCGAACAGCTCGACAAAGACGAATGAGGCCAGGGCCAGCGCCAGCGGCATGTTGATATCGGTGTTCGCCGGGCGCAGCAGCGGCACGACATGCCCTTCCGGATTGACGATGGTGATCGAGCCGAAGCCCGGCAGCAAACCCAGCCAGGCGTTGAAGGCCACAAACAGGAAGATCGTGCAGACGATGGGAAAGAACCGGCGGCCGTTCTTCTCGCCGGCGACATTCTGACAGAGGTTATAGACCCAGCCGAGCAGGAACTCAAAAATGCCCTGGAGCCGGCCCGGCACCAGCTTCATCCGGCGCGTGATGATGAAAGAGACCACTACCAGGAAGATTATGGTGAACCAGGCGCCGACGATGCTGTTGGTGACGTGAAACCCGAACAGGGTGAATATGGCCTCGGGGGGCAGGCTCGGCTCCGGCTGGTGAACGCTCAGCCACTCCGGCAGGTGGACGCCAGGGAACATGCTCTTGCCCAGCGGGCCGGAGAGAAACCCGACCGTAAGGAGCCCGATAATCACCAGGGCGAAAAGCGCCATCAGGGGCAGCGATAAGCCGAGACAGCCTCTCCTCCTGGCCAACTAACGGCGCCTCCGCTGATTGAGTAGCGGCAGCAGCATGCGGTAAACACCGTAAAAAGCGAGGAAGATACCCACCAACAGCCCCGCTATCACTAACAGAGGACTGGTACCCAGCACCTTATCCAACCAGAGTCCACCCAGAGTGCCTAGCACAATACAAAGCCCAATAAAAAAGCCGACTCCTGTCAGCCTCAAGGCCGCTTCCCACTTGCTCACGTGAGTAACCGGCGCACCTTGTGAAGCTTACCAGATTCGCGATTTCCGGTCAAGTTTGGCTGATTGCGAAAAAGCCCTGTATCCCAGGGCGCAAATACCTTGTAAAGGGTATCTCACGCGCGGCTGAAGAGGCCGGCGAAGTCGCCGTCAAAATCGAGCAGGAAGTTGTGCATGTCCAGCACGTCATCCACGCCTACCAGAACCGGCTTGAAGCTGGCGGTCTCCGCCTCGGTCAGGTCGCCCAGGGCGGCGGACTCCTTCCGCTGGACGATGGCCGCGACCAAGCACTGCGCCTGGCATGAAGCGCACCTCACCCGGAAAAACCAGAGCTCTTCGTGATGCCCGATAACCTTGATGTTGGCCAGCCGGTAAGTTTGGCCGCAGACATCACACTTGATCGAGGTGACGAGCTTCCTGACGACCTTTTCTTCCATGAGGTCTAAGACTTCCGTTTATCAAAATCATCCAGGTCCAGGGTGTTGATAAAATCGTAAAAGGCCGAGAGCTTGGACTTCATCTCTTCTTCGGAGAGACCGCGGGCCTTGCCGGAAGCCTCCATCTTTTCGTCGAGAATGGGCTTGCCGGTCTCGCTGTCGAGCAGGATGCCGGCCTTGTCCAGCACGGACTCATCGGCGAAGATGGGCACCTCGGCGCGCACCGCCAGCGCCAGGGCGTCGCTCGGACGGGAATCCACCTCTATCTGCTTACCGCTGATATTAAGGATAATCTTGGCGTAGAAGGTATCGCTCTTGAGCTCGCTCACCACGATGAAGTCGATGGAGGCGTCAAGCGAGTCAATGACCGACCTCAGGAGGTCGTGGGTGAGCGGCCGCGGCACGGAGGCGCCCTGCAGCTTGACAGCGATGGCGTCAGCTTCCGCGGGCCCGATCCAGATAGGCAGGTAGCGCTCCGCTAGTTTCTCCTTGAGGATCACCACCCGTTGATAGTTCATCAGGCTTACGCGTATGCTGTCGATCGCCATTTCTATCATAGCCACCCCCCGTGTCGCCGCAGTTAGACTAAATTTTACCGCCGCACCGGCGATGTTGTCAAATAAAAAGGGGTCGCGCACCCTGTTTTTAGCTTCGTTCAGGCGCGGTACCCGCCCGGCCGGAACGGGCGGCGCGCCCGCGTGAGCGGCATCCCCCCGGCGCGCCCGCGGACATCTTTCGTCCGCGGCCTCCCCCTCGAACGCCGGGTGTATTTCCCCGCACCGGCGTAATATAATGAAAATCAAGAGTCATGATTCAGATTAAAGTAACCGCGAACGGCCCGTACATCGTGACCGGCGGCGCGCCGCTGGACGTGCAACAAATCGTGCTCGATGCCGACGGGCAGTGCCTGGCATGGCGCCAGTCCTGGAAATATCCCCGGCAAGAGGTCTACTCGCTGTGCCGGTGCGGCCGGTCCCGCAACAGGCCCTTCTGCGACGGCACGCACCGCGATATCAACTTTGCCGGGACGGAAACGGCCGATACCAGCCCCTACCTGGAGTCCTGCCAGAGATTCCCCGGGCCTTCACTACTGCTGACGGACGTCCGGAAACTGTGCGCCCATGCCGGGTTTTGCGACCGGGCCGGGGGCACCTGGAGGCTGGTCAGGCAATCGGATGACCCGGAATCCAGGCGGATTGCCATCGAGGAAAGCCAGAACTGTCCCTCGGGCAGACTGGTTATCTGGCGGGACGGCGAGCCGGTTGAGCCGGCGCTGGAGCCATCGATCGGCCTGGTGGCGTCTCCGGACGGGGCATTGATGGGACCGATCTGGGTAAGGGGCGGCATCCCCGTTATATCCGCCGACGGCCGTATTTACGAAGTCCGCAACCGTGTAACGCTTTGCGGCTGCGGCCGCAGCGCCAACAAGCCTTTCTGCGACGGCGCGCACCGGCAGCCAGGGACGGCGCTTAAACCTCACCACCAGGAGTGAGCAGAAGCACGGCTTCGCGCGGCTTGTCCGGCCCCGGCTCGCTTGCTATAATTAATCAATTCCATGAGCAAACAGGCTGATTTTAAGCTTCCCTACCGGCGCATCGTCATCAAGCTCGGGACGAGCCTGCTTACCGGCGGGAGCAACCACCTGGACACCGGGGTGATGGCGGGCCTGGTCGAGCAGGTAGCCCGGCTGCACCGGCAGGGCGCCGAGGTGGTCATCGTGTCCTCGGGGGCTATCGCCTCGGGGCGCTACAAGCTCGGCCTGGCCAAGAAGATCCGGGGCATCCCCTACAAGCAGGTCCTGGCCTCGGTGGGCCAGAGCCGCCTGATGTCCGCCTACGAGCGCCTCTTCGAGCCGTACAATGTAACCGTAGCCCAGGCGCTGCTGACCCGGCTCGAAATCTCCGAGCGCGCCGGCTACCTCAACGCGCGTAACACCCTGCTGGCGCTTATCGAGCTGGGCGTCATAAGCGTCATCAACGAGAACGACGTCGTGGCTATCGACGAGATCAAGGGCGCCCGGTTCGGCGACAACGACAACCTGTCGGCCATGGTGTGCAACCTGATCGACGCCGACCTCCTGATTATCCTGACCGACATCGCCGGGCTGTATACCGCCGACCCCCACCGCGATCCGGCGGCCAGGCTTATCCGGCAGGTGGAGCGGATCGACGCCGAGATACAGGGGCTGGCGGCCGGGGCCGTTAACGGCCTGGGCACGGGCGGCATGTATACCAAGGTCGAGGCCGCCAGGCTGGCCACCGCCTCCGGTGTCCGGGTGGTCATCGCCGACGGACGGGGACAGGACATCATCCCGCGCCTGGTCGCCGGCGAGGAGCTCGGCACCCACTTCCTGCCGGGCGTGAGCAAGCTGGACAGCCGCCGGCGCTGGATGCTGTGCGGCCTGAGCACCAAGGGGCGGGTAACGGTCGACGCCGGCGCGGCGCTGGCGGTGACGCAGCAGCACCGCAGCCTGCTGGCGGCGGGCATCCGCAGGGTCGAGGAGGAGTTCGAGCGCGGCGATATCATCGATATCTATGACCCGGAGGGCGTGCACATCGCCTGCGGCATCACCAACTACTCCTCCGCCGATATCGAGCGCATCATGGGCAAGCAGTCCGGCAAGATAGCCGATGTGCTCGGCTACGACTACGGCCCCGAGGTGGTGCACCGCAACAACCTGACCGTGCTGAACAACGGGTAAACAGGAGAGCGCCGCCAGCATGAAGACGAATATTCTGTATTTCGGGGACAACCTGGAGATACTGCGCAAGTATATCCCTGACGGCTCGGCTGACCTGATTTACCTGGACCCGCCCTTCAACAGCAAGAAGGACTACAACATCCTCTGCAAGGAAAAAGGCGGCGTCGAGTCCGAGGCGCAGATAGAGGCCTTCACCGATACCTGGCACTGGACGCAATCCGCCCAGGACGCCTACCACGAGCTGGCAACCAAAGACCCGCTGAACGTCAGCAAGCTCATCGGGGCGCTGCACGCCTCCCTGGGCCAGAACGATGTCATGGCCTACCTGGTGATGATG
>JACPQH010000125.1 GCA_016190585.1 Chloroflexota bacterium | reverse complement strand
GTGTCAAACTCCGCGGGTCAACGCCCTGACCTATCCTCTCCCGCGGGTCAACGCCCTCACCTTAATCCTCTCCCATAGGGAGAGGAAATATTTCATTTAATCATAAAGTCTCAGGATGACACCACGCTTTTCGGACAGCCTCAGGCCGGGATTTCAGCCAGAAAGCCGCGCGGGCAGCATTTCCCGCACCTTCTGCCAGATTACCTGCGCCACCATGTCCTCGGGCTGGCCTGAATTTACCACCAGCCAGCGCTCCGGCTCCCAGGCGGCCAGCTTCAGGTAGCCGTCCCGGACCCGCTCGTGGAACGTAACGGCCTCGTTCTCGAAGCGGTCAGGCTTGTCCTTTTTCCGCCCCAGGCCTTCGGCCGCGGGTATGTCGAGCAGAACGGTAAGGTCGGGCTTCAGACCGAGACTGCCGGTCTCGTTGACTGACCTTACCATGTCCAGGTCAAGACCGCGCCCGAACCCCTGGTAGGCCAGGGTGGAGTCGGCGAAGCGGTCGCAGATGACTATCTTACCGGCTTGCAGACCGGGGCGGATGACTTCGCTGACCAGCTCGGCCCGGGAGGCGTTGAAAAGCATCAGCTCGGCCACCGGGGCAATGGCTGTATCCCGCGACCACTTGAGCAGGCGAGCGACCTTCTCGCCCAGGACGGTCCCGCCCGGTTCATGGGTCAGCACGACCGGGACAGCCAGCCTGTGCAGGCTCTTGTACAGGTTGCGCGATTGTGCGGTCTTGCCCGAGCCTTCCGCGCCCTCGAACGTAATAAAGAGCGCCATCTACCGGTAGATGCGGACGCGCCGGCCGGGCTCCCGGCCCTCGCTGCGCGAAGCCAGGTTATGGCGCTCGGCGATGAGGTGCTGGAGCCGCCGGATATAGGCGGACTGCGGGCTGAGCTCGACCTCCTCCTCGCCGGCCTCGACCTGCCGCACGGCCTCCTCGGCCTCGTGGATGGCCTGGTTGACGTCTTCTTTGCCGCCGTTGCCGCTCCGGGTGAAGACAGAGCCGAGAAGCTGTCTTATCTGGTGGGGAGTGGTGCTCTTCAGGACGTAAATCGGCAGCCCGGCCTCTTCCGCCTCCCGGACCTTGGGTAGCTTGCGCCGGTAGTAGTTCTTGGAGGTTACGAACATATCGGCGCCTTTGATCCGCTCCGCGACGTTCAGGGTAAGGCCGAGCTCCCCGGCGGCCTGCTCCAGCCGCGCCCGGTTCACCCCGAAAAGGAAGAGCCGGGGCGATTTGTCCTGCCGGGCGGGGCGGACGGCCTCCTTGACGCCTTTCCCGGGGATATGCGTCGCCGGCTCGCCCGACTCCCGCCTGATTTCGCCAGCGGCGTCGACCCAGCGTATCTCGGTGGCTACCGGCTCGCCGCGCAGGGTGGCGTCAACGGCGTCGCTGACATCCGGGTGGATGGCAACCTTGTCCCGGTCCTGTATCTCCACCACGATATCGAAGGTGGGCCGCGACTTCCTTTCCAGCACCGACTTTTGCGTCCCGCGGCGGCGCGCCTCCTCGTCGCCCAGGGTGACCGACTGTATCCCGCCGATGAGGTCGGCCAGGGTGGGGTTCATCATCAGGTTCTCCAGGGTGTTGCCGTGGGCGGTGCCGACAAGCTGGACGCCCCTCTCGGCGATGGTGCGGGCGGCCAGCGCCTCAAGCTCGGTGCCGATCTCGTCAATAATAATAACCTCGGGCATGTGGTTCTCCACGTCCTCGATCATGACGGCGTGCTGCTGGTTGGGCGTGGTCACCTGCATGCGCCGGGCGTGGCCGATGGCGGGGTGGGGGATGTCGCCGTCGCCGGCAATCTCGTTCGACGTGTCCACGACGACGACACGCTTGCGCATATCGTCCGCCAGCACTCGGGCCACCTCGCGCAGCATGGTCGTTTTACCCACGCCGGGCCGGCCGAGCAGCAGCACGCTCCTGCCGGACTGGACGAGGTCGTCGATTATCCTGATAGTGCCGAAGACCGCCCGCCCCACGCGACAGGTGAGGCCGACAATCCGGCCTTTGCGGTTGCGTATCGCCGAGATGCGGTGCAGCGTCCGCTCGATGCCCGCCCGGTTGTCATCACCGAAGCTGCCGATGCGCGAAACGACGTAGTCGATCTCGGCCTTGTCTATCTCCCTGGGTTCGAGGACGACCTCGCGGTGGAGGAAACGGGCCTCCGGCGGTCTCCCCAGGTCAATGATTACCTCGAGCAAATCGGCGACGTCAGGCTGCTGCTGAAGGTGCTCCCTGATATGGGGCGGCAGAATGCCGAGCAATGCCTCAAGGTCGTCGGTGATAACCTTCTGCAATCGTTTCACCCCCGGTCATTTTTACCGGCGACGATGTCGAGAAAATAGCGGTGGAACCTCAAGTCGTCGGTCAGCTCCGGATGAAAAGCGGTCGCTACCATCCCGCCCTGTCGCGCGGCGACAATCGAGCCGCTATCCAGCCGGGCGAGGATTTCCACCCCCTCCCCTGCCGCCTCCACGACCGGCGCGCGAATAAATACCGCGTGGTACGGCTTATCCCCGAGGGCCGGGATGTCCAGGTCTGTCTCGAAGCTCTCCCGCTGCCGGCCGAAGGCGTTGCGCCGGACGCTGATATCCATCAGGCCCAGGGGTTCCGGGCGGCCGTTAGCCAGCTTCCGGGACAGCAGCACCAGGCCGGCGCAGGTGCCCAGTACGGGCAGCCCCGTTCCAGCCAGCCGCTTGATCTCGCCGGTAATTTGATAGTCAAGCATCAGGCTGCACATGGTGGTGCTCTCGCCGCCGGGGATGATTAGCCCGTCTATCCCCGCAATCTCCGCCGGCAGCCGGACCGGGACGGCGTCCGCCTTGAGCCGGGACAGCGCGTTAATATGTTCGACAAAAGCGCCCTGTGAGGCCAGGACGCCTATCCTGGTTACCATCCCCGTGATGCCAGCAGCTCCCCGTCCGGTATCTGCTTGATATCCAGTCCGGGCATGGCGTCGCCCAGGTCCTTGGATACCTCGGCGATGATGTCGGGATTGCTGTGGTGGGTCGTCGCCCGGACGATGGCCTTGGCCCGGGCGGACGGGCTGGCCGATTTGAAGATGCCGGAGCCGACGAAGACGCCCTCCGCCCCGAGCTGCATCATCAGCGCGGCGTCCGCCGGCGTGGCGATGCCGCCCGCCGCGAAGTTGACCACGGGCAGCTTGCCCGTTTTATGGATGTCGATAACCAGATCAAGGGGCGCGCGCAGCTCTTTGGCGACCGCTTCAAGGTCTTCCTGCCGGGTGTCGACCAGGCGGCGGATGCCGTCCGTTACGGCGCGCATGTGGCGCACCGCCTCTACGACGTTGCCCGTGCCGGCCTCTCCCTTGGTGCGTATCATGGCCGCCCCCTCCCCGATGCGCCGCAGGGCCTCGCCCAGGTCGCGGCAGCCGCAGACGAAGGGAATCTTGAAATCATGCTTCCGGACGTGGTAAGCC
>JACPQH010000124.1 GCA_016190585.1 Chloroflexota bacterium | reverse complement strand
GCCACCATCAGGATGGTGCCGATGACCGGGCTGACTGCCTTTTTGCCGAGAATGAATTTCATGTGTTCCTCCTTTTTCCTATTTTGGCTATCTGAAAATTATGGTTATTTCTCTTTAGGTTTCTTAACTTCTGTGCTTATGGTCTCACACCTCCTGTCCGCTTTTTAAGTGTGCATAGTAGAAGGTTATTTCTTATTCTTGGGCGTCCTGTCCGAGGGCGGCCACCACCAGGAAAGCTCCTTCGCCCTCATTTCCGCGGGAGTGGCGGCCGGCGGGTAGGGAGTGGGCGGCCTCATCTGGTGAAGGTCTTGCTGGCTGTGCTGCATGTGCCAGAAGTCTATGATCTCTTCCAGGATACCGTCGTAACTCTGTCCGGGATGTCTTAGCTGGTCCAGTCTCTCTTTGGTGGTTATCCGCAATCGCAGAATACTGGATTTTTCGCTTTCTGGCATGGCCCGTGTTCTCCATTTCTTCTTTTCCTGTCCTTATGCCACCCTGGTACTTTCGTAAGTAGATACTTAGTACTAACCTGGCTAACATGTATACAATAGTATACTCTTGTAACGGCATTGTCAAACCGGCTAGTGGCAAATAAGGAGAAAAGGAGGGAGTATAGAGGAAAAACTACAGGCGAAAACATCTACTATATCCTGACGAAGCTAATAAATACGCGAAAAATCTCAATAATACACCGTCGTACTAGCAAATAAGTTCTATAAACAGAAATATATAAAAGTAAACAGAGGCCGGCCGGGGGAATACCGGACTCGCCCTGGAGTCCGGGTTTGGGGTGAAAGCAGGGATCTACCGGGTTAAGATAGAGATGACTTACGGCTTCGGCGTGTAGTTCAGGACACGCTGGCAGAGGTCGGTCGGGGAGATCGGTTTCTTGAGGAAGCCGCTGGCGCCGGCCCGTACCGCGTTAACGACCATCTCGGGAAAGCCGGGGTGATCCGGGAGCATGACGATGACGTTTGAAGAAGGCATCTTCTCCAGGATTGCGCGCAGCACCGAGAAATCGTTCTCCTCGGCGATGCCGATGTCTATAAGGGTGATGTCCGGCCTGGATTCCGCCGATTTGCTCAGGCACTCCTGAGAGTCCTTGGCGGTGGCTACGACCCTAAAGTTCAGTTTCTCAAGTTGGCTTTTGATCATGGTACGCAGAAACAGGGAGTTGTCGGCAACCAGAACCCTGGAAACTTCCATGAGCTACTCCTTACTGACACCGCTAGTAACGTGGAGAGTCAAGTTTCGACCGGCATTCCGGACTCCCGGTAAGAAACCTCAAGTAGTACTAAAATACACCATCGAAAGATAAAAAGTCAATTGTATTCATAAACAGCGAAATGATGACAAAAGGATTGGGGAAAGTCCACGGCCGGGGCTGCTTTAACGGGCGGGCCCGCGCTACCCGACACGCCAAATTCTGCTAGTGTGGTCAGTCCATATTTCGACAGGCCTTAAGGGCTGAAGCCCGGGGCCGGGTAAGGCGGCCGCCAGCGTCTTTCGGGAACCAGCCAGCGGCCGCTTTCATTATTCTATTGCCATCCGTCGACAGAGTAACGGGCGATGGCCTTATCATCAAGCTCGATGCCCAGCCCCGGCGCGCGAGGGACGACCAGCTCGCCCTGCCGCACTTCCAGCGAGCTCTTCAGGATGAGCCGGAAAGAGGAAACGTGGGTCTCCGGGACGTACTCCACCCACATGGCGTTGGGCGTGGCGGCGACCAGGTGGACGTGGATCTCGGGGAACCAGTGCGGCGAAACCCGCAGGCTGTGGCCGGCGGCCAGGGCGGCGATCTTGCGCCACTCGGTGATGCCGCCGCACACGCCGACATCAGGCTGGAGGATAGAGGCCGCCCGGTGCTCGATGATGTTCTCGAAGCCCCAGCGGGTCGCTTCGATCTCGCCGGTAGCCACGGGGGGACGGATGGCGGCGGCGATGGCGGCGCTGGCCTTGATGTCGTCGGGCATTACCGGCTCCTCGATCCAGCCGGGGTCGTACTCTTCGAACAGGCGGATGACGCGGATGGCGGCGGCGGCGTCGGGCCAGGCGTTGTTGGCGTCCAGGAGGAGCTGGACATCGGGGCCGATGGCCTCGCGGCAGGCCTTCACCCGCGCGACGTCCTCCCGCGGCGCCGCCGTGCCTACCTTGATCTTGACCGCCTTAAAGCCCATGTCAACGTAGCTTTTGACCTCTTTAGCCAGGTCGTCCGGGGTCTTGCCCTTGACATAGACGCCCCCGGAGCCGTAGGCGGGTACGGTGTCCCTCTTATGGGTCCCCAGGAGGGTCGCCAGGGATACCCCGGCCTGCCTGGCCCTGAGGTCCCACAGGGCAATATCGATGGCGCTCATCGACCGCAGCACCATGCCGCGGCGGCCGTGCAGGACACTGCCCTTGAACATGGCGTCCCATATCCCCTCGACCTGTGACGGCTCCTCGCCGAGGACGTAGTCCCTCAGGAGGTCGCGCACCGCCAGGGTGCACAGGTGCCCGACGCGGGACGGCTCTTTGTAACCGTAGCCGCCGCAGCAGTAGCCCGTACCCTCCGCCCCGCTGGAGTCCCGGACCCTGACCAGGGTGAACTCCCGGCTTATCATGGTGCGGGTGGGGTAGACAAGGACTTTCCCGAGCGGCAGGACAACCGTGTTGGCCAGGACCTCTGTTATCGGCATGGTCTCCTCCTTGTTTTGATGCTTCCCTTTTCGCGAAGGGGTTGGCGCTGAATCCTTCTAACGAAGCTGTCCGAAAAGCGTTTTGTCATCCTCAGAGCTTGTCGTTAAATCAGGAATATCAAAATATTTCCTCTCCCGGCGGGGGAGGATGAAGGTGAGGGCGGGAGAAGCTCTCATGTTACGAAGTACCCAGAGGGCCCTTTTCCCGGGATCAGACGGGTGTTTCGCTACGCTCAGCATGACATTTTTGCGGGTATCAATATTTACTTGTATCCCAGGCTTCGCCCGCCGCAGACCAGGTAGTTCTGGCCGGTGATGAAGCTCGACTCGTCGGATGCCAGAAATGCCACCATGTTGGCGATGTCCTCCGGCTCGCCGAGCCTCCCCAGGGCGGTCTTCTGCGCCTGCTGCGCTTTGGTTTCCGCCGTCATGCGGCCGGCGATACGCTCGCTCAGGGTGGTGGAAGGGGAAACGCAGTTGACGGTGACGCCGTACTCGCCCACCTCCTTGGCGAGGGCCGCGGTGAAGCCGATGAGCCCCGCCTTGGCCGCCGAGTAGTCGGCCAGGTTGGTCAGGCCGGTCACCCCGGCGATAGAGGCGATACTGATTATCCGGCCGCGGCGCCGCTCCATCATGGGGTTGATGACGGCCCGCGTGCAGTTCAGGGCGCTCGTCAGGTTGGCGGCGATGACCCAGTCCCAGGTCTCCGGCTTCGACTGGTGGAAGGGGCACGGCTGGTTGCCGCCGGCGGTGTTCACCAGGATGTCGACCTTGCCAAACTCGGCCAGGATGTCCCGGAAGGCCTGGTTCACCTCCTGGTAGCTGGTGGCATCCAGTTTAACGGCCCTGGCCTTGCCGCCCGACCGGCCGATCTCGGCGGCCGTTATCCGCGCCTGGTCGAAGGTCCGCTGCGTGATAATGACGGAGGCTCCCTCGCTGGCCAGGCGCAGGGCGATGGCCTTGCCGATGCCCCGGCCGCCGCCGGTTACGACGCTCACTTTATCATCCAGTCTCATAGCCTCTCCTTTATCCTCCCGGCTCAGTTGGGGCAATTTTAGCACAAAAAATGAAAGGCGGCTATAAAGACAGCGTTCCCGTTGAAAGGCGCATGTTCCATGCCGGCCGCCCGGAAATATTTTCACCTTCAGGCGCGGCCACTCGTTGATTTATCCTGAGCTAGCCGTTAATATTATTGTTCAAGAGACGGCTCCCGGACGGCTCCAAGCCCGTTTTGACGGAATCACCCACGATATCCGTTCTAGCTGATGCGGTGGGAAAACTAATTCAAGGGGCAGGCAATGGATCTGATCGAGGCAATCAAATCACGCAAGAGCATCCGGTTCTTCAAAACGGAACCGGTCCTGGAAAAGACCATCGAGGAAGTGCTTGATGTCGCCAGGTGGTCACCTTCGGGGGTAAACAAGCAGTCCTGGGAGTTTGTCGTGCTGACCGGGGAGGCGCTGGCAGCGGTAAAGGCGGCCAACGTGGCGCAGTATGAGGGCGGCGTGCCGAAGCATCCCTTCATGCCGCAGCTGCCGCTGACCGGGCCTTACCGGCGGCGCCAGGTCGAGACCGCCAAGAAGCTTTACGCGCTGGCGGGCGTGCAGCGCGACGATATCGAGGGCAGGCGGGAGTGGTTCAAGCGGGACCTCAGGTTTTTCGATGCCCCGGCGGCGGTCCTCGTCTGTTTCGATGAGACGGCGCCCGAGGCGAGAGCCACCTTTGAGGCAGGCATCGTGACGCAGTCCATCGTCCTGGCGGCGACCGCCTTCGGGCTGGGCACCTGCATCATGGTCGCGCCGGTCGAATACCCTGATACTCTGGCCAGGGTGGCTCGAATCCCCGAGTCCAAACGAATCGTGACCGGCATCGCTATCGGCTACCCGGACGAGGGCCATCCGGTTAACAGCTTGAGGACCACGCGCGACCCGGTAAGCGAGATTACCATGTGGAGAAATTCTCTTGAGAAAGGTCAAACGCCAGACAGTTAACGGGGTTAAAACGACATTATATGGACGAAGGAGGTGATTCCCGGGCAACAGGTGATATAGTCAGGTGAGGGTCCTGTTCGCAGTCGCATTCGAGATAAGGAGGGTACCTTGAAAAAAGTGTTAGTTGTGTTCCTGGTGCTGTTCCTATTCATCAGCCTGGTGGCTTGCTCCAGTCCAAGCCCCACCCCCTCGCCCGCCCCGGCGCCCACCACCGTCGCTCAGGCGCCGACCACCGCCGCGCCGCCTGCCTCCCCCGGCCCCAAGCCCACGACCGCCAGCCCCACGGCGAGCCCGACACCGACGGCGGCCCCTCCCAAACCGGTTGAGATAACCTACGCCAATCCCAACTCGATCACCGATTCCCAGTTCTGGGTAAACTCCGTCAAGCCCTGGGGAGAAGCGGTCGCCAAGGACTGGCCGGGATTCACCGTCAAAGCTTACCATGACGGCTCTCTTCTCAAGTCTCAGGAAGTCGCTGAGGGCGTCAAGAACGGTATCGGCGCCTCCGGTCTGATGCAACTGCCGTACTGGCCCAAGCTGTTCCCGGCGAACAATGTGTCCAATACCCGGATATTCGGCATGGACAGCTATGAGACCGTCCTGACAGCGCGCATCATCTGGACGCAGTTCTCGCCTTTCACGGATGAGCTGGACAAGGAAGGTATCGTCAGCCTCTTTGCCATCGCCACCGCCCCGGTGCACATCATCACCAAGAAACCGGTTAGCGTCTTGGACGACCTCAAGGGCCAGCGCATCAGGACGGCCGGCAGCGGTACCGCCGCGGTCGTTGAGGGGTCCGGTGCGGCAACCGTGGCTATGGGCATCTCGGAGGTCTACGAGGCGATCCAGAGGGGCGTCATTGACGGCGCCGCGACGATCCTGCCCTCGATGCGGGACGCCCAGTATTCCAAGCTGGCGAAATACATCGTGTACATGGGCGCCGCCGGCGCGTTGAACAGCGGCATCATTATCGGCTTCAACGCGAACGTCTGGAAGGGACTGCCCGCGGACCTGAAAAAGATAATGGTCCAGCAGGCCCAGAAGCGCGAGGGTGAGTTCGCCAGGTTCTTCGTGCAAGACGAGCAAGCCGCGCTGGATACCATGATAAAACAGGACGGCGTCCAACTGGTTGAGTTCTCCGAAGCCGAGATGCGGCAGTGGCAGAGCAATGCCCGCGACATGTTCGCCGAGTGGGCCGCGAGCGTGGAGCCGCAGGGTATACCCGGCAACGCCATTGTGGCCCGGATCAAGGAAGTGGTCGCCTTGCCGCTGGCGGAGAAAGAAAAGCTGTGGGAAGAGGCCTGGCAGAAGTACAGCGCTTACTTGCTTAGCCGCTAGCCGTATACGGGGAGGAAGCTCTTACGGGGGTTTCCTCCCCCCGGCTAATCCATGTAAGAGGTAGAGTGATGTCAAGCAAGCTGGCCGGATTCCGTAGAGTGGTCGGGGCGCTGGCGGTGGTGGCCTGCGCTTTTCTTTTCGCCATGATGCTGGTAATAGTGGCGGACATCGTCTTGCGTTTCTTCGGCATGCCCATCAAGGCCGGTCTGGAAATAATCGAGCTTATGATGGTCTGCGTCGTTTACCTGGGATTCGCCTTCACGCAGATGAAGGGCGGCTGGGTGAGGATGGAGCTCCTGATATCCCGGCTGCCGTCCGCCAGGACCTGGTATACCGAGTACCTTAACTATATCCTGACGGTAATCTTCTTTATTATAGTCCTGTGGCAGGGAATTATTCTGGGATGGCAGTCGGTCCGCACGCAGGAGATGACTTTCGGGATAGTGCCCATGCCCATATACCCGGCGCGGATCGCCCTGGCCATCGGAGCCGCCTTTGTGCTGCTAGAGGTAATCGCCGAGCTGATACTCCACCACGGAGGTAGGAAGGAATGGCTCCAGAAGTAGTCGGAATCATCTGCATCGCCATATTGCTGGGGCTGATGGTGCTGGGCGTCAACATCGCGGTGGCCCTGGCGCTCGTCGGCGTGCTTGGGATAGGGATAATAGCCGGGTCGCAGGCGGGGTTTTCGGTCGTGGGCGTGGTCACCTTCCGTTCGGTGGCGGTCTTCAGTTTCGTGGCTTTGCCCCTGTTCCTTCTTATGGGGGAGTTCGCCTACGAGGCCGGCCTGGTCGGCGATATCTTCAAGGCGGCCAACAAGTGGCTGGGCGCGCTGCCCGGCGGCATGGGCATGGCGGTCATCACGGCCTGTGCCGGTTTCGGCACGATATCGGGATCGGGGGTGGTCGCGGCGGCGGCGATGACGCGCGTTTGCTGGCCGGAGCTAATGAAGCTGAGGTACGACCGCGGTCTGGCGGCCGGGCTGTTGGCTTCAGGCGGGGGCCTGGCGGTGCTCATTCCGCCCAGCATGCTGGCGGTCCTCTACGGGATGTTTACGCAGACGTCAATCGGGCAGGTGCTGCTGGCCGGGGTTATCCCGGGCATCATCACCGCCACGCTGCTGATGACGCTGATTTACACCAGGGCCCGGCTGCAGCCGCAGGTGGCCCCGCGCGCGCCCAGGGTCCCGATGAGGGAGAAGTTCGGCTCATTAAAAGCGATATGGTCAGTCATCTTGCTGGCGCTTATCGTAACCGGGGGCATGTACGCCGGGTTCTTCACGGCGACTGAAGCCGCCGCCGCCGGAGCCTTCGGGGCTTTCGCGATCGCCCTGGCGATGCGGCGGATGTCGTGGACGATGTTCAAGTCCTCGCTGGCCCAGACCGCCAAGACAACCTCGTTTATATTCTTGATCCTCATCGGCGCTTTTGTGTTTTCCCGCCTGCTTGTTTTAAGCAATATCAGCCCGAGTATTACGGATGCCATCGGCGGCTGGCAGGTGCCGCGGGTGTTCGTCCTCATCGGCATTTTGTCCCTGTACGTGATGCTCGGCATGTTCATGGATGCTACCGCCATGCTGGCCGTGAGCATATCCACGGTTTTCCCCATCGTTACCAGCCTGGGCTATAACCCTGTCTGGTTTGGCACGGTATTTATCATGATGGTCGAGGTGGGCGGCATCACCCCGCCGGTGGGTCTGGGTGTTTTCGCCGTAAAAGGAATACTGGGTGACCAAATCCAGACGTGGTCCATCTTTAAAAACGCGCAGCAGTTTCTTTTTTGCTACGTAGTTATGATTACGCTGCTCATTATCTTCCCGCAACTGGCACTCTGGATCCCCATGAACATGGAAGGGTAACCACGGGGACGAGCCTGTAGCGCCGGCTGGTTTCCGCTTAAGAGCGGTCAGGCTTTAACGCACTGGACGAGGCCGGTGTTGAAGGCGGGCGCGCCGCCGGGGGAATACCGGTCGCTGGTGAGGGTGTTGGCGCAGCCGCCGCGGTCGACGCCCTCCGGGTCAGGCGCGAACCAGGCGCCCTCGGGGACGGCGACGACGCCGGGCATGATGCGCTGGGTCACCTTCGCCCGGACGACCACCGCCCCGCGCTCGTTGAACACCTTTACCTCGTCCCCGTCCCGTATATCCCGGGCCGCGGCGTCGGCGGCGTTTATCCAGACCATCTGGGGCTGGAGCTCGCGCAGCCAGGGCACGTTGTCGAACACCGAGTGCGCCCGCCTCCGGAGGTGGGGCGTGATAAGCTGGAGCGGGTATTTCTTCGCCAGGGGGTCGATGGGGCTTTCCCATGGTTCGAGGTATTTAGGGATGGGCGGCACCTGCGGATCATTGAGGTCGGCCAGCCGCTGGCAGTAGATCTCGATCTTGCCGGAGGGGGTGGGGAAGGGGTAGCGCTCCGGGTCAGCGATCTGCTTTTCGAAAGCGACCACCTCCCGGCTGAAGTCGTCCTTCTGGTAGCCGCGCTGCTTGAACTCGTCGTAGTCCGGAATAGCCGCGGCCAGGTCCGGCGCCGTTTTAACGATGCGGCGGAGCCACTCGTCTTCCGATTCGCTGCTGAAATTATCGAGGCCGAGCCTTGCCGCCAACTCGGTAAGGATTACGAAATCGGGTTTCGACTCGCCGAGCGGCTCGATAACCTTGTTATTGTAGATGTAGTGCGCGCCCGAGGTCCACGGCCGGGCGATATCATTCCGCTCGGCGTTGGAGCCGGCGGGCAGCAGGATATCGGCGAACCGCGCCGTGGCCGTCATAAACATGTCCTGGACGACAAGGAACTCCAGCTTTTTCAGGGCCGCCACGCCCTTGTTGCTGTTGGAGATGGCGTTAAGCGGGTTGCACTGGTAGGCGTAGACGAGCTTGATGTCGGCGGCATGGCCGCCGGCGCGGCCGGTCAGGATGGCATCCCAGGTCTGCTGCGTGTGGATGGTGCCCGGCCGGGGCACGCCGCGCATCAGGGGGTCCTTTACCAGCTTGAAGCCGGTCAGGACGGGGTTGACGCCTTCAGGCACGGTGGGCAGACCGCCGCCGCCGCCGACCGGCGCCTTCTCGAACCCGGCGGCGTTACCGCCGTGAATCCCGATGTTCCCGGTGATGGCCGCCAGCACGGCCGTGGCGCGGTGGTACTGCTCGCCGTAGGCGGAGCGCCCCGGGCCGTAAGCCGGGATGAGGGCGGCCGGTTTGGTGGTGGCGTACTCGATGGCGAGGTTGCGAATAACCCCGGCGGGGACGCCGGTTATCGGCTCGGCCCACTCCGGGGTTTTGGCGACGCCGTCCTCCGCCCCCAGGATGTAATCGCGGAACGGCTCGAAACCCACGGTGTAGCGCTCGATAAACTGGCGGTCGTGCAAGCCCTGGCTGACGATGACGTTGGCCATCGCCACCAGCATGGCGGTGTCGGCGCCCGGCCGGATGGGGATCCACTGGTCGGCCAGGGCGGCGCAGGTGTCGGTAAAGCGCGGGTCCACGCAGACGAACCGGATGCCCTTCTCCTTGGCTTTCATCAGCCAGTAGCCGGTGAAGGTGCTCTGGATGGTCTCCAGGGGGTTCCACGCCCAGAGTATTATCAGTTTGGAGTTGAGGTGGTCGTTGCGGGTGTTGCCCGTCCAGACGGTGCCGAAGGTGGCGCGGTTGGCGAAGACGCCGCCCTCCGCCGAGGCGCCGCCCCAGCGCGGGGTGTGGCCGCCGAAGAGGTTGAGCAGGCGGTTCAGAGCGGCACGGCAGTGCAGTACGGAAAGGCCGTCGCCGGAGCCCAGGATGTAGTGGATGGCGGCCGGCCCGTAGACCGCCTTGACCCGCTTGAGCGCCGAGGCCACTTTATCCAGGGCCTCGTCCCAGGAAATCCTCTCGAACCTGCCCTCGCCGCGCTCGCCGGCGCGCTTCATGGGGTAGAGCAGGCGCTCCGGGGCGTAGACCTTCTGGCGGTAGGCGCGGCCGCGCAGGCAGGCCCTTAGCTGGGGCTCTTCGGAGTCATCGGTCTCGATGCGGGTGATGACGCCGTCCTTGACGTGATATTTCAGGACGCAGCGGCCGCCGCAGTCCTGGGAGCACCCGGACGAGATTATCTTGTCAGCCATCTTTTTCTCCTGTTATCGAGATTTGCCCCTCACCTTAATCCTCTCCCCCGGGAGAGGATTAAGGTGAGGGTGCGGTATTGCTGCGCTGGTAATACACGTTTAATCCACATCGGTAACGCATCCGGACTAATCTAAGATTTATCTTACGGTATCTCAAGTATGAACCTATCGCTTTATACAGCCGGCCTCTTCCAGCCCGGTGATTTGTCCGGCGGAGTAGCCAAGCTGCCGGATGACCTCGGCGGTGTGCTGGCCCAGGAGGGGCGGCGGCAGGCGGACGCCTACCGGGGTGTCGCGGAACTTCAGCGGGATACCCGCCATCTTGAGCCGCCCGGCCTTCGGGTGGTCTATCCCGGCGACCATCTCGTTGGCTTTCACCTGTGGGTGCGGCGGGTCGCCGAAAAGCTCCGGGTAGGTCATGTAGGAAGCGGCCACGCCGCCGACCCCGTGTATCAGGTCGACAAGGTCATCCGCCTTCCAGGTCTTGAAGGCTGCTTCGAATAATGGCTTGAGCTCGTCGGCGTCCCGGCCCAGGCCGAAGGCGCGCATGCAGCGCTCGACTCTCTCGTTATAAGGCTCGGTGATGCCTACCTTCTCGCAGAACCTGACCCAGGCCTCGCGGGCATGCTCCGAGGTGCCGGTAAACAGGCTGAACATAAGCTGCTTGTCGGCGGTCTTGAAGCCCATCTCGGGTCGGTCGTAGGGGCCGGTGAGAAAATAGCCGTTGTAGCTATCCGGGTTGGACTGCGAGGTGATCCAGGTGCGCCCGAACCACAAGGCGACGCGCAGCATGGAGACCGAGACCTTCTGGCCGAAACCAGTGCGCTGGCGGTGGTACAGCGCCGCCAGAACAGCGTCGGCCGCCTGGACGCCGGTGGCGACGCTGACCGCGTCCGCACCGAGCCTGACCGGGTCCCGGCCGGGCTCGCCGAGGAACTGCACCAGGCCGGCGACGCCCTGTATCTCGAGCTCGGTGGCCGGGCGGTCGCGGTAGGGGGTTTCCTCGCCGTAGGGCGTGACCAGGCAGTAGACGGTGTTGTGCTTCAGTCCTTTAGCCTTATCGTAGCCGAGCAGGGATTCACCGGCGGCGCCGGCGAGGCTGCTCTCGACGACGATGTCGGCCTGGCGGATGAGATTATCGAGGAGCTCCCGACCGCCGGCGGTACCGGCATCGAGGGCGACGCTTTTCTTGTTACGGTTGAGTCCCAGGAACAGGGCGTTTTCGCCGTTCTGCGACGGCCCGACGTGACGGGACCAGTCGCCGGTCAGACCTTCCACCTTGATGACCTCCGCGCCGAGGTCGCCCAGGTTCTGGCAGCAGACCGCGCCGCACACCTCACGCGAGAGATCGAGCACCCTGACGCCTTCGAGGGGGAAGGCGACCGCACCCCGCGCCCGCTCTTCGCGGGTGTCCGGCTGGCTAATCCTGGCGAGCACCTCACGTCGGTCGGCGCCGGGCAGGTGGGCGGCCTCGACCTCGACGGCGGGCGTGAGGCTGAACTGCCATGGAGGATTTACATAAAGCACGCGCCCCCAGGGCGTCTCCCTCTCCACGATCATGCGGTTTTGCACGATGTGCGGGTCATTCACCACGTCCTGGTAATAAGCGACGTAGCCGCAGGGCACGCCGCAGCGTCTGAGGTGCAGGAGCCACCACATCCGCGGCTTGTCCCGGAACCTGGCTTCGAGAAGGGGGATAAGCGCCGCCTGGTTCCGGAGGCGCAGGTCGTTGGAGCTGAACCTGGGGTCGGCGGCCAGAGCGTCAAGCTCGAGGGCGCGGCAGAGCCGGGGCCAGTGCGCCTCCTCGCTCACAGTGACCAGGATGTAGCTGTTGTCCAGCGTCCGGAAGGCCTGCGAGGGGACGATGTTGGGGTCGGCGCTGCCCAGCCGCTGCGGGGGCTGGCCGGTAGCGAAGAACTCTGCCAGGCGCGTCATCTGGAGGGCGATGGCGCCATTAAAGGAGCAGGTGGAAACAAGCTGGCCTTTCCCGGTCTTCTCCCGGGCGTTCAAGGCGGCCAGGGCGCCCTGGACGATATACACGGAGTTTATCATATCGATATAGGCGGTGTAGCGGTCCATCTCGGGGGGGCCGCCGGGGCAGCCGTTAAGCTGGGTATAGCCGGCGGCGGCGGCGATGAAGTGGCCGGCCCCGGGGGACTCGGCGAGGGGGCCGCCGGTGCCGTAGGCCGGCGACGACAGGTAGATGAGCCCCGGGTTCAGGTCCTTGACTGATTCGTAATCGAAACCGAGCTGCTTGGTCGCCCCGAAGCGGCGGTTCTCCACCAGGATATCGGCCCAGGCGATGAGCTTTCTGGCGGTCCCGCGGTCGGCCTCGTCGTGCCAGTTGAGCACGATACTCTTCTTGTTGAAGTTAGCGCCGATAAAACCCGCCCCCATGCCGGCGACGCGCGTCGCCACGAACATGAGGCCGTCGCCCACGTGGCGCTCCATCCGGATGACGTCGGCGCCCATAAGGGCCATCAGGCCGCAGGATGCCGGCCCCACCCCCATCGCGCCCATGTCCAGTACCCTGACTCCGCTCAGCGGGCCTGCCATATCAACCTCCTTGGTACGGAAAGCTGAAAAGGGACGTTATATCACGGCGAACGGCAAATCAGACAGGACCAAACCAGGTATTGACCTGTGCAGTTTAGCATTGCCGCGGGCAAACCGCAACCCGGGTTTGGTGAAACAGGAAATAGGTGTGATAGCTCTTGCTGGCCTGAGCCGGTTACCCGGTTTGACATACCTGAAGGAAGTCTTTTATGATTAAACATCAGTCAACAGTCTGGTTTAAAGGCAG
Source organism: Chloroflexota bacterium (assembly GCA_016190585.1). The sequence goes on along the minus strand of JACPQH010000124.1, from coordinate 2,868 downwards.
GGAATCATTGTTTTTCGGCGCGGGGAAATGACGACATCATCGCGTACCGGTTCGGCCGGTATCGTAATCGATGCCGAGAGGTGTAAAGGCTGCCGCCTGTGCGTGGCGGTCTGCCCCAGGGGAATAATCGACATGGCGGCGCACCTGAACCAGGGCGGCTATAACCCGGCCGTTGTCCTGGAAGTCAGGGCCGGCGAGTGTACCGGCTGCCTGGCCTGCGCCCTGATGTGCCCCGACGCCGCCGTTGCCGTTTACCGCCGCCGGAGAGCGACACCCGCATGACCGGCGTGACCGAAAGGCTTCTGATGGTGGGTAATATCGCCGTGGCCGAGGGCGCGGTGCTCGCCGGGTGCGACGCCTATTTCGGCTACCCCATCACGCCGCAGAACGAGCTGCTGGAACACATGGCCAGGCGGATGCCGGAGGAAGGGCGGGTGTTCGTGCAGACCGAGAGCGAGCTGGCCGCCATCAGCATGGTCTACGGCGCCGCGGCCGCCGGCTGCCGGGCGATGACCTCGACCTCCAGCCCCGGGTTCAGCCTCCAGCAGGAGGGCATCTCTTACCTGTCCGGCGCCGAGCTGCCGGCCGTTATCGTGAACGTGATGCGGGGCGGGCCGGGCCTGGGCAATATCGGCGGCGCGCAGGGCGACTATTTTCAGTCGACCAAAGGCGGCGGGCATGGCGATTACCGGGTCATTAACCTGGCCCCGGCTTCGGTGCAGGAGATGATGGACTTCACCATGCTGGCCTTCAAGCTGGCCGACAAGTACCGCAACCCCGTGGTCGTGCTGGCCGACGGCTTCCTGGGACAGGCCATGGAGCCGGTGGTGCGGCGGGAGAAAGTCACGGCATTCTTCCCCAAGCCATGGGCGATAACCGGCGCGAAGGGCCGGCCCAAGAACGTGATCAATTCCTTCGAGATGAACCCGGCCGATTTTCCCGCCCGCGTCGCCAACCTGGCGCGAAAGTTCGATGACATCCGGCGGCAGGAGGCGCGGTACGATGGTTATGGCCTGGAGGATGCCTCGCTGGTGGTCGTGGCTTACGGGAGCGCCAGCCGCTCGGCGCGCGCCGCCGTCAAAGCAGCCCGCCGGAGCGGGATCAAGGCCGGCCTTTTCCGGCCGGTGACGCTCTTCCCGTTCCCGTATCAACCGCTGCGGGAGCTGGCCGGCCGGACCGCCGACTTCCTGGTGGCCGAGCTGAGTTTGGGCCAGCTAATCGAGGACGTGAGGCTTGCCGTGGGGCCGGAGCGGAAGGTAGCGCTGGTCAACCGCTACGGCGGCGTACCGCTGACCGGTGATGATATTCTTGACACCTTGACAAGGATGGTCGATGAGCCGGCCAGGAGATGATATGAAATCCACCCCGGGGCCTGGCGCCGCCCTCTACCGGCGGCCGGAGTCGCTGGAGGCGCGGGCCACGCACTACTGCCCGGGCTGCGGGCACGGCACGGTGCAGCGCCTGGTGGCCGAGATCGTGGACGAGCTGGGCATCGGGGAGCGCGCGGTCTGTGTCGCCTCGATAGGCTGCACGGTAACCTCTTACAACTATTTCACCTTCGACGGCCTGGAATCGGCGCACGGGCGCGCCCCGGCGGTAGCCACGGCCATCAAGCGCTGCCGCCCGAACCTGATCCCCTTCACCATCCAGGGGGACGGCGACCTGGCGGCCATCGGCACGGCGGAAACGGTGCACGCCTGCGCGCGCGGCGAGAACATCACCATCTTCTTCTGCAACAACGCCAACTACGGCATGACCGGCGGGCAGCTCGCCCCCACCACCCTGGTTGACATGTACACCACCTCGACGCCGGGCGGCCGTAAGGTCAAGGAAAGCGGCTACCCGATACGGGTGTGCGAGATGCTGGCTACCCTGGACGGCCCCGCCTATATCGCCAGGGTTTCCCTGCACAGCCCGGCGGCCGTGCGGCAGGCCAAACGGGCCATGAAGCTCGCCTTTAAAGTCCAGATGGCCGGCCTGGGCCTCTCGCTGGTGGAGATACTCTCCCCCTGCCCGGTGAACTGGAAGCTTGACCCGGTGGCAGCCCTGGACTGGATGGCGGAGCGGATGCTGCCGCAGTACCCGCCGGGCGAGTATAAGGCGATCGAGGCGGTCCAGGCTTTGAAGAAGGGAGTCCGGGTATGAACGCGGGAATCGCCATCGCCGGCTCGGGCGGGCAGGGCGTTCTGCTCATGGGACGCCTGCTGGCGGAAGCCGGTCTGAAGGAAGGGCACGAGGTCGTCTGGCTGCCCTTTTACGGGGCGGAGAAGAGGGGCGGGGTGGTCTCCTGTCACGTCATTATATCCGATGACCGGGACGGCGCCCTGTTCGTCACCCGGCCGACGGCGGCCATCGCCATGAACCAGGCTTCGATGGAGAAGCTGGCGCCGGCGGTGGCTCCCGGCGGCTTGCTGGTGGCCAACCGGGGTCAGGCGGCGCCTCCCGGCGAAAACGGCATCAGAATGGTAAACGTGCCTGGTATGGAGATCGCGGCCGAGCTGGGTGACGGCTTGGCGGGCAACATGGTCGTCCTGGGGGCCCTGGCGGCGGCGGAACCGGTGGTGTCGGTCGCCAGTCTGGTAGCCGCCCTTGAAATCATATTCCGCGGCCGCAACCATGCCGATATCAACCAGCGGGCGCTCGTCCGGGGCTACGAGCTCGTTGCCGGCGGGATTAAGAAAACGGTATGAACGAAGACTGGCGCGCCGGAATGGAGACGCTGCCGCGGTTCGTGCCGGAGATGCGGCTCGAAGCGCCCAAGACGGCGCTGCTGCTCATCGATATCCAGCACTACAGCACGCTCCCGGAATACGGCGTAGGGCCTCACCTCAAGCGGGACTTTCCCGAATGCTTCGAATACTACTACGG
>JACPQH010000012.1 GCA_016190585.1 Chloroflexota bacterium | reverse complement strand
TGGATAATCTCCACGTTACAGGTCCCCGGGTGCGCCTGGTCCCAGGCCTCGCAGTTTTCAGCCCACCTCTTCTCCTGGTAGGCGTAACCGCATTCTTCGCAGATGTAGAGGGTTTGTCCGTCTTTCTTTGTCTCTTTGACCATAACTTAGCAGCCCATCTTGTCGAATATTGAGGATGTGTATCGCAGCGTCCCCGCCTTCAGGCACAGGCGAGACGCCTGTGCTACCGCTAACCTGCGACCGCGAGCTTGAGCCTACTTCGCCAGGTGTTGCAGATAGCGGTGGGCCTGGAGGGCAGCCTTGGCGCCTTCGCCGGCGGCAACGATAATCTGCTTTTCAGGCACCGAGGTCACATCGCCGGCAGCAAAAAGGCCGGGCACTTCAGTCCGCGTCGCGCAATCTACGGGCACCTCGCCCAGTTCGTTTAGTTTGATGAGGTGGCGCACCGCATCAGAGTTAGGGACGAGACCGATTTCGACAAAAACCCCGCCAACATCGAGCTGTTTACTCTGACCGGTCTTCAGGTCTCTGATAAACAACCGCTGTACAAATTCCTGCCCTTCGATTTCCTCAGCGCGGTGTTCCAGATAAATAGTCAGGTTTTTGGCGTCCTTAAGCCTGTCGATAAGAATGGCATCGCCGGTCAACTGGGTGAGCGAGACGAGGTTGACATACTCGGCGATTTTCACCATATCCAGGGCAGCCTCGAGAGCCGAGTTGCCACCTCCCACCACCGCCACCTTCTGCCCGGCAAAGAGGGGACCATCGCAGATAGCGCAGTAGGTCACGCCCTTGCCGGTGTACTCCGCTTCGCCCGGAACGTTCAGCTTGCGAGGGCTTTTGCCGGCGGTGAAGATAACGGCCCGTGCCTGATACTTTCCGCCCGTTTCAGATGTGGCCTCGAATCCACCCTCTATCTCATCCAGCCGGGTTATCTTTTCCCCGATTTTCTGCTCGATGGGATACTTGCTTATCTGGGTCTGGAATTTATCGATAAGCTCGGGGCCTTCAACAAGCTGAAAACCCAGATAGTTTTCGATGTCCAGAGTCTTGCTGACCTGCCAGCCGATGTCTCCTCTAATCAGCACAGCATTAAGCCGTTTACGGGCATCGTAAACACTGGCCGCAATCCCGGCCGGACCCCCGCCGATTATCATCAGGTCGTACATGGCAACCTCTCCAAGACAAAGAACCTCTCTCTTTCGCAAAGAGTTTGCCCCGTACTTGATACGGGGGAGATTGAGAGGGATTTGCTTTCTCTTACTTGGCGAGCAGCTTATCCAATTGAGTCTGGTTAAAACCTATGACAAGGTCGTTATCGATGGTGATTACAGGCACGCCCATCTGGCGTGATTTCGTCACCATCTCCCTGGCTTTCTCCCTGTCCACAGCCACATCATACTCCGTATACGGAATGCCCTTCTTCGAAAGATACTCTTTCGCTCTATGGCACCAGGGTCAGGTAGGGGTCGAGTAGATGACTACTTTTTTGTCAGCCATTTTGTACCTCCGGAATAGTTTGTTATAAATATCTTAATAAACCTGAGACGGGTTAGTCAACGTTAAGCAAACCCTTCGGCGGGGTTCCGGCTGAACGATGCCGGGCTTATCCGAAAAAGGCCCGTAGCGCCTGGACGAACTCCTGCGGTCGTTCCGCCGGGATAAAGTGCCGGCTGCCCGGGATAACCCTGGACCTGGTATCGGGGATAAGCCCTTCCAGGTGTGCCACGGCGGCATGGTACTTGTCTTCAGCGCCGCCGCTGACCAGCAAAGTAGGGCATTTTACCAGCGGCAGCCTTGTCTCCGCGTTATATTGCAGCATCGCCTGGAAGGCGCTCATCGCGCCTTTGCCCGCCTGCAGGTAGCCGAGCACCATCATCTGGTTGGTCTCGGGCCTGGCCCCCTCCGAGCGCCACCGGTTCCATATTTCCATCAGGTGCGCGCCGTCTTCTTTGACACAAAATAACTGGTAAGCGGGCGCGGTTTTACGGGCCTGTCGCAATTCGGCATCCATGAAAGGGTAGCTGGTCAATACCAGTTTCTCGACCATCTCCGGGTAGGAGGCTGCCAGCTCGGCGCCGATGGCGGCTCCGGTAAGGTGCCCGGCGATATATGCCCGGCTGACTCCGTGGGCTTTCAGGAAGTCCGCCGCCACCCGAGCGTAGTCCTCGACCTGGTAAGGGCGGGGCGGGGCCTCGGATTCGCCGTAGCCGGGGGTATCCATCGCCAGGACCCGGTAGGTCCCGGCCAGCAAGGGCATTCCCCCCGCGTACTCTATCGAAGATAGCGGCGTCATGTGCAGCAGCAGGACGGTCTTCCCGTCACCCTCGCAGCGGTAGTGGACCCTGCCTTCCGGGAGCTCGACATAGGCTTGCTTCATGGCTGACTCCTTCTCCGGTAACAGCGCTATGACCTATTATAGCACCGCCGGAGCCGGGGCAGGGATAGGGTTTTTATCCCCACCCCTGTCGCCAAGCCCCCGTCTTGTCCCTTTTCTTAGCGAAGCAGGTTCAGGTGAGTGTACGGGCCGTTGAGAATCATAAAAGCGAGAATGATACCGAGGATGAAAACGAATATCATCCCGCCGACGGGAATAAGCCGCGCGGCGCTCTTCTCAACGCGCGCCTCCCCGGCGATGCCGAGCACCTGACGGATGACCCGGAAATAGGTCCCCCAGATGAGCAACACCGTCCCCACGAAAAACAGCAGCCAGGAAAGAGTCCCTCCGGGCAACCGGATGCCGCCGGCAGGCGCGGACATATCGACCGCGTCCAGCGCCGACCGTGTGCCGCCCATCGCCAGTTCCGGGCCCAGCGTCGGCAGCCGTATCCCCGCCTCGGCTTGATAGGTGCCGGCGGCGGCCTTCAGGGTATAAGCGGTCTCGGTCTGAAGGTCGCCGCTAGTTACTCTTACCTGGATGTCGCCGTTTTCCCGGGGCGTGTAGGTCAGGGTCGCCATCCCTTGCTTATCGGTTTCCAGCGCGCCGATCCCGAGCCAGCCGGTGGCGAAAAACTCCTTTTTCAGGTAGTACCGGATGGTCTGGCCGCTTACCGGCTCGCCGTTCGCCTGGCTCAGGTACGCCGTCAGCATCAGCATGGCCGGGGAATAGGTCTGCTCGCTGATGCTCAGCGCCAGATTGCCCGCCGCTCCCGTGGATGGTGAGCCGGTGGGAGCCGGGGCGGCGGGCGCCGGCTGGCCCAGCGACCACAGGTAGGTCTCGACCTGCCAGCGCTGCTCCTCGGACAGGACGGATTTAAAGGGGGGCATCCCCTTGCTCAGCATGCCCTCACTAATCGCCCAGTAGGTGTGGTCAGGCGCTGTCTCCAGACCGGCAGCGAACCCGGGCAGCGCGAAGTTGGCCGCCGCCACCCCGTCGCCTGCCACGCCATGACAGCCCAGGCAGCTTTTTGCGTAGACCTTTTGCCCGGAATCAAGAGCGCCGGCGTCGTCCCAGGGGAAGGGGTTAGTCATCCCCGCGTAGGGCGCCGGAGGCTGGCCATCATCAGCCAGCACCGTACCGGCCACGGCCGCAGTCAACAGCAAAGCCAGCAATAGAACTACCGGAAGCCTGTTTTTCATGCTAGTCCGCTCCATCAACATTTAGTCTGCCGGTATGCGGGCGCTCGTTGGCCAGTTGCTTCAGCGAGGTTTCCTTATCAGGCTCATGCCTTAGATGTGATATCAGCTTGCCCAGGCGGCCCGGCTGGTGGGTCTCGCCCATCTCGGCCACCTCCCATATCGACAGTATGGGCATGAGCTTGGCAAAGACGGCGAAGATAAGAATAAACGCGGCAAAAGCGCCGCCGGTTATCGACCATTCCACCCAGGTGGGGGTGTAGGCGCCGAACTCCAGGGGCATCAGCGGCACCTGAAGACTGGGTATCACGATGACGAACCGTTTTACCCACATAGCAGCGTTGACCAGCACGGCGGCAATAAGTACCCGGGGTATTACCGGGTAGCGCCGCATCAGCAGCAACGCCGCCGGAACCGCCATGCCCGCGACCACGAAGAACCAGAACCAGCCGGCGGTCTCCCCGACAAACAGGCTGTTAAGCAGCAGCCGGTCCTCGCCCTTGAGCTTGTAGACCATGGTAAGGTATTCGCCAAGCGTCAGGTAGAAGTACAGCGCCAGGGACACCAGGAACAGGTACCCCAGGTTCCGGAAATGGCGCTCGGTGATATACTCCTCCAGGTGATAGATCTTGCGGAAGATCGCCATGACGATAAGAATCGAGGCGATGCCGGAAAATATCGCGCCGATGACGAAATATATGCCGAATACCGTGCTGTCCCAGCCCGGCCGCAACGTCATGGAAAAGACATAGGAGACCACGGTGTGGACGGATATGGCGATGGGGATAATGGTCACCGCCATGATGCCGATGGCCTTCTCCAGCCGCCGGCGCTGCTGGGGCGTATCATGCCAGCCGGCCGCCAGCAGGGTGTAGATTTTGCGCCGGAGCGCAGACGCGCCGTGGCCCAGCTTGTCCCGCATAAGCGCGAAATCAGGGATCATCGGCAGGTAAAGGTAGATAAGGCTGCCGGTCAGATACGATGTTATCGATACGATGTCCCACAGCAGGGGGGATTGAAATCGTCCGTAGGCCACCATGTGCCAGACACGGTCCGGCCGGCCGAGGTCGATTATCGGCATCAGCGCGCCGATGGATATGGCGACTACGGTGATGAGCTCCGCCATGCGCGTGACCGGGGTGCGCCACCCGGCATCGGTGACGCGCAGAATCGCCGATATCAGCGTGCCCGCATGGCTGATGCCAATAAAGAATACGAAGTTGACCAGGTACAGTCCCCACATCACCTGGTCGCGCATACCGGTAGCGATAAGTCCATTGTTAAGCTGGGTAAAGTAAGCGTAGCCAGCCCAGGCGACCGCCGCCAGCAGTAAAAAGAACATCAGGCGATAGGCCTTGCTGGTGCTGGTCAGCGGCGCCAGCGCCGTGCGCTCCAGCCTTTCCTGGTAAGTTTCCGTCCTGGTTTTCACTACCGCCCCTCCTGCGGCCAGATTCCGACCTGGCGGTCAAAGCCCTGCCCGCCCCAGGCCCACTCGACGGGCTTCAGCACCCCTTCGTCGGGCTTACGGCCGAAGGCCTGCCCGTGACCGGGCAGGTACCAGACGCGGGGCTGTGTCCCCAGGTCTTCCTTGTAGCGATAGCCGTCATTGGCGGCGATAAACTCGGAGAGCTTGACGATCTTCTGCCCGTCAGTCGCTATATCCTCGCTGAGGTCGCCGATATAGAGGGCTTTCATGGGACACCCGGCGACACAGTAGGGCAGGCGGCCGTTGGCCAGGTAATGAGCGCAAAACATGCACTTGATGACGGTGCCTTTCACCGCGGGTACGGGGTACTCGGGAGAGTACTCGGCGAAGGCGGCTTCCGGCGGCAGCTCCGGCGTTGCCCAGTTGAAGAAGCGTCTTTGGTAGGGACACGCGGCCATGCACAGCCGGCACCCGATACAGCGCTTGTGATCAATCAGGACGATGCCTTCCGCGGTCTGGTAGGTCGCCCCTACCGGGCAGACATTGACACACGGCGCGTTTTCGCACTGAAAGCACGGCGTCGGCATAAAATAATGCCCATTGGTGGAGGTCTCGTGCTGGTAGACCTGTATCCACTCCTGCCCCTTCGGCGCGAAATGCCCCTGGATACACGCCTGGGTACATTGTGGAGGCTGGTCGATGGTAACGCAGCCTTCGCATTTCTTCAGGTCTATGACCATGCACCACGCGCGGTTCTTCTTGCCGTCAGGCCGGGCATCCTGGCTGGCGGCGGCCTTCTGCCCGGAAATCGACAGCAGCGGGCTTGCCAGCACCGCCGCCAGCCCCACCACCCCCGCCGACCGCGTGATAAACTGGCGGCGCGATAGGCCGCCGTCGCTACTCGCCTGAGACCGGTGTTCTCTTTTCCCGCAGGAATCCATTTGCCCCCTCTCGGATATTTCGTTACTCGACTTTTTGCAGCCAGAAGCGCTCGCTCACCAGGAGCTGCCGGGTATCATTCAGCCGCAGGAGAGCCCCGCGAACCATCCCCTTCATGACATTCACGTATGTCTGGTTATTATCCCGGAAGAACTGCCTGAGCCGTGTGCCGTCGATGGCCAGCACCCGGCTTTTTTGCAGGCAAAGCGCCCGGACGTCATGGACATGCGGCTCGACCAGCGGCGCCCAGCCGATGATATCGCCCACCGAGGCCACGTCAACGGTGACGGTGCGACCGGGCGGCAACGCGGATATCATCTGTATCGCGACCTTGCCTTCTTTCAATACATACAGCAGCTCGGCCGGCTCTTTCTCATGGAATAAAACCGCGCCGGCCTCATATTCCTTTTCGGCGGTCATGTCGATTATCCGGTTAATGTCCCCGGATGTCAGGGCCGCGAAGATATCGCACTGTCTCAGCACTTCATGATCTAACATCTTGTTCCACCCGATTCATCTCGTCTCCGGTATGACCGTATTCGCTGTCGTTTTCACCCGTCTCTTTGTTTCCCTCGAGCAGTTTGCCGAGACACCCGACGCCGAGACTGACCGCGCCGCCGACCATCAGCGGCAGGCCGATATAGGCCAGCACCATCGTCGCCGTCAGCACCAGTCCCGATATAAGCCCGGTTACCCCCACGATGACGCACCCGTCGCTGAAGCGGTTCTTCGGCGTTGGCGCCAGCCGGGGTTCCAGGCGGGCAAAGGTGAGGGCGCCGGGACAATCAGAGAGTCGCGCTATTCCCCCGCCGTTCCCCGCCCCGTCCTGTTTCAACACCGCGTCAATCCCGGCGGGATAGGCGGCGTCCTCGCTCAGACTGCTGACCAGCACCACGCGGGAGCCGGGAATCTCGGCGGAGATTGTCTGGGCGGCGTCCAGGCCGGAGTTGCGCGAGATAGGCACGTCGGCCACGCCAAGGGTATAGGGAAGGTAGCAGTCGATTATCGCGGCGTCCGGTCGCAGCCGCCGGGCCAGCCACACGGTCTTGATGGCGTTATCACCCTCGCCCACCACGATGCCGCCAAGCTTCCCTTCGATAATCCGTTCCAGGCACCTTCGAATATGAGGCTGGTCGGAAGCCAGGAGAACACGCATCGCGCCTTTAGACATCCCGCACCTCCTCGTGGATTCAGGTATTCCAAGGATAGCACGTGCTTGCAGGGTTGAAATCAGCGCGAGAAGTGATTAAATGTTAGCCAACTGAGGGGAGAAATGTCAGCGGATGGTTAAAACTATGTAGTTACTATTATGTATCCAGCTCGGTCAGGCCGCGCTTGATGGCATATTTAACCATCTCGGCTCGGCTGCGCAGCCCCAGCTTGGCAATGATGTGGGCGCGGTGGCTTTGCACGGTGGCGACACTGAGAAACAAGAGTTCGGCGATATCCTGGCTCGTTTTTCCCTCGGCCACCATCTTGAGTATCTGCCGTTCCCGGCTGGTTAGCCGGTCATAGCTGTCATCCTGGCTGCTGCGGGCATGACGCAGGCGCCGCTGCAGGAGCTTGCTGGTCATGGCCGGGGAGATGTACATCTCCCCGCGGGAGACGGCGTGAATAGCCGAGACCAGGTCCCGGCAGGAACCGCCTTTGACGAAGTAGCCCGCCGCCCCGGCTTCCAGAACTTCAAAGAAATAGTTATCGCTCTCGTGCATGGTCAGGATGAGAATCTGGGTGTTCTTGTTGTCCTGCTTGATGCGCCGGGTTGCCTCCAGGCCGTCCATCACGGGCATGGTGATATCCATCAGCGCGATATCGGGATTTAGCTCGGCGACCTTGCGGACGGCCTCCTCACCGGAGACGGCTTCGCCAACCACTTCCAAGTCAGGTTCATCCTCAAGCACCGACCTCAGACCGTCCCTGACTATGGCATGGTCGTCGGCGATCAGTATCCTGAGCGTTCTTTTGGATTGGTCTTGCTTTGGCTGTTCCATGCTGTTATCCTTCTACAACATTTCCTGGCTGGCCGGAAACCGCCGTTTCCGGTACCACGATCCGTATATCGAGGCGGGTGCCCCGGCCTGGCCGGGAGGTGATAGTGAGGGTGCCGCCCAGCAGTTCGGCCCGCTCGCGCATGCCGACTATTCCCAGGGAACCCTCCCGGTGGCGGTCTTTCGCGCTGTCTTCGAACCCGTGGCCGTTATCCTCGACGGTCGCCGCCACCTCGCCGCCGGTAAGACCGAGGGATATCCGCACGCGTGTCGCTTGAGCGTGCCGGATGACATTGTTAATGGCTTCCTGGAGAATACGGAACAGGGCCGTCTCCATGGCCGGCGTCAGACACCGTTCAAAATTCTCCGCTTCAAACTCAAGGGCGATGCCGGCCGCCCCCAGGCGCTCCTCAGCATAGGAGCTGATGGCGGCAGTCAGCCCGAGGCCGTCCAGGTCGGACGGCCTGAGCCCGAAGGTAAGCAGGCGGATGTTATCCAGGCTTCGGGAGACCAGCCCCCTGGCCTTCTCCAGCTTCGAGCGCAGCTGTGCCTGCTCCGGGGATATCATGGTCTCCATTTTTTCCAGGTTCATAATCAGTCCCGTCAGGATCTGGCCGTGCTCGTCATGCAGCTCGCGGGAAATCCTTTTACGCTCTTCCTCCTGGGCGGTTATCAGGCGTTCGAGCAGCTGACCGCGAATCTGCTCTTTCCGGGTAGCCTCCTGGTACAGGATCGAGTTCTCGACGGCCAGCCCGATGTAAAACCCTATCGATTCCAGCAGTTTGAACTCGCTGTCGGTAAAACAGCCCTGTTCGGGACAGCAGATGTTCATCACCCCGAGCGTGCGGTCACGAGACCTCAGAGGCACGGCGACGAAGGAGTCCGGCGGGTCCTCCGGGGTGTTGCCCAGGAGGGGACACTGACCGGGATCATTAACGGCCAGGGTTTGCCCGCTGCGCAGCACCTGGTAGCAGGCGCAGCCGCGTCCCGAGCTCGCGATGTCCGGGCAGTTAAAGAGATCGTTCCGGCCGGTACGCGCCTTCATCAGCAGGTGACCCCGGTCGGCGCTCAGCAGGAAAACGCAGCCGTGGCTGGCCTGGCTGACCTCGATGACCCGTTGCAGCGAGCTCTCCAGGACAAGCTCCAGGTTCAGGGACTGGCTGGCGGTCGCGGCTATCGAGTTCAACACGGCAAGCGCCCGGTTCCGGGTAACAAGCTCGACACGGGACTCTTCAAGCTTGTCGGTCATGGTATGGAAAGCCGCGCCCAGACGCCCGATCTCGTCACGCCGCCGTCCGGGCGCCGGGGCCTTGAAATTCCCCGAGGCGACCCTCTGGGCGGCGGCTGTCAGGGCCGTGAGCGGGCGCACGACGCTCTGCATGATTATCCAGACAACCAGGATTATCCCCACCAGCACCGCGGCGCCGATGAAAAGCAGCCGCTGTTCGAGCTGGTTGGTCGGCGCCAGGGCTTCCTCTTCGGACTGCCGCAGGGCGACGCCCCAGGTCGCCGCCGCCAGCGGGGCGAAAGCCACCAGGTCCCGTTTCCGCATGATGCTTTCCGCTTCTTCGTGGCAGCGATGGCAGGTCCTGACGGCGGCTTTACCCTCACCGATAAGCTCGGCGAATTTCTGGGGGTGATCGCTCTTCTCCCCCCTTGCCGGCGCCGCGGAGGGCTGCGTCCGGATTAACACGGTACCGTTGCCGTCGACAACCTCGGCGTAGCCGCTCTGGCCGATGCGCCCCGCCTGGCTGAAAGCCCCGATCGCCGAGCTGCCGACATCGACCACCGCGGCGAAGACGCCGGCAGGTGCGCCGTCGGTACCAATGACCGGACTGGTAATGAGTACCACCTGCTTTCCCGCCAGATAAACCCCGTTTGAGACCCTCCCTTGCGCCGCCCCGGGGGCCATCGGGTCGGGGACCGGCAGGACGTCGCCCGGACGGACATCTTCATCGAGCCAGCTTTGAAGTACCGTCCCGTCTTTTTCCGTAATTACTATGTTGATTAACGGTATGTCAGCGTCGGCCAGGATATCCTGGAGCGAGCCCGCCGCCGACTCGAACTCGGCCCGTGATTTCATATCGCTGATGGGGCTAGCCGCGTTCTGCACGTGGAAGACCATGTGGGACAGATTTTCGTCCAGAAGATAGGCCAGGATTCGCGCGCGGCTGAGGCGCTCTTCCAGGATGTTGTCGGTAGTCGTTCTTACGGCCTGAAGGCCGACCCAGCTGAACAGCCCCAGTCCCAGTATCAGACCGGCCACGACGGGAAGACCGATTTTTTTATTTAGCGATACGTCCGCCAGTCCCACGAATGCCCCGCCCTTCCCTTTCTAATTATACCATCATCAGCTTCAGAATGATTTCGACTATAGCTTCTTGCGCCGGGGGTTGTCAATTCAAATGGTCGTGAATCGAGTTAGTAACAGGCCTAATATCAAATATCATCTCTACTAATTACATAGTTCTGATGATGGCGGAGAATATTTTCACCAGATTCATGTAGCCCTATTTACCATAGTATCGCTGATTTCAAAATCGATCCAGGGTGCTAAGCTAGGACACGTAAATCAGTATGACCAGTAAAAGATGTCAGACGGCGGCGCCACCCCTCACCAGGATATTCATCCTTGAAGAAAGCTTGCAGTACCGCGATTTCCTGCGCGCCGCACTCGGCGAGTACAGCGATTTTACCGTTGCCGGCGAGGCGTCAACCGCGGACGACGTCGAGGCGCGGTGTGTTGCTGACCGGGCCCCGGACGTAATCATTGTATCAGCGGCGGAAGGCAAGAAGCTGGCCGCCGCCACACGGCTGGCGCACAGGGTCTTTCCCCAGGCCAAAATCCTTATCACAAGCGAAATCACTAACCGGAAGAATGTCTTGCGGGCCATCGAAGCCGGAGCGAGCGGCTATATCAATCGGGAAGCTCCGAGCTTTGAGATCGCCCAGGCGCTGCGGGCCATGCGTGATAGCGGCGGCTATCTGTCAACGGCAGCCGCCCGGGCGCTGGTCGATACCTACCGGTACCGGACCAGAATCGAGTCGTTCCAGCGCCTGACTGCCAGGCAGCTCGAAATCCTCAAGCTGATGGCCGACGGGCGCACCTGCCGGCAGATAGCCCATGTTTTCGATATCAAGCTCAAAACAGCCCAGAAGCACCGGTTGATGATCATGAAGAGGCTCGGCGTCAGGCGCCAGAGCGAGGTCATCGAGTACGCCGCGAGAAAGGGGCTGATCGCCCTGACGGCTTAAGCCCCCTTTCATGCCGCGGAATTATCGAGAAAAGGGGTACAGATGAAGAGCTTCGCGCTCAACAAAGGGAACCTTGTCATCCTGGCTGCGGCTATCATCGTGCTCGGTATCATCGGGGTGGCCTGCCGAGGGGCGGAGGGACCGCAGGGCGCCCCCGGTACCCCCGGTATGGCCGGACCTCCCGGACCCCAGGGACTTCAGGGAGCGCCGGGCTCGCCCGGAGCGCCGGCGCCGGTGACGCCGGGGGATGGGTTAAAGGCGGTCATCGATAAGGTTGAAATAGGCGCCGACCGTAAACCGGTGGTCACGTTCACCATCAGGGACGCCAAGGACAGGCCGCTTAAAATCGCCGACCTTGACGGCTACCCCGGTTTCATTCTTTCTTATGTCAAGCAAGACCCGGTTTCACAGCGGACGCAGTATGTCGCCTACACGGTTAGTAACGTTAAAGGGGCCGAGTACAAGGCTGACGGCCAGACCGTTAAGCCCGTCCTGGACGAAGTAACCGGGAGACCTGCCTTCGACCCCAGGGCTGCCTCCCCGGCTTTTCCGGCTGACCACCCGGCCTTCAAAGACGCCGGCAACGGCACGTTTACCTACACATTTTCCACGATCCTCCCGGACAATTTCGATAAGAACGCGACCCACCGGATGGGTGGACAGTTCACCCGCGCCGGCCGTGCCTTCGTGGCCAACCCTACCCTGGATTTCATCCCCGCGGGCGGAGCGGTAAGCTTGACCCGGCAGGTGGTGACCAAAGAATCCTGTAACCAGTGCCATAATCCGTTGTCCGCTCACGGCGGGTCGCGGCAGGACCCGGCCCTCTGCGTTACGTGTCATACTGCGGAAAACGTCGACCCCGAGACCGGCAACGTGGTCGAATTCATACAGATGATACACAAGATTCATCGCGGCGAGGACCTCCCCAGCGTCCAGGCGGGCGATCCCTATACGATTGTCGGCTACAACCAGACCGTATTTGATTTCAGCCATGTTCTTTTCCCCCAGGATGTCCGCAACTGCACCACCTGCCACGGCGCGGCGCCGGCGGGTATCAAGGCCGAGGACTATGCCAGGCTGGCCCCGAACGCCGATAACTACAAAACCGCACCCAGCCGGGCGGCCTGCGGCGCCTGTCACGACCAGATCGATTGGGCAACCGGAAAATCAACGATTGAAGGCGGATCAGACCATGGCGGCGGCCCGCAGACTTCGGATGCCGCCTGCAAGTCGTGTCATGTGCCGGAGTCCGGAAAAGAGTTTGACATCTCGGTGGTCGGCGCTCACATCATCCCGGTCCGGTCCACGCAGCTTGACGGTCTCAATGCCGAGATAATCCGCGTCGCCGCTACCTCTCCGGGAGAGCGTCCGGAGATTGTCTTCAGCCTTAAAGACTCGGCGGGGAATCCCGTTCCTCTAACCCAGATCACGCGACTGTTCTTCAATGTGGCCGGACCGACCACCAGCTACGTGAACCGGTGGGACGAGACCGTGACCGCCACCAACGTGTCCACCAATACCGACGGGACTTACTCATTCACCCTTACCCGGGCCATGCCGGCTAACGCCGCCGGGACCTACGCCGTCGGGATGGAAGCCCGCCGGGTGGAAACCATTACCGGGAAGGAAGGCAAGCCGCTCCAGGTGACCGTTGATGCCTACAATCCGGTCAAGTACGTCGCGGTTACTGACGCCGCACCCGTTGCCAGGCGCGCCGTGGTAGCCACGCAGAGCTGCAACCAGTGCCACAATTCGCTGTCTTTCCACGGCGGCAGCCGGAATAACCCCGGAGAGTACTGCATGTTCTGCCACAACCCTGTCACCGTAGACGTGCCGCAGCTTGCTCCCGGCGGTCCTTACGATGTGCCTCCGCAGTCGATCAGCTTCCAGTTGCTCATTCACCGGATACATACCGGGGAAGAGCTATCCCGCGATTTCACCATCTACCGCAGCCGGGGCGTCTTCAACTTCAACGAAATACTTTTCCCCGGCGACCGGCGTGACTGCGCCACGTGTCATGTGGGTAAGTCCTACCAGCTGCCGCTGCCTGAGACCGTGAGCAGCACCCTGGCCCCCCGTGAACCCTATTCGCCGCTGGGACCGGCAGCCTCGGCGTGCCTGGGGTGCCATGACTCCAAGAGCGCGGCCGCCCACGCCGCTCTTCAGACCAAAGACCCGACCCCCGGCGATACCTGGAGCGGCGACGAGGTTGAGTCGTGCGCCACCTGCCACGGCGCCGGCAGGGAGTTTGCCGTGGACAAGGTACATTCCGGCTGATAATTCACCGGGCTTCAGCAACCGGCAAGAGGGAGGCTCTAAACCTCCCTCTTCCTTTTGCCGCTACCCATTTCTCGCCTGCTGCCGATAAAGCTCCTGCCTGACGCCGGCAACTCCCGCGCCGCCGGTACTAAGTATCCCTAGGTAGATATATTACCTTTCCACCCGGTAAAGTAGGTACCGCTCCTGATTTCAGCGCCCTCCGTAACCGACTAACATAAAAATACAGTAATTACCTATACGGTTAGGGAGGAGAAAATGAAAAAGCTGCGGTACCTGTTGGCAATTGTCCTCGCCCTGGGCCTGGTTGCCGGCCTGGGGTTGCCCGCCCTCGCGGGAGAACTCTACACGCACGTGGCGCTGTCCGACATCACGGTGGTCGAGAACGAAGCCGGGACGACGGTAAGCGGGTCGGTGACGGTTACTTCAACCAGCACCGCCTCGGGGACCAACGTTCAGACTTACGCCGAAAGCAACGCCTGGTATTCGATCACCAGCGGAGAGACGGTTATCGTCCGGAATGACAACCCCTTGAGTGTCTTCAACGGCACCCCTGATGGGACATCATCGTCCGACGCTTCACAGACCTACACCTGGTCCAACCTGCTGGACGGTGACTCCGGCGATTACGTCGTCGCCCAGGGCGGCAGCGCCTACGCGGCCTACTCTGACGAAAGTTCGTTAGATGAGAGCGCCGCGGAGGACGCGAACAACGTCACGGTCAGCTATGTGGCGCCGCCTCCGGCTCCGGCCGCACCCACAGTCGAGCTGATCGGCATCGAAGCGCCTTCCTGGTATCCCACGCCGGACCGTTTCAGCCTTTGGGGAGGCGGGGTCTACTCATACAATTGGCTGGAACATCGTTCGGTAAGTGTCGCCCCCGCCATCGACCTGACCACCCGGACCTACTGGAACAATGAATCCTGGCTGATTCGCATCGTCGTCGAGGAGGGCACCCTGATTGACGGAGGCTACGCCCTGATGGTCAACATGACGCCCGATGGGGTACGGCTGCGGACCATGAACGGGCCCATGACCTTCAGCCAGCCGGTCACGGTACTGGTGCAGGAAGACGGTGACTGGAAAGAAGTCGCCACTTTCACGTCAACCGAGCAGTAGTGCCGGCGAGCGAAAACAGAAATATCAATGCGCGCCAGTTGAAAAACCAGAATGGTCCATACAGGCGGAACGTCTCCGGGAGGGAAGCTGAATATGGGCCATTCTGGACTCGAACCAGAGACCCCAGTCTTATCAGGACTGTGCTCTAACCAGCTGAGCTAATGGCCCGTGGCGCAACCTAGGATTACACTAATTCTAGCGAATCGCTCCGGGGAAATCAAGCGCAAACCGAGCGTAAAACAAAAGAGCCGCCTAAAAGGCGGCTCTCTCACTTTAACCCCTGGATAGCGGAAGGAAGGCAATTACTCCGTTTAACCGGAGACCGACCTAGGAGATATTAGGTATATCACCCAGTCTCTCCCTAGAAAGGAGGTGATCCAGCCGCAGCTTCCGCTACGGCTACCTTGTTACGACTTCGTCCCAATCACCGACCCCACCCTAGACGACTGCCTCCCTCCGAAGAGGGTTGGCTCATCGGCTTCAAGTGTTGCCAGCTTTCATGACGTGACGGGCGGTGTGTACAAG
>JACPQH010000123.1 GCA_016190585.1 Chloroflexota bacterium | reverse complement strand
TTATCGAGATGTTCTACAACAGTGAACGGCTGCACTCTCACCTGGGCTACCTTTGCCCGAACGACTATGAAAAACTGGAGAAGACTCTAGTTTGACCGTCCGTTTTTACTTGACCACTACACGACTGCCAAAAATGGAGCGGGGGATACAAGGGGGTGAGGTTGCTAAAGAGTCACAACCAAGATTGAGTAGAACCAGGCGACCTTGATTGCCGCGGGCGGTTTCCTATATAGTTAAAGATAGTGACCACGGTTAAAACGATTGTTCAATGCGACTTCGACGGCACGGTAACCGTTGAGGATATCAGCTTCATCCTGCTTGACGCCTTCGCCGAGGGCGACTGGCGGCAGACGCTCCAGGACTACCGGGACGGCAGGATAAGCGTCGGCGGTTTCAACGCCCGCGCCTTCGGCCTGGTAAAGGCCAGCCGGGAGAGCCTGCTCGATTTTCTGACCTGCCGCGCCAGTTTCCGGGTACGGCAGGGTTTCCCGGAGCTGGTCAGGTACTGCGCCGATAACGGCGTGAAGTTCGTCATCGTCAGCAACGGCCTGGACTTTTACATCCGGGCGGTGCTGCGCGGCATCGGTCTCGACGGGCTCGATGTGTTCGCCGCGGAGAACCGGTTCAGTCCCCAGGGCATGAAGGTCAGGTACGTCGGTCCGGACGGCAACCACATGGATGACAGCTTCAAAGAGGCCTACACGCGGCTTTTCCTCGAGGACGGCTACCGGGTAGTCTATATCGGCAACGGGCTATCGGACATCCACCCGGCCAAGCACGCCCAGCAAATATTCGCCATCGATGACCTGCTGAAGGGGTGCCGGGCGGCCGGTATTGACTGCACGCCCTTCCAGGACTTTAGCGAGGTCGTTCAGGGTCTGGATAAGCTGCTCCGGGACTGAAATCGGGCGTCGCCCGCGCTTTATACAGCCGGCGCCGGGCCTCCGAGGCCCCCCTTAGCCGGTAGCTCACGTAGTCGAGCTCGTACTCTTCGACAAGGCCGTCCCCGGCGAAGCTGAAGTAGCGGTTGTCCCCGATGATGATGTGGTCAAGCACCCTGACCCCCAGGATTTTCCCCGCCTGCACCAGGCCGCGGGTCACTTCCCGGTCGCTGTCGCTCGGCGCGGGGTTGCCCGAGGGGTGGTTGTGGACGAAAATTACCGATACCGCTTTGAACTTGAGCGCGCCCTCCATCACCTCGCGGAGTGACACCGAACTGCTGTTCACCGTCCCCTCGAACAGGTCCAGGCTCTCCAGTATCTGGTTCTGGCCGTTAAGGTAGATGACCTTGAAGAGCTCTTTATCGAGGTCGCGCATCGAGTGGTAGAGGTAGTCGAAGACCTCCTGGGAGGACTTGTAGAAAGGCCGGTCCAGGATGCGGGCTTTGAGGAACTCCCGGGCGACCTCCTGGACGAGCTTGATGCCGAAGGCGCTGTGCGGCCCGATTCCGTTTATCTCCGCCAGCTCCCCGATGGGCGCCTCCAGGACGCCGCGCAGCGTCTTGAAGCGCTCGATAGCTTCTTTCGCCAGGGGCTTGCAGTCCCGCCGCGGCATGCCAAGACTCAGCAGCAGCTCCACGATCTCGTAATCGTGAAAGCCGGCCAGCCCTGACTTCAGGAAACGCTCCCTCAACCGGCGACGGTGTCCCCTGTGGGTTTCTTCCGACGGCATCCTTCCCCGATTTTTGCCCCATTCTAACACTGTCCGCGCCGGGTTTCCAGCAGGGACAGTGGCTGGCCCAAAACCATCTTCCGTGGCGACGAAAACAGGCGTATTGCGCCGTTCTAACAAACCCATCCCCAGAGGCTGCCCGAACAACGTCACGCTGAGCGCTGCGAAGCATCCGCCTGACCCTGGAGTCCGGTCCTGACACCCGGCGAGTTGTGCTACAATAAGCGAAAGTACCGGGAGCTCAAGAAATTAATTTCGATGAGGAGGGTAATGTGAGCTCGAAGCTGTTCGACCTGACGGGGAAGGTAGTCATCATCACCGGGGCCGGCAAGGGCATCGGCCGGTCGCTCGCCCGGGGGATGGCGGAGGCCGGCGCGGATATCGTGGCGGCGGCCCGGACGGAGGCCGATATCCAGGGTACCGCCGGCGAGGTGCGCGCCCTGGGCCGGAAGAGCCTGGCCGTACCCACGGACGTGCGCCTGAGCGAGCAGATCGGCAACCTCTTCACCAAGACCATGCAGGAGTTCGGCCGGGTGGATATATTGGTGAACAACGCCGGCGGCAGCTTCCTGACGAAGTCGCTCGAGGTCAGCGAGAACGCCTGGAACGCCATCCTCCGGGAAAACCTGACCAGCGCCTTCCTGTGCAGCCAGGAAGCCGCCAGGATAATGATCAAGCAGGGCGGCGGCAGCATCGTCAACCTGGCTTCCGTTTCCGGCCTGCGTGCCAACACCGTGAGCATCGCCTACGGCGCGGCCAAGGCCGGGGTCACTTCTTTGACCCAGACGCTGGCTGCCGACCTGGGACCTCACGGCATCAGGGTGAACGCCGTCGCCCCGGGGCATATCGTCACCGAGGGCGTCGCTCACTTCATGAAGACCGATGCCGGGACCGCCGCCCGGCTCGGCGCGCACGAGAAAGCCAGCCCCCTGCGGCGCCTGGGCAAGCCCGAAGACATCGTCGGGGCCGTCATCTTCCTGGCGGCGGAAGCCTCGGCCTACGTCACCGGCCAAACGCTGGTAGTTGACGGGGGACTGACCAGCACGCTGGACTAGGTCTCCGCCGCGCCCGGGTGACATTCTCAGGGCGGCCGCGGGCGATTTAATCGGACTTCCGGTTCCCGCGCTAGCCCGGCGGGACGAAGCGCAGCAGCCGCGCCGGGTTTTCCACCATGATGGTGTTTATCTGCGCGTCGGTCATGCCCTTGATGCGCATCAGGGGCACGCCGTAACGCAGCAGGTAACCGTAGCCGTAGCCGCCGTAGCGGGCCATCTGCATCTTGAAGCAAACGTCATGCGACAGGAGTATCTGCTTCAGGTAGCCGGCGGCGATCAAGTCCTGGATGTCGTCGAACTGCCGGGGGTCGTCGGCCAGGACGATCGGCGCCCGGTTGTACAGCTTGGTAAAGGTCCCCCAGGCGTAGTAGTAGGAGCCCCGCCCGAAGGCGTCCCACTCCAGGTAGCAGCCGGTCTCGGCCAGCTTGAGGCGGCTCTCGCGCCGGAAGAGGGTGCGCGGCATATGGCACATGATGGTGCGCGTCAGGTCGGCGCCGGCGTCGCGGAGCACCTGGACGATCTCCGCCGGGGCGCTCTCGTCGGGACCGGGGTGCACCATGAGCGGCGCCCCGGTCGCCCGCTGGGCGACGGCCCCGGCGCGCAGTACCTTTATTTCCCTCTTGGCCAGCGGCCAGGAGCAGCCTATCTCGCCGATGAGGCCGGCGCGCGCGCCCCCCTCCGCCCCGACGGTGACATCGGCGATGAACTGGTCGGCTATCTGCCGTTCCGTCCAGTCTTCCAGCTCCCTGGGGTGGGCCCGCGCCACGTAGTAGGACGTCCCCATGACGATATTCAGTCCCGTTGCCCGGGCGATGCGCTGCAGGCCCGCCGGATCGCGCCCCTGGTCCCGGGGCGTGACCTCGATAACGGTGCGCCCGCCTTCCCGCTGGTAACCCGCCAGCTCGCTGACGGCCACGTCTTCGTCGAGCAGCCGGACATTGTCCCGGTGCTTGTCGTGGTTCATGCGCAGCCAGCCGACATTCTCCAAGGTGATGGGCTGGTAGGCCAGGAGCTTCTCCGAAGCGGCGTCGGGCTCGGAGAAGGTGACCGAGAAATCGAACAGCAGGTGCTCGTGCGGCAGGACAACCCCCAGGTCCTGCGGATCAACCGGGCCGAGCACCGTCTGCGCCTTGCCTGTTATCGCCGAGTTCGCCACGCGTTCACCTCACCAATATAGATTCTTTACATGCTTGGCACTAGCGTAATATCAGGCGAGGGTTTTGTCAACCGCGGGGCGCTGGAGGC
Source organism: Chloroflexota bacterium (assembly GCA_016190585.1). The sequence continues at coordinate 1,527 of JACPQH010000123.1, read as the reverse complement.
TGGAACAGGGACACCGGCTTGAATTCCGCCGGAATATAATTATATACTAATCAAGCTAAACTTAGCTCAAAGCGAGGTCAGTGTAATGTCAAAAGAGTTCTTCACCGTAGATTGTCATTGCCACCTGTACCGCAATGAGAAGCAGGGCTGGAACGGCCGGGCTATCTATGACCGGATGGACCGCGGCGGCACGCTAGAGCAGCTCACCAGGTACATGGACGAGACCGGCGTCGACCAGAGCTGGGTCATCAACGCCTGGCCGACCCAGGGCCTGATTCAGGCCGGCGAAGCCCGGATACCCAAAGACCTGACCGGCGAGAAGCTGGCCGAGGCCCGGGCCGCCGTCCGGGAGGAGGTCGGCGCCAGGCTGGCGCGCGCCAATGACTGGCTCTGCTCTACGGCCGCCCTCGCCCCGGGACGGGTGGTGCCCCTCATCGGCATGGACCCCTTCCTCGGCGCCGAGTGGATGGTCCGGGAGATGGAAGACAAGTACCGGAAGGGCGCCCGGGGCATCAAGCTCATCGCCACCTGGGGCGAGTTCTACCCCAATGACAAGCGGATGTGGCCGCTCTACCAGAAGCTCATCGACCTCGACCTGGTGATACTCTCGCACTCGGGCGCGTCCAACACCCTGTTCGCCGTGGTGGGCACGGACTACGCCAGCCCGCGGTACTGGGCGGAGCCCCTGGCGGCCTTCCCCAAGCTCAAGCTGGTGCTGGCGCACCTCGGCTTCCACTGGGCGTTCGGCTACGGCAACCGCGAGCAGGATGAGCGGCTCGAGCTCTGCAAGAAATACCCCAACGTCTACTTCGACCTTTCCCAGAACCTGGAGCTGGGCTACTCGGGCGTCGAGGAGGACATGATTCGCCGGTTCGGCGCCGAGCGGCTCGTCTGGGCCTCGGACTGGCATACGCACTGCGCCACCTTCAACCTGCAGGGGCTGCGGCGCTCCAAACTGAGCGCCGAAGAGAAGCGCATGATCCTCGGCGAGAACGCTCGCCGGCTGACAAATTCCAAGCGAGGTTAAGCAGATGGTTGTGAAAGAGAAAAAACAGGTGATTACCCCGGAGCTGCACGACAGGGCCGTCCAGAAGATAGCCGAGCTGATGTTCACCTTCCCCGGCCAGGAGTTCACCCCCGGCGTTTTCCATCCTTCCTGGGTGACCTTCACCAACGCCCCGGAGCGCAAGATGCCGGTTAAGCACCGCTGGATGGGCGACCTCTACCCGGACATCGTCATCGCGGACACCGAGGCCTGCAACCGGCCGATGGTCATCTGCGAGGTAGCCACCGAGGATGAGCTGGCTTACGAGGAGGGCATCCAGGCCAAGTACAAGCCGGACATGGACGAGTGCTCTATCTTCCACCTGTACGTCCCGGAAGGCTCGGCCTGCGCCGCGGCTGACCTCATCCTCGATTACCGCTACGCCATCCCGACGGCGCTCTACACCTACGGCTTTGACGAGAAGGGCGAGATACGGGTAACGCCGGTTTAACCAGGGATACAACCGTCATTGCGAGGAGCGA
>JACPQH010000128.1 GCA_016190585.1 Chloroflexota bacterium | reverse complement strand
CCTTGACGCCGATCCTGGGCACGTCGCAGAACTTGTAGGTGTTGTTGGGCGCGGTATAGATGGCCTCGCCGAGGTCCTTGCCTACCTTGTTTTTATCGACGTCGAAGGCGGCGACGAAGTTGACGTCGCTGATGTGGTACCCGCCGAGATTGACGTGCATCAGGCCGGGCACGAACTCGTTCTCCCGGGCCTTTTTATAATAGTAGACGCCCTGAACCAGGGAAGAGGCACAGTTGCCCACCCCGATTATGGCTACATTGATTTTACCCATTCCTCAGTATCTCCTTAAAAGTGGACTCCGCCGTTATCAGGCGAGATGGGTTGGCGTGAGAAGCTGGCGGCGGTCAGGCGGATGAGAGGCATCAAACGGATTTTCCGATTCTGAACAGCTTGGTCCCGCAGGCAGGGCAGATGCCGCGCAGCGCCGGCCTGCCGTTTCTCATGGTAATGGGGACCTGGTTCTTAATCTCCTTATTGCCACGGCATTTGAAGCAGTAAGCTTGCACCGGTCACACCTCACCTGACACGAGGTTAACTATACCCCCTCCCCGGTTAACTGTCAAGAGGTGGCGCGCACGCCTGACGGCGCGGTGAAGACCCGGCACGCCCGCCACTGCCCGCCCTCCGGGCGCAGCACGCCCAGGAAACGCCCTTCAAGGTCATAGGCCCGGCAGAGGCGGTCGTCGCTATAGCTCGCCCGGGCCGGCAGGGCGCCGCCGTGACCGAGAATACCCGCTTTGGCATCGCCCAGGACCACGGCGTCGAAGCCGAGCAGGGCCTCGTCCGGCGGGTAGAGATAGCGCGTCCAGTAGCCGGCGCGGAAGGCCTCTTCCAGTCGCGGCAGGGAGACGCTCTCTTCCTGGCGGAAGCCGCCGCAAGCGCGCCGGACAAGCCCTTTCAGGCTGGCGCCGCACCCCAGGGACTCGCCCAGGTCGTGAGCGATGGACCGGATGTAGGTACCCTTGCCGCACGCGATTTCCAGGGAGAGCACCGGCGGTTGCCATGCTAGGATATCGAGCCGGTGAATGACGGCCTCACGCTCCGCGCGTTCTATCTCGATGCCGGCACGGGCCAGCCGGTAGAGGGGCGTGCCCCGGTGTTTCAGGGCGCTGAACATGGGCGGCGTCTGGCGGATACGCCCGTGAAAGGGAGCGAGGGCCGAAACAATGTCAGCCAGCCCCACCGAGGCGATATCGGCGGTGCGCGTGACATTGCCCAGCGCGTCGTAGCTGTCGGTGCTCACCCCGAGCTCGATATCGGCGCGGTAGACCTTGACGGCGCCCATCAGGAACCCGACCACGCGGGTGGCCTTGCCCAGGCAGACGGGCAGGACGCCGGTGGCCAGGAGATCGAGCGTGCCGGCGTGGCCCACCCGCCGTTCCCGGCTCAGGGCTTTGACCGCCGCCACGACGCGGAAAGACGTGACGCCGGCCGGCTTATCGATATTCAGTATCCCGTCCAGTTGGGCCTCCCGCGGCGGTCTCGCTGAAAGCTTGTGAACAAATCAGGCAATCTCAAAATATTTCCTCTACCGGCGGGGAGGATTAAGGTGAGGGCGTTGACCCCGGGAGAGTCGACGCCCCCATCCTCGCCTTCTCCCAACGAGGGAGAAGGGACATTATTAACGCGTTTGCCAATTCTTCACAAGCCCTGAGGGGAACCAAGATGCGGGAGCGTCTAGTCTTCTCGCTCTTCGCTGACCTTGTCAAGCAGGGACATGACGCGGTCCGCCCGCTCGATGGAGTCGTCCCAGTGGAAGCTCAGCTCGGGGATAGACCTCAGCCGCAGGCGCCGGGCGAGCTCCTTTCGCAGGAAACCGGCGGCCCCGGAGAGGGCGCTCATCGCTTTGACCTTCTCTTCCTCGGTGCCGATGAAGCTCACGAACACCTTGGCGAACTTGATATCCGGCGAGGTGCGGACATCGGTCACGCAGATGAACTGGCTCAGCCGCGGGTCTTTGACTTGACTGTGCAGCAGCTCGCTGAGCTCTTGCTGGATGACGCTGTTGATTTTCTGCAGCCGGTATGACATCGGGCTTTATCCATCAGGCGGACTTGGTCATGGTGTAGAACTCCAGGACGTCGCCGGCCTGTAAATCGTCAAAATCCTTGAGGCTGACGCCGCACTCGAAGCCGGCCGCCACCTCGCGGACGTCATCCTTGAAACGCTTCAGGCTGCCGATAACGCCGCCTTCGAGCAGCTTCTTGCCCGCCCGCAGGACCCTGACCGAGGCGTTGCGGCTGACCTTGCCGTCGGTAACGTAGACACCCGCCGCCTTCTTCCCTTTGCCGGCGGAGAAGATGGCCCGGACCTCGGCCCGCCCTTCGATAACCTCGACGAAGGTCGGCTCGAGCAGTCCCTTGATGGCTTTCTCGACGTCATCGATCAGGTTGTAGATGATGTCGTAGGTGCGGACATCGACATTCTGGGCGGTGGCCAGGCGGCGCGCCCCGGCATCCACGCTGACGCTGAAGCCGATAACCAGCCCCTTGGAGGCGATAGCCAGCATCACGTCGCTCTCGTTGATATTGCCGGTGCCGCTGTGTATTATCCGCACCTGCACCGTCTCGGTCTGCAGCTTCTCCAGGGACGTCTTTATAGGCTCGATGCTGCCCTGGACGTCCGTCTTCAGGATGATATCCAGCTCCTTTACGCTGCCGGAAGCTATCTGGTCGAACAGGTTGGTCAGGCTTACCGATTTCTTCGGGGCCAGCTCCTGCCGGCGCCTTTCGATCAAGGCCTGGGCCTCGTGCTCGTCAACGACGGCGTTAAGCAGGTCGCCGGATTGCGCCACGCCGTCCAGGCCGAGGATAGCCACCGGCGTGGCCGGCTCCGCCTTTTTCAGCCTCTTGCCGACATCGTTGAACATCGCCCGGACGCGCCCGGAGGTGTTGCCCACGACCAGGAGGTCGCCGACCTTCAGGGTGCCGTTCTGGATGAGAACGGTGGCGATAGGGCCGCGCGACTTGTCCATTTCGGCCTCGATGACCACGCCCACCGCCGGCCGGGCGGGGTCGGCCCGGAAGTCCTCGATCTCAGCTACCAGCAGCAGGTTTTCCAGGAGCTCGTCGATGCCCTTTTTCTCTTTCGCGGATATAGGCACGGCGATGGTCTCCCCGCCCCACTCCTCGACGACAAGCCCGGCTTCGGCAAGCTGCTGCTTGACGCGGTCGGGGTTGGCGGTCGGCTTGTCCATCTTGTTGACGGCGACGACGATGGGGACGCCGGCAGCGCGGGCGTGATTGATGGCCTCGATGGTCTGCGGCATGACGCCGTCGTCGGCGGCCACGACAAGGATGATGATGTCGGTAATCTGGGCGCCGTGCGCCCGCATGGCGGTAAAAGCCTCATGACCGGGGGTATCCAGGAAGGTAATCTTCTGGGCGTTGACCGTTACCTGGTAGGCGCCGATGTGCTGGGTGATGGCGCCGGCCTCGGTGGCCATGACATTGGTCTGGCGGATGGCGTCCAGCAGCCGGGTCTTGCCGTGGTCGACGTGACCCATGACAGTGACTACTGGCGGGCGGGGCTGCAGGTTGCCGGCTTCCTCGGTCTTAATCTTCTTCTTCAGCTCGGTCCTGGCGGTAGCCGCGGCTGTCCGGGAGTGGAGCCGGGTCTCGATACCGAAGGTCTTGGCGACCGCCGCGGCGGACTCGTAGCTGATAATCTGGTTGATGCTGGCCATGATGCCCTGGCGCATCAGCTGCTTGATAATGTCGATGGCGTTGAGCTGCAGGATCTCCGCCAGTTGCCGCACCGTCAGGGAATGGGGCAGCTCGTAAACGCCCCCCTTGCCCGCCCGGGTTTTTTCCGCCTGGGGCGCCACGGCTTCGGTCTCGTTTGCTCTGCTTATTCTAGCCACTAATCCCCTCTTATCTCTCTAAAATATCTCAGGATATCCTGGCGGTCCTGCGGGCTCAGGCTGCCGCGCAGGGCGTGTTCCAGCCGGGAGCCTTTCAGCGCGGCGTCCCAGCACACCGGGGCCGGGCAGAGGTACGCCCCCCGCCCCGCCTTCCGGCCGCCGGCGTCGATCTCCACGGCGCCGGCCGGGGTGCGCACGATGCGCACCATCTCGCGCTTGTCCCTTGCCTGGCGGCAGGCGACGCAAGCCCGCTGGACGGCGGGCCTCGGTTTAGACCTCGTCATCGCCGCTATAATCAAACTCCCGGCGGGCCCTCTTCGCCTTGGGGGCCTCGTCTTCCTTGTAGCCTTTCTTCTTTTTCTTCTTGGACTTATCCGCTTTACCCGTTCTGGCCATGAGCAGGTCCTCGGCAAACCGGATCTGGCTCTTGTTCGGGCCCTCGCGCGGCGCCAGGAAACGCGCCGGAATGGCTTCCTGTACCGGCACAGCGACCGGCTCGGGAGGCGGCGCCTCGGCTTTTTCCTCGGTTACCGGCGCCGGCTCGGTCACCTCGACCTCCGCCTTTGCCGTCACCGGTTCTGCCGCCACAGGCTCGGCCACTACCGGTTCTGGCGCTGCCGGCTCGGGTTCGATGGCCGGGGCGGGTTTCTGCGGGGCCGCCATGACGGGTTCCGGTGGCACGGCCACCGGTGGCGGAGGCGCCTCCGCCGCCGCTTGCAGCCTGGCCTTCTCGGCTTTCTCGGCTTCCGCCCGGGCTGCCGCCGCCTTTTCCGCCTCAACCGCGGAACCGCTCTTGATATCAATCCGCCAGCCGGTCAGCTTGGCGGCCAGCCTGGCGTTCTGTCCTTCCTTGCCGATGGCCAGGGAAAGCTGCTTGTCCGGCACCACCACCCGGGCGATCTTCTCCGCCTGGTTAAGCTCGACGCTCACGATGTGGGCCGGGCTGAGGGCGCTGGCGATAAACACGGCCGGGTCGGAGTGCCACGTGACCACGTCTATCTTCTCACCGTTCAGCTCGTTGACGGTGTTCTGTATCCGGATGCCGCGCAGCCCGACGCAGCAGCCCACCGGGTCAATGCCTTCCTGCCGGGCGCTTACCGCCACCTTGGAGCGGTAGCCCGCCTCCCGGGCCACGGATTTTATCTCGACCGTCCCGTTATAGACCTCGGGGACCTCAAGCTCGAAAAGCCGGCGCAGCAGGTCAGGGTGCGAGCGGGAGACGATCACCCGGGCGCCCTTGCTGGTGCGGGCGGCCTGCAGCACCAGCACCTTCAGCCGCTGGCCGACCCGGTAGCGCTCGCTGCGCATCTGCTCGGCGGCCGGCAGGACGGCCTCGGTGCGGCCGAGGTCAACCGTAATCTGGCCCGGTTCGATGCGCTGGATAAGGCCGGTGATGGCGTCGCCCTCTTTGTTGGTGTATTCCTCGAAGATGGCGCTGTGCTCGGCTTCATGCAGGCGCTGCAGGATGACCTGCTTGGCCGTCTGGGCGGCGATACGGCCGGCGTTCTGGGGGGTCGATTCCACCATCAGGGTGTCGCCCACCTGGACGTCCGCCTTGGCGCGGCGCGCCTCCTGGAGGGAAATCTCCCGGCGGCTATCGGCGGGCTTTTCCACCACCTCTTTTTCCGCCCAGACCTCTACTTTGCCCGTGGTCGGGTTGATCTTGACCACGATGTTCTGGTTGGGGATGAAGTTGTCCTTGCGGTAAGCGGAGACAAGAGCTGCCTCGATAGCGTTAATAACCACCTCTTTCGGCAGGCTTTTTTCTGCCGAGAGCTGGGTTATGGCGAGCAGAAACTCACTCTTCATCCCTTGCCTCAGACCTCCGATTCCCTCTTAATAAAAAAGTGGGAATGAACCCACTTTGCGACAGTTCTAGTAAATTTTACTGTAGTAACTCTATCATAACTGGGGCAAATATGCAAGAAATATGGTAGCTTGCCGCCGTATTTAATTAAAGCGCGGCGGCGCTCGATTTAAAGCCCGCAGCCTCCGATATTGCCGGTGAATCGAGCTTTATGATATACTACTAGATTGACTACAGTTTAGGAGGCGGATTTGCCAGATACAGCGACTATAAAGCAGCTTCTTGAGGCCGGTACTCACTTTGGACATCAGACAGGCCGTTGGCACCCGCGCATGCGGAACTATATCTTCACCAAGCGCAACGGCATTCACATAATCGACCTGGAAAAAACGGTCGTCATGCTTGCCAAGGCCTGTGATTTCATCCGGCGGACGGTCGCCGAGGGCGGCGCTATCCTCTTCGTCGGCACCAAGAAACAGGCGCAGGAGTCCGTGGCGGAAGAAGCCACGCGCAGCGGCATGTACTATGTCAACCAGCGGTGGCTCGGCGGCATGCTGACCAACTTCACCACTATCCAGGCGCGTATCGATCACCTGGTCCGCTTCGAGGACCAGCAGGCCCGCGGCGAGCTGGCGCACCTCTCCAAGAAGGAGTCCAAGAAGGTCGCTGAAGAGATTGCCAAGCTCAACAAGCAGATGGGCGGTTTCAAAGAGATGACGGCGCTGCCCAGCGCCCTGTTCATTGTTGACCCCACCAACGAGAATATCGCCCTGGCGGAGGCCCGGCGCATGAGCGTCCCGGTGGTAGCCATCTGCGATACCAACTGCAATCCGGACATGATTGACCACCCTATCCCGGCCAACGATGACGCCATCCGGGCTATCCGCCTCATCTGCAGCAAGATCGCCGACGCGGTCCTGGAAGGCAAGGCCCAGGCCGCTGTGCCGCTGGAAGAGGGCGAGCAGAAAGACCTCCAGCCGGCCGAGCCGCTTATCTTTACCCCCGATCAGACTTAAGGAGGGAACTTTGGTTACCACGGAAATGATTAAGGAGCTGAGGTGCCAGTGCGGCGCCGGTGTCATGGAGTGCCGCAGCGCCCTGGTGGAAGCCGGCGGCGACATGGCGAAAGCCCTGGATATTCTTAAAGCCCGCGGCTTTATCAAAGCCGAGAAGAGCGCCGGCCGCGCTACCGCCCAGGGACTCATCGAGTCCTACATCCATACCGGCGGGCGCATCGGCGTGCTGGTTGAAGTCAAGTGCGAGACCGATTTCGTGGCGCGGACGGCGGATTTCAAAGAGCTGGCGCACTGCCTGGCCCTGCAGATCGCCGCGCTCGCCCCGAAGTACGTCTCCGCGGACGAGGTCCCGCCGGGGGCCGACGCCGACCCGCAGCAGGCCTGCCTCCTCCTCCAGCCCTATATCAAAGAGCCCACCCGCACGGTTAACGATCTCGTTGTTGAGGTTATCGCTAAGACGGGCGAGAACATCCGGGTCACCCGGTTTGCCCGGTTCGAGCTCGGCGAGCAATAATGGCTGAAGCCGTGTACCGCCGGGTGCTGCTCAAGCTCAGCGGCGAGTCTTTCGCCGGCAAGCAGCAGTACGGCATTGACCCGGCGGTGCTGGACGGCATCGCCCGGCAGATCAAGAACGTCATGGGCATGGGAGTGCAGGTGGCCATCGTCGTCGGCGGCGGCAACATCTTCCGCGGCGTCCGGGCTGAAGCCAGCGGCATGGACCGGGTAACCGCCGATTACGCCGGGATGCTGGCGACGGTGATCGACGCCCTGGCGCTTCAGGACGCCCTGGAGCGGGCCGGCGTCCACACCCGGACCCAGACCGCCATCGCGATACAGCAGGTGGCCGAGCCCTACATCAGGCGGCGCGCCGTGCGCCACCTGGAAAAAGGGCGGGCCGTCGTCTTCGCCGCCGGGACCGGCAATCCCTACATGACCACCGATACCGCGGCCGCGCTGCGCGCCATCGAGATCGGGGCCGAGGTGTTGCTCATGGCCAAGAACAACGTCGACGGCATCTACACCGCCGACCCGCGCAAGCACCCCGAGGCCAGGAAGTTCGACCGGATCACCCATCTCCAGGCCTTGAACCTGCGGCTTGAGGTCATGGACTCGACCGCGCTGTCTCTCTGCCTTGAGAACAAGCTGCCGATTGTCGTTTTTGACCTTCAGGCCGCGGGCAGCATCGAGGCCGTGGTGCGCGGCGAGCGCATCGGAACGCTGGTTATCAGTGAGGGCGAGAATGGCTAGCGATATTTTACGGCGCCTGGAAGACAAGATGCAGGCTTCGGTCAAGGCTTTCGCCAATGACCTGGCCACCATACGCACCGGCCGGGCCAGCCCGGCGCTGGTGGAACACATCAAGGCCGATTATGCCGGCGTGCCCACCCCGCTCAACCAGATGGCGAGCATCTCCGCCCCCGAGGCCAGGCTGCTGGTAATCAATCCCTGGGATAAGGCCGCGGTCGTGCCCATCGAGAAAGCCCTGCTGAAATCCGAGCTCAGCCTGAACCCCACCCATGACGGCAGCGTCATCCGCATCGTCATCCCGCCCCTCAGCCAGGAGCGCCGCCAGGAGCTCATCAAGGTTATCCGGCGGCGGACCGAGGAAAGGAAGGTGATGCTCCGCACCATCCGGCATGACGCCCTGGACGAGCTGAAAAAGGCCGAGAAGGAGAAGACCATATCCCAGGATGATCTGAAACGGGCCCTCGATGCCCTGCAGAAGCTGACGGACCGTTTCATCGCCAGGGCGGATGAGATCGCCCGCGGCAAAGAGACAGAGATCCTGGAAGTCTAGTCCTCTGTCCGTAATTGCCCCGGTATGAAAAGCAGCAGTCTCCCCGGACACATTGCCATTATCATGGACGGCAACGGCCGGTGGGCGGAGCAGCGGGGGTTGTCCCGCCTGGAAGGCCACCAGGCCGGGGTGAACAATACCCGCAACATCGTCAAGTGGCTCAACCGGCGCGGCGTCGGCTACGTCACGCTCTATGCCTTCTCCACGGAGAACTGGCACCGTCCCGATAATGAAGTCCGCGGCCTGCTGAGACTGCTGGCCGAGACCATCGAGAGGGAGACGATGGAGCTGCACCGCAACGGTTTCCGCGTCAAGCACCTGGGCAGCCTGGAAGAGCTGTCCCCGGAGGCGCGGCAGTCCATCAGCCGCGCCGTCGAGCTGACCCGGGGCAACCCGGGGATGACGGTCAGCTTCGCCTTTAACTACGGCGGGCGTTTCGAGATAATCAACGCCGTGCGCCGCTTGCTCGACCAGCGCCTGCCGCCGGACGAGGTTGACGAGAAGCTGTTCGAGCGCTTTCTGTACACCGCCGGCTTGCCCGATGTCGACCTGGTCATCCGGACGGGCGGCGAGCTCCGCATCAGCAACTTCCTCATGTGGCAGACGGCCTACAGCGAGCTATATTTCACCCCGGTGCTCTGGCCCGATTTCGACGAAGAGGAGCTGGACAAGGCGCTGGACGCCTACAGCCGGAGACAGCGGCGTTTCGGCGGCCTTTCCGCCTGAACCATGCTCAATAAACGGGTCATCACGGCGCTGTGGGGTCTGCCGCTGGTGCTGGCCTCGGTCTGGTTCGACGGGCCGCTGCCCTGGTTCACCATCCTGGCGGCCGTTTTCGGGCTGCTCGGCGTGCTGGAGTTCTATCGCATCACCGGGGTAGCCAGAGTTCCCGCCTTGCTGGTCTTCGGGGGCGTGCTGACGCTGCTTTTTATCGTCAGCCCGCATTTCCCGTTCGGCATGGTGCTACCGCTCCTGCTGACCGCGGCGGTTATCCTGCCGATGGCGCTGCTCCTGTTCCTGCGCGATCGGGCGGGCGGCGCCCTGGTCTGGGCGTGGACCCTGGCCGGAATTTTTTACGCCGGCTGGCTCATGAGCTACCTGGTGAGCCTGCGACTGGAAGCCGGCCGGGAGTGGCTGCTCTTGACCCTGCTGGTTACCTTCGCTTCGGACAGCGCCGCCTTTTTTGTCGGCCGGAGCTTTGGCCGGCACCGGCTGGCGCCGCGCGTGAGCCCCGGGAAGACCTGGGAAGGGGCGGCCGCCGGACTGGTCGGGGCGGTGGCGATCAGCCTCGGGCTGACGGCGCTCCTGAAGCCGATGGGCTACCCCGCGGCGGCGCTCTTCGGGGTGGTTATCAGCGTTTGCGCCCAGCTCGGCGATCTCGTGGAGTCGCGCCTCAAGCGCAGCGGCGGCGTCAAGGAATCAGGCCGGCTCTTGCCGGGACACGGCGGCGTGCTCGACCGGATGGACAGCCTGGTCTTCGCCGGCGTGGCCGCTTACTACTTCTTCCTGGCAGCCAGCCTGCTGGCCTGAGTGCCCGGGGGTCCCTTTGAGGCCTTATGGAAAAGCTTTTAGCCGGAGCTAAAAAATTGGGATTGGAGCTCAGCCCGGCGCAGGTCGGCCGTTTCCAGTCCTATTACCAGGAGCTGGTGGCGTGGAACCAGCGGGTTAACCTGACCGCCATCACCGGGTATGAAGACGTCCAGGTCCGCCATTTCCTGGACTCGCTGAGCGTACTGCCGGCCCTCGACGGCCAGCAGACCGGGTTCAGCGCCATCGACGTGGGCACCGGGGCCGGTTTGCCGGGGCTGCCTTTGAAAATCGCCGTGCCGGGGATGAGGCTGACCCTGCTGGAGTCCACCGGGAAAAAGGTCGCATTCCTCCGGTACCTGGTCGCCCGGCTCGCCCTGGAGGACGTGGAAATCCTGGCCGGCCGGGCCGAGGAGCTCGCTCATGACAGCCGCTTCCGGGAGGCTTATGACGTCGTCCTCTCCCGGGGACTGGCGCCCCTGGCGGCCCTGGCGGAGCTGACCTTGCCGTTCGGGCGGGTGGGCGGCCGGCTGGTTGCCCAGAAGAAGGGGGAAATCGGGCTTGAGATTGAGCTGGGCCGGCGGGCGGTGGAACTGATGGGGGGCTGCCTCCGCGAGGTCAGAAAGGTGGAGATGGCTGAGCTATCTGACCAGCGCTACCTGCTGGTGATCGACAAGGTCAGGCCGACGCCGGAAACCTACCCGCGCCGCCCCGGGATGCCGGCTAAAAGACCGCTAGTGTAGTGTTTCCGAAATGACGTACGGATTCCTCGCTGCGTTCCGGAATGACAGTAACGAAGGGTTAGACGCACCACACTAGTTTAACCCTTCCGGCCGCGCCCCTTCGTGAGCCGGGTTGGTTTTGGGGACCAGGATGTCAACGGTCTCCGCCGGGCTGGCCGGGTGCTTGACCCCGTTACCGTTCTCCTGGTAATCCCGGATAAAGCCGATAGCCTTGCTGAACTTGCTGGCAAGGTGTACCGGCCGGAAACCCGGCCCGTAAAGGCTGAAGCGTGACCGCACCCGTAAAAAGAATACCAAGACGGAGAAGACCAGCGGCAGCAGGGACAGGGAGTCCGCCGGGACGCCGCTCAGGTCAAGCCAGGCGGGGGATAAAGCCGCCGCGGCTTCGGCGAAAGCCCGCAACTGGGCCAGGAAAGAACTGGAAAAGATTGTGGCCAGCGAGGGAGCGGCGAACATGGCGGCGGTCAGGGCCGCGCCGACCAGCGGTATGCCCCACGGCCACCGGCGGTAATGCTCGATGCACTTGATATCGGGGTAGCGCAGCTCGGTTACCTTCCGCGAGAGACGTCCCTGCCGGATGAAAATGCGGCGGTTGGTAGCCACCACCATGGTATCACGGTAAGCCCAGCTCTTGAGGGCGTACTCCGCCTGGAGCATGGTCGCCTGCACCTCGCCGGGGATGTGGCCCATGCCGCTCTCCCGGGCCATCTCGCCGTCGATAAGGTCATCGAGCTCGGCGATCATCTCGGTAGTGGTCATCCGGCTGGCCTTCTCCCGGGCGTTGTGGGCGAGCTGGCGGTAACCGTTATGATTTTCCAGCAGGCGGGTAATGGCCCGGACGGCGCCGTCATAGTCCTCCGGCCCCTTCAGGTGCAGACCGTCGACGCCGTCCTGGACAACCCAGGACTGGCCCCCCGTGGCTGAAGTTACTACCGGCACCCCCGCGTACATGAACTCGAGCTGGGCGATGCCGAGGGCCTCCAGGCGGCTCATGATGATATTAAGGTACGAAGCCCGGATGAGGGCGATCTTCTCCTGCTCCTCGATTTCCCCGAGGTAGGTTACGTTGGGCAGGTCGCGGGCCAGCTTCTCGACGTCCCGGGCGTAGGGGGAGTCGCCCCGCCCGGCCAGCGCGAAATGGACGCCGGGCACGTCCTTCATCCGCTCGGCCACCTTGAGCACGGCCATCGGGTTCTTGCGCTCCTCGATGCTGCCGAGATAGGCGACCAGCCGCCGGTCAGCGGCGATGCCGCGTTTTTTCAGGAACTCGGTAAAATCATCGGCGGCGAAGCGCAGGAAGGTCTCTTCATCCACGCCGCCGGGGAACAGGAAGCACTTTTCGGGCTTCAGCCCCATCCGGGTCTGAAAGGCTTTCTCGAAGGGCGTCACCACCAGGACGATGTTCGCCGTCTCCAGCACCTTGGACAGGGAGAGCTTGTTCCAGGCCGTGCGGAAGGTCAGCTCGGTCAGGGAGTAGCGCTGGGTGGTGGGCTCCTGGAAATGGGACATGTGGCAGAACACCAGCGGGTCCTGGTAGCCGCCCATCTGCCTCATGTCCCGGCGCCAGGTGACCAGCTTGGCGGCATCCTCGGGACCGTTCCACAGGGTGCTGTGGGTTATCAGGACATTCAGCTCGAAGTCCTCGACAATGCGCTCCAGGGTATCGATGAAGTCCCGGAAGATGATGCGGCGCGGCGGCCACTTGGCGGTATAGGAGTCCACCCGGATGACCGGTATCTTGAGGACGCTGTCCTCCACGTACAGGTAGCCCCGGCCCTTCTTGAAGCTTTCGGCGGGGACGACCTCCCGGTCGTCGTGGGAGCGGCCGGTAATGAGGTAGGCCTTCTGCCCGAGCTTGTTGAACTGCCGCACCATCCGCTGGGCGACAAGCTCCTGGCCTTTGCTGCCGCTCGTCTGGTACATGATGACGCCCAGCCGTTTCCGTATCATTTTCTAGCCTTTTTCCCGGATGAGCCCGGCGAAGCTGGCGTCAACGGTCAGGTTATTTTCCAGGAGACGCCGCAGGAAGTCGCCGACATCCTCGTATCTCAGGAAATAGCGGCATTTCAGACCCGGCTCCGGCTCATCGTGCAGGATGCCGATGCCCATGTCCGCGACAGCCAGGGCGGGATTGTCCGTTACCGAGTCGCCCAGGTAAACGACGCCGGCCTGAAGGTTAAACAGCCGCTTCAACCTGATGAGCCCCCGACCCTTGTCCGGCCTGTCCGGGTAGACATCAAAGAATGGTTTGCCCTTCAATCTGACCACTACCAGGGGCAGGCTCTTACAGTATATCATTATTTCTTTTACCATGCCGGCCGCCTTCGCCCGGTCGAGGGCATAGCGCCAGTCCACGCAAAAGGCGAGCGTCCTTCCCGTCTGGTCGCGTTTCTCCTCGATGTACAGTTGTTCCCGCGGGTACCGGCTCGCGAACTTGACGGCTTCCAGGATACAGGGCCGCCGCCGCTCCGCCGATGGTTCCAGGGTAGCCCGGTCGCCGGTCACGGTTTCCAGTCCGCCGATACCGCTCCACGCGCGGGCGAAGGGCGTCCGGGGCCGGACAAAATGGGTGTCCTTGGTCGTCATGATGCCCACCGGTATTAGCCGGCAGATGCGCTCCAGGTACCGGCGCAGGGTATCAGGCACCCTGGAGTCCTTCCTGGTGGTATCGATCGGGCTGAGGGTACCGTCGTAATCGAGGAACAGCCCCTCGACAGTCATCGGAATCTGCGGTGGAGCCGCGCGGCCTCCCGCCTGGCCCGCACCGGGCCCGGGAGAAGGTGGCCGCGGGTTCCGCGAAAGAGCATCGGTCATCTGTGCCTTATCGCGGTGGGGAAGCGGTTACTCCGGGTTGGCGAGGAGCGGGGCGGGGACCGCCGGCGAGCTGATGACCTTGCGGTATACCCTCCAGAGAGCGCCGTATTTCTCTTCCAGGTCAAACCCGTAATGGTCCAGCGCCCAGACGCTTATCAGCCCCTGTATCATCCCGAAGAACAGCATGGCCGCCGCTTCCAGGTCCAGGTCTTCTCTGACGACGCCCGCCGCCCGGCCCCTGGCCAGCACATCCCCGATCCGGCTGATGTACTTGTTGATGACGCCGTGTATCTTCTTGTTCAGCTTCTTATCGCCGAGGCTGATGATTTCCGCGATGATCTGGAACGTCATGCCGCTGCGCCGCTCGACCGCGGATATGTGCGCCTTGATAATCTTTTCCAGGACCTCCTCGGTTTTGGGACTAAGGTCCCGGAAACTGCGCTCGATGTCGGCGAGGATCAGCTTTTCAATCTCGTCGACCAGGAAGGAAATTATCTCTCGCTTGCTCTTGAAGTGACGGTAGATAGCGCCTTCGGAAACCCCGATCTCGGAGGCGATCCGCTTAACGGTCAGGTGTTCGCTGCCGTGCTTCGCGATCAGCTTCCGCGCCGCGGAGACTATCTGGCGGCGCCGCACTGATGTGCTGGCGTACCTCGTTATCATTCCGGATAAATGATACCATATTCGGTCGAGAAATAACGAAACCCCGCCGCAGGGCAGTTACTCTCAGGCCGTGCTCCGGTTGTTACTTGGTTAACGAGGATATGAGGACAATCAAGACGATAATCAGGATAAGGACCAGCGGCCAGCCGTACATCAAAATCTTGCCGACCTTTACCAGTTTCGGATGTTTCGTCGTCATCTCTGCTGCCTCCTTAAGATATTCGCCATCAAAATGCCACGGTCTTCCGGTCGTTGCACCCTGTCCGGGGCGACGGAAACGCCGCGAAACCTGCCTGAAAAGACCCTGTTTCCATTAATAGAATGTTAGTTATCACTTACATTGTTAATGGTTATTTACTTTATCACCGCCGCATCTGATTGTCAATACCCCGGACACCGCGTTTCACATCAATATTCGGAAAAGCGCGGCCGCGGTCAGGGAAGCCCGGAATTGAGGCGCAAGCCCGGTTAGTGTTACAATGCTTCCATCGCGCCGAAACTCTATCGCGGAGGAAGTAATGGTTCTCAAGAAGCTTGAGGTAGGTCCCTACGCAGCCAACTGCTATATTGTCGCCGATGAGGCTACCCGGGAGGGTATCATCGTTGACGCCGGCGACGAGCCCGACCGGATTTTGAAGACCGTCCGGGAGCTCGGCCTGACGGTAAAGCTCGTCGTTCTCACACACGGCCACCAGGACCATATCCAGGCCTCAAAAAAGATAAAAGAGGCCACGGGCGCCCCGGTGGCGATACACGCCGATGACGCCCGGCTCATCGAGGAGCAGAAGGCCTACCTGCACGGCACGGCCGCCCCGGACAGGCTCTTGCAAGGCGGCGACAAGGTAGATTTCGGCGGTTTAAGCTTAACGGTGCTGCACACCCCCGGCCACTCCCCGGGCAGCATCTCGCTGCTCGGCGACGGCGTCCTCTTTACCGGGGATACCCTGTTCAACCTCGGCATCGGGCGCTACGACTTCCCCGGGGGCAACTACCGGAACATCATGAACAGCATCCATACCAAGCTGATGGTACTGCCGGACAGCACCGTGGTCTATCCGGGGCACGGGCCGGAAACGACCATCGGGGCGGAGCGCCGCTTCAACCCTTTCCTGACCGACCAGGGCTAGCATCCGGGATCGCTCGCCAGGACCCGCCGCCGCGCGCCGTCTGTCTTGTTGGCGCCTGGCCGCCGTGCTATAATTTGGCGAGTTGAAAATCTCACAGATCGGCGAGTTCGGGCTGATCGACCTGATCTCGAAGCTAGTTGACGGCAGCAAAGACGCCCGGTCGCCGGCCTGGCGCAACCTGGTTATCGGTATCGGCGATGACGCCGCCGCCTGGACAAGCGAGCCCGCCGTGCAGATCGCCACCATCGACTCCCTTAACGAGGGGGCGCACTTTTCCCTGGATATTACTACCTGGCGAGAGCTTGGCTGGAAGGCGCTGGCGGTCAACCTGAGCGACATCGCCGCCATGGGCGGCGAGCCCCGCTACGCGCTGGCCTCGCTCATCCTGCCCGATGTCGCGGTTGAGGAAGTCGCCGAGCTCTACCGGGGTCTGCTCGAACTGGCCGCGAAGTACGGCGTGGCCGTCGCCGGCGGCAATATCAGCCGCGGCCCGGCCGTCTCGGCGACCGTGGCCGTGTTCGGCGTGAGCCCGGATAACCGGCTGCTGACCCGGAAGGCCGCCGCGCCCGGGGACAAGATAGCGGTGACCGGCTGGCTGGGCGGGGCTGCCGGGGGTTTGCGCGTGCTGCGGGACGAGCTCAGCCCCGGCGCTGACGCCGCGGCTTACCTGAGGCAGGCTTTCCTCCGTCCGGAGCCGCGCCTTGCCGAGGGCCGGGTCCTGGCCGAAAAGGGCGTCAGGACCGCGATCGACATCAGCGACGGCCTCATCGCCGACCTTACCCATATCTGCCAGGCCAGCGGCGTGGGCGCCAGGGTAGAAGCGGCGAGCCTGCCGGTCAACCCCTTGCTTCGAGCGGCGTTCGGGGACGCGGCGACGGGGATGGCGCTGGCCGGCGGCGAGGACTACGAGCTGCTCTTTACCGCGCCCCCGGCAACCATCGACGCGGTCAAAGCGGCGGCCGCCTGCCCCGTAACCATCATCGGGGACATCTTACCGGGCAAAGGAGTCAGCCTGGTTGACGCCGGGGGGCGCCCGGTAGCGCCGGGGACGGCCGGCTGGGACCATTTCAGGAGCTAAGGAGAGCATTTATGACGGGATATCCACAGGTATCCATCAACACCGACACGTCCGATAGCCTCTGCTTCGGCTGCGGGCAGAACAATCCCATCGGTCTGAAGCTCACTTTCCATCCGGATAAAGACCAGATCAGGACGGAGTTCACCGCCGGCCGGCAGTACCAGGGCTGGCCAGGCATCCTTCACGGCGGCATCATCTCCTGTATCCTGGACGAAGCCATGAGCCATGTCGCCCGTTTCGTCGGCAAGGAATGCATCACCGCCAGGATGGAGGTGCGGTTCAAACAGCCCATCCCGGTCGAGGAGCCGCTGGTCATCACCTCGTCCCTGGTCAAGGACGGCCGGAAGCTGGTGGAGACGGCAGCCAGGATCGCCCTGCGCGACGGCACGGTGGTGGCGGAGAGCTCCGCCGTCCAGTTCGTGGTGCGCAAAGCTTCGGCAGGGGCCGTCGGTGGCGCCTGAAGACCGGCCGGAAGCGGTTATCTGGGACATGGACGGCGTTATCGTTGATAGCGCGCCATACCATTTCCGCGCCTGGCGCCAGGTCTTCCGCGAGAAGGGCGTGGACTTCACCGAGGAAGATTTCAAACGCCACTTCGGTAAAAGGAACGACACGATAATCAGGTGCACCCTGGGCGAGCTTCCCCCGGGCGAGGTGGACGCCATCGCTGGGGAGAAGGAGAGCGCCTACCGGGGTTTTATCCGGGGGAATACCCGGCCGCTGCCCGGCGCCGTCGAACTGATCAAGGCCCTGCACGACGCGGGGCTCAGGATGGCGGTGGCCTCGTCGGCGCCGCCGGAGAACATCGACTTGATAATGGGCAGCCTGGGCATTACCGGCTGGTTCCGCGCGGTGGTGTGGGGCCGGGAGGTGGCGGAAGGCAAGCCCAGTCCCCAGTGTTTTTTGCTGGCGGCCTCCAAGCTCGGCGTACCCGTAGCGAGCTGCGTCGTCATCGAGGACGCCATCGCCGGCGTGGCCGCGGCCAGAAGCGCCGGCATGAAGTGCGTGGCGGTCACCACCACCCACCCCGCCGCCGCCCTGAAAGAGGCTGACCTGGTTGTGGAGACGCTGGAGAGCGTCAGTATCGATACCCTGCGGGGCCTGTTTAAAGGAGATTAAAGTGGAAAGGTCTTTAGTGCTTATCAAACCGGATGCGATGCACACCGGGCTGGGCGGGGCCATCATCAGCCGCCTGGAGAACAAGGGACTCAAGATAGTGGGCCTCAAGATGATACACATGGACCGGGCCCTGGCGGAGCGGCACTACGCCGTCCATCAGAGCAAACCCTTCTTTGAAGACCTGGTGCAGTACATCACCTCGGCGCCCATCATCGCCATAGTTTTCGAGGGGGAAAACGCCGTCGAGGTCATCCGCAAGACGATGGGAGCCACCGATCCGGGCAAGGCGGAGCCGGGGACGATACGGGCCGACTTCGGGCAGGACATCCAGCGCAACGCCGTTCACGGCTCGGACTCGCCGGATTCCGCCTCGCTGGAGATCAAGCTGTTCTTCGCCGAGAGCGAGCTTTTCTAGTGCGGTGCCCCTGACACTTCGTTACACTGCCATTATACGAAAAAGGACCTTTTTGCGTTATCTTGCGAACCCATCCCCCTCATCCTAGCCTTCTCCCTGGAGGGAGAAGGGACATGATTAATCCGTTTGCCACCTCACAAGCTCTGAGCGCAGCGAAGCTTCCCTTTGACCCCGGGTTACGGCTCCTTCGGGTACTTCGTATCCTCAGAGCTTGTGAACAACTCAGGGAATCTCAAAATATCTCCTCTCCCCGCGGGAGAGGATTAAGGTGAGGGCTTGACACCCTCATCCCAGCCTTCTCCCTGAAGGGAGAAGGGACGTGATTAACCCGTTTGCCATTCCTTCACAAGCTCTGAGCGCAGCGAAGCTTCCCTTTGACCCCGGGTTACGGCTCCCCCGGGTACTTCGTATCTTATGAGCTTGTGAAGAACTCAGGAAATCTCAAAATATCTCCTCTCCCCGCGGGAGAGGTTAAGGTGAGGGGGTTGACACCCTCATCCCAGCCTTCTCCCTGGAGGGTGCCTCGGAGCAACGAACATAGCGCTGGTTTCAGTAAACGCCCTACCGGGGCCCCTACTGCATCCTGAGGATGAGCTTGGCGCCGGCCATAAGCTCGTCCAGGCGGTAGCGCTCCCGCTCCTCCGTGCTAAAGATGTGGATGATGACGTCGCCGCAGTCGAGCAGTATCCAGCCCGAGTCCGGGGTGCCCTCGCGCCGGTGGGCCGCGCCGGCCTTCTTCAGGTCTTTCTCGATCTCTTCGTATATCGTCCGGAGCTGCCGCTGGCTCTCGGCAGTGCAGAGCATCAGGTAATCGGTAAAGCTGCACACCCCGCGGGCGTCCACCAACACGATGTCGCTGGCCTGCTTCTCGCTGGCCGTTTCCACGGAGCGGCGCGCCAGCGCCATGCCCTCCAGCGGCGTCTCAAGAGCTGTATTCGTTTCTATGGTCAGTACCTACCTCGATTATTAATCTATTTGTATTTTACCAGATTTTGTCGATTACCGTAGTTTCCTGCCGGGCCTGTTGACCCGGAGAATAAATCCAGCCCCTCTGGCCCCGGATTATCCTGCGCCCGGACGAATCGTGTATAATGTGATGGTCTCATAATCAACTTGGGAGAGCGTGATGGCTGAAGAAAAAGAACCCGGGAAAAACGATATTCTTGATATAATGCGGCACTCGGCGGCGCACATCATGGCGGAGGCCGTCCTGTCCCTGTTCCCCGAGGCCAGGTTCGGCATCGGCCCCTCTATCGAGGATGGCTTCTACTACGACTTCGAGCTGCCCCGCACCCTCACCCCCGATGACCTGCCGGCGATCGAGCACAAAATGGCCGAGATTATCGCCGCCGACCGGCCTTTCATCCAGAAGGAGATACCCAAGGAGGAGGCCCGCGAGGTCTTCGTCAGGCAACCCTACAAGCTCGAGCTTATCGAGGAGCTGCCGGGCGGGTTGGTGAGCACCTTCCGGCAGAACGGCTTTATTGACCTGTGCCGCGGCCCCCACGTCAAGACGACCGGCCAGGTCAGGGCCTTCAAGCTCCTCAGTATCGCAGGCGCTTACTGGCGCGGGGACGAGCGCCGCCCCATGCTCCAGCGGGTCTACGGCGTGGCCTTCAGCGACCGGAAGGAGCTGGACGCCTACCTGAAGAAGCTGGAGGAAGCCGCCAAACGGGACCACCGCCGGCTGGGCAAGGAGCTCGACCTCTACAGCATCCATGAGGAGGCCGGACCGGGCCTGGTACACTGGCACCCGCGCGGTTCCGCCGTCCGCCGCGCCATCGAGGACTTCTGGAAGGACGAGCATTTCAAGCGCGGCTACGAGCTGGTCTATACGCCGCACATCGGCCGGCTCGAGCTGTGGAAGACCAGCGGCCACTGGGAGTTCTACCGGGAAAACCTCTACAGCCCGATGGAGATAGACCAGCAGGAGTACCTCATCAAGCCGATGAACTGCCTGGGGCACATCCTCATCTTCAAGACCCGGCTGCGCAGCTACCGCGAGCTCCCGGTGCGCTACGCCGAGCTGGGCACTGTCTACCGCTACGAGCGCTCCGGCGTGCTGCACGGCCTGGCGCGGGTGCGCGGCTTTACCCAGGACGACGCCCATATCTTCTGTCGCTTCGACCAGCTTGAAGACGAGATTGTCAGCGTGCTCAACCTGGCGATGTTCATGACCGACACCTTCGGCTTCTCCCAGTACAAGGTCATGCTCTCCACCCGGCCGGAGAAATACGCCGGCACCCTCGATATGTGGGACAAATCCACCGACATCCTGCGGCAGGCACTGGAGCGCACCGGGATCGCCTATGCCATCGACCCCGGCGAAGGCGTCTTCTACGGGCCCAAGATAGACATCAAGTTCGAGGACGCCATCGGGCGGTTGTGGCAGGGACCGACTATCCAGGTCGATTTCAATAACCCGCAGCGGTTCGATATCAACTACATCGGCGAGGACAGCAAGGAGCACCCGGTGGCCATGGTGCACCGTACCGTCCTGGGCAGCATGGAGCGTTTCCTGGCCTGCCTGACGGAGCACTACGGCGGCGCCTTTCCGCCCTGGCTGGCCCCGGTGCAGGTGAGGGTGCTGCCGGTGACCGACCGCAGCCTGGACTACGCCCGCCAGATCGAGGCGAAGCTCCGGGCCGACCTGGTGCGCGCCGAAGTTGACGCCCGCTCCGAGCGGATAAATCTCAAGATACGCCAGGCCCAGCTCGATAAGGTACCCTACATGCTCATCGTGGGGGACAGGGAGGTCGCCGGCGCGACCGTCTCGGTGCGCTTCCCCAGCGGCCGCCAGCTTAACGACCAGCCCCTCGACCAGTTCCGCGAGGCCGTGCTGTGGGTCATCGGCAGCCGCATCAAGGACCTGGAAGACCTGGGCAAGCGCTGAGGTGGAACCCGGCGCTGATTCGCGGGATGCCCTTTGGTTGTGGGCTGTCCGAAAACATCACGGGCTGCGGTCAGCCTGGACCATACCTGACTATGAAACAAAAACCTGACCTGCAAATTTTATCCGACCTGACCTTCGAGGAGATGGACGCGCTGGTAATGGCGCTGGGCGAGCCCCGCTTCCGGGCGGGGCAGCTCCGCCAGTGGTTTTACCGCCGGCTGGCCGCCTCCTTCGACGAGATGACCGACCTGCCCCTCGCCTTCCGGCAGGCCCTGGCGGCGCGGGCCGGCCTGTGCTGCCTGAAGCCCTTGCGCGAGGTCAGCGGAGCGGACGGCACGGTAAAGACGCTCTTCGCGCTGGATGATGGTAAAAACCTGGAGACCGCGCTCATTCCCTCCCGGTCGCCGGCAAAGGAGCGCCATACCCTGTGCGTTTCCACTCAGGTAGGCTGCCCGGTCGGCTGCACGTTCTGCGCCACCGGCCGGCAGGGCTTCGAGCGCAACCTGCGCCGCGGCGAGATTATCGACCAGGCGTTGTACTTCGCCCGCCGGCTCAAAGAACCGGGTAAAGGCAGCGATGCCGCCCGGATAACCAACCTGGTATTCATGGGCATGGGGGAGCCCCTGCTGAACTACGCCGCCGTGTGGTCGGCCGTCGAGACCCTCAACGCCCCGGAGGGCTTCGGGCTGGGCGCCCGGAACATCACCATCTCGACCTCCGGTATCGTGCCCGGTATCAAGCGGCTGGCCGGGGAGAAGCTTGAGGTCAACCTGGCCGTCTCCCTGCACGCCGCGGACGACGCCCTGCGCGACAGCCTGGTGCCGGTGAACCGGAAGTACCCCCTGAAGATGCTGCTGCCCGCCTGCCGCGAGTATGTCGAGGCCACGGGCCGCCGCATAAGCTTCGAATATATCCTCTTCGCCGGCATCAACGATTCCGTTACGCAGGCACGGCGGCTCGCCCACCTGCTGGCGCGGCTGAACTGCCACGTCAACCTCATCGCCGCTAACCCGACCGGGAACAAAACGTTCCGGCCGCCGGCCCGCCAGGCCATACTCGAATTCGAGAACGAGCTGCGCCGATTAGGCATCAACGCCACCTTGCGCCAGAGCCGGGGAACGGATATCGACGGCGGCTGCGGCCAGCTCCGGAGCCGGCAGCGCGCTAATACCCGGCAATAATTTTTCAGGACATGCCCGCCGGCGAGTCCCGGCCCGTCTGCGGGAAAGCGTCAGGGTGAGGGCAAGAGGAACCGCCGGATAATCTCGGCGAGGGCGGTTATATCCTTCTGGTAGACGAACTCATCGCGGCCGTGGATGTTGCACTCCGGCCGGATGACGCCCAGCCCGAACTCCCGCGCGCCCCACTCCCGGGTAACGATCGACGGCAGGTCGCCCGACCCCATCTCGCCGAACTTGCCGGTGCTGCCGGTGACCGCCTTGATGATGGCGGCGAGGGCGTCCACCTCCGGGCCTTCCGAGGGCGGCAGGGTGGTGATGGCGAACTCCCGCGCTACCTCCCAGCGCAGGCCCGGCACCGATGATATCGCCCTCGTCAGCTCACGCCTCGCGTCCTCGTTGCTCTCTTCCGGTATGAGGCGGCGGTCGAGCGATATCAGGCACTCGTCGGGGATGATATTGGACTTGAGGCCGCCGTGCACCATATTGATATTGAGCCTGGGCTCCATCCACTTCAGCCCGGTATCGGGGAAGGCCGGTATCTTCGACCGCCGCCGGACGACCTCGTTCTTAAGCTCGAGCAGGGCGGCCATGAGCGGCACGGCCTTTTCCACCGCGTTCTCCCCCAGGTGCGCCAGCCCGGAGTGTACCGATTTACCCAGCACCCTGATGGTCATCTGCAAGACCCCCAGGCCGGCGACGCTGACGGCGCCGAAGCTCGAATCCAGGTCAAAAAAGCTGGCGCCGGCTACCGGCTCCAGGAAAGGCTTCAGATAGCGGAGCTGGCTCGCCTGGCTGTACTCCTCGTCGGTGGTTATCATCACCGACGTATCGTATTTCAGGTCTTTCCCCCGGCAGGCCTCCAGCCCGAGCAGCAGGGCGGCGATAGCGCCCTTCATATCCGCGGCGCCGCGGCCGTATATCCGGCCGTTGGTCGTGCGCGGCTGGTAGGCCGGCCAGCCCTCGGCGGGCACGACGTCGATATGCCCGTAGAATATCAGGCGTGGCTTGCCCGGCGCCCGCCGGTGCGCCACGAGGTTTACCCTCCCTTCCCGGCCCTCGGCGTGCCCGGGAGGAATATCTACCGCTTTCGTCTGGAAACCGGCATCCCGGAAAAGCGGCTCGAGGTAGCCGACGGCCGCGGCGTAGTTGTCGCCGGGCGGGACCGAGGTATCGAAGGCGATCAGGTGACTGAGGACCTCAACGTAGTCCATGTTTTCCTCCTTAAAGCGGCCCGGCGTTGGGCAGCTCGATGATGACGCTGGTGCCGGCTCCCGGCTGGGACTGGATGTTCAGGTTGGCGCCGACCAGCCGGGCGCGCTCCTGGATGCCGGCCAGGCCCAGCTTGCCGTCGCGGGCGAGGTCGCCGATGGTCCTGGGTAGAGCGAACCCCGTGCCGTTATCGTGGATGACGATGCGCACCCGGCCCGCCTCGAACTCCACGGTAACCTCGGCGCTGGTCGCCCGGGCGTGCCGCCAGACGTTGCGCAGCGCCTCCTGGGTTATCCGGAAAAGGACCAGCTCGACTTCCTCGGGCAGGCGGCGCTCTTCGCCGATGATATTCAGCCTGGTGGCTATGCCGGAGTACCGCCCCACGTCAGCCGTCAGCCACTCCAGGGTGGGCAGCAGTCCCAGCCGGTCCAGGGCGGCGGGCCGGAGGTCCTGGCTCAGCCGGCGCACCTCGGTCATAATAGAGTTGGCCTGCTGTCGCAGCTCCTCGAGTCTCAGGCGCGTCTCCGCGGAAAGCTCGTTACCGCCGCCCGAGGAGAGCGCGTCCAGGTTACGGGAGAGCACCACCAGTGCCTGGATGGTCTCGTCGTGCAGCTCGCGGGAGATGCGGCGTCTTTCCTCCTCCTGGGCCATGGTGGCTTGCTGGAGGTAAAAGCGCAGGTTCTCCTGCATCCGTTTCTCCTCTGTGATGTCGCGCGCGATGTGCTGGAAAGCCACCGGCTTGTCGTTGCTGCGCACGATGCTGGTGCTGAGCTGGATGATGGCCTCGGTCCTGTCCTTGCGGATGATGTGCTGCTCGTAAGGCTGCTCCACCGGCTCGCCCCTGAGCAGCTTCTCGCGGATCTGCCCGGCCAGGACCAGGCTGTCTTCGGAGAGAAAGCTGCGCACATCGAGCCCGGCCATTTCCTGCACGCTGTAGCCGGTAAGCTTCTCGGCGGCCCGGTTGCCGGTAATCATAAAGCCGTCAAGGTCGTGCAGCAGGATGGCGTCGTGGGCGTTGACGAAGAGCTCGCGGTAGCGCTGCTCCGACGTCCGTAGCTCCTCCTGGGTGAGCTCGAGCTGGGAACGCCGCTCCCGCTCCCGCCGCAGGGCGTCGAAGCTGACCGAGAGAACGTTGCCGATAATGAACACCGCCGAGGCTTCAAGGAAAGACTCGAGGGGTTTCAGGGAGATAAAGATAACGCGCGGCAGCATCAGGAAAAAGGCGGCGAAGGCGGTCACCACCGCGCCCCGCCGGCCGAACAGGAACCCCGCCCAGACGATGGGCCCGAGGTAAAGGATGCGCTCAAAGGCGTGGCGGTTCAGGCCGAGGTCGCTCATGATGGTATTCAGGAAGGCCGGGTGCTGCAGTACCTCGGCGTAATGCGGCACGCTTATCAGCGCGAGAAGGGCAACGATGAGCCAGAAGGCGGGCCGCCGCACCTGGGAAACGACCCGATTTACTGACAGCATGGGCTAGGGCACGTCATCCAGGGTGATCCAGCCCTCTTTCAGAGCCCGGACCACCGCTTCCGTCCGCGAGCTGACCTTGAGCTTGTTGAATATGTGGCCCAGGTGTGCCTGTACGGTGCGCAGGCTGAGACACAGCTTGTCGGCGATATCCTGGTTGGATAGCCCGCGCGTGGCCAGCTTCAGCACCTCCATCTCGCGGTCGCTGAGCAGCTCGTCGGTTTTCTCGACGACGGGCTTGCCGGCGGAAGGCACAAAACGATTGAGCACCTTGCGGGCGATGGCCGGATGCAGGACGGATTCCCCGGCGTAAACCGAGCGTACCGCGTCGATCAGCTCCCGCCCGCGAACGCTCTTCAGGAGGTAGCCGGCGGCCCCGGCCTCGAGCAGACTGAACACAAACTGGTCGTCATCGTAGGCGCTGAGGATGAGCACGGCGATATCGGGGTACAGGGACTTGATGCGCCGGGTCGCCTCGATGCCGTCGCACCGCGGCATGGCGATGTCCACGATCGCCACGTCCGGCCGGGCCTCGCCGGAGAGCTTGACGGCCTCGTCCCCGTCGGCGGCTTCGGCCACCACGTCCAGGTCCGGCTCCTGCTCGAGGATCTGCCGGGTACCTTCGCGGACCACGGCGTGGTCATCCGCAATCAGTACCTTGATTTTTGCCAAACAATACCTCTATTGCATTCATATATTACCCCCTTTTCGCGGCCGTCTCAAGTTTGCGGCCGCACCCGGATTTTTATCGCGGGACTTTCAAGCATTGCGCCTCCGGTTTGTTGTATAATAGACCCATTGGTTATCAGTACCCCGCTTGAGCTGCATAATAGACCCACTGGTTATCAGGTTCCCGCTTGACTGGCGAGAGTTACGGTCGTTTGACTGAATATAACCCGGCCAAAGGCAAGGTCTACTACGGGTGGATTGTCGTCGCCACCTGCTTCATCATCTTCACCGTCGCTTTCGGCATCCAGCTCTCCTTCGGCATCTTCCTCAAGCCGCTCCAGGAGGCTTTCGGCTGGTCCCGGGCGACCATCTCCTGGGCGATGACCTTCCACCTGATCGTCTTCGGCCTGTGCCTGATACCGGTAGGCTGGGCGATCGACCGCATCAGCAGCCGGGTGCTGTTTACCACCGGCGCCATCCTTATCGGCATATCCATGGTGCTGAGCAGCCTGATATCCGAGCCCTGGCAGCTTTACGTGCTTTACGGGCTGCCCCTCGGCGTCGGCATCGCCACCTGCGGACCGGCCATCCTGGCCATCGTCACGCGCTGGTTCCCGGAGCACCGGGGCATCGCTTTGGGTATCGCCAGCGCCGGCGTCGGTTTTGGCACCATGATAGGCGCGCCTATCACCAATTTCCTCATCGTCATGTTCGACTGGCGCAACTCGTTCGTGATACTCGGGGTCCTCAGCTTTGTCATTCTCCTCGGATGCGCCTACCTGATGAGGAACGCCTCGCAGCAGATGGCCGACCACGTATCCAATACCCGGCTTAATCCGGCGCTCCGCCAGCCGAAGGGCATGACCTTCCGGCAGGCCCTGCGGACGAAGACGCTATTGATGCTGGTTGTCGCCCAGACATTCGCCATTTTCGGGGTACGGGTTATCCTGGTGCACATCGCCCCGCACGCCACCGATATGGGCATCTCGGATACCGCGGCGGCGCTAGCCCTGGGCGCCGTGGGGGCGTTCAGCATGATCGGGCGGCTGGTGATGGGGTTCTTCCAGGACCGGATAGGCGCCAAGCAGGCGATGCTGTTGTGCCTGACCATCCAGGCGCTCAGCATGGCGGCCCTGCCGTTTATCCGCTCTGACCTGCTGTTCTTCGTTTTCGCCATCATCTTCGGTTTTACCTACGGCGGCGATGTCCCGCAGGTCCCGGCGATAACGGCGCAGTTCTTCGGGCTGGCCTCGCTCGGCGTGCTCTACGGCCTGATCACCACCGTCGGGAACGTCGCCGGCGCCGTGGGCCCCATCCTGGCCGGTTACGCCTACGACACCACGGGGACCTACACGCTCGTTTTCCTGGGCATCGCCGCCAGCCTGTTCCTGTCCTCTTTTCTTGTCTGGAGACTCAAGTTAAAGGCCGACCCGGACTAGCGCCGGCCGGGCGCGTCGGTTCTACTAAATCTTGGTGGTGATTGTTAAGCGACCTCACCCCCTGCATCCCCGCTCCATATTTGGTAGCAGGATAGTTACCTTAGGTTAGCTTGATGGAGCTGGGGAGAGATTTTAGCGAGGCGGCGAAGCCCCCTTGCTTCCTAACACCCCGGCAACAATGCTTCAGGATGGAGAGGGGATTGGGGTGAGGCAAGCCTGACAGCAACCAGGATTGAGTAATAAAGGGCGCGTCCCTCAGCTGCTTGACAAAACGACCCACGGAATATACGATTAGCCTGAGGTCGTGCTAGATGGGGAGCTAGCGGTGCCCTGAACCTGCAATCCGCTACAGCAGGATGGAATTCCCTTCTGAGGCTCTTTGCCCGGTGGGACTGCCTGGTTTAAGTGGTGTTGAAGGCTGGGTCTTACGCGGCGGAGAGCTATGAACCCCGTCAGGTCCGAGAGGAAGCAGCGGTAAATAGCGAAACTCCGGGTGCCGTAGGGTCGCCTGGCCGGAGCCGGCTGGGCCGGGCAAGCCGTCGGACGGAGTCGAAGGTGGGTGCACGACCTCTCTTCATGCCTGTGTTCGTTGAAGGTAAATCGCTCCTCACGCAGACCCGCGAGCTGCTCAACCGCCACGGTCTCAAGGCCAGAAAGGGACTGGGGCAGCATTTCCTGGTTGACGGGCGGGTACTGCACAAGATTATCGCCGCCGCCGAGCTTTCCCCGGCTGACGCCGTTGTCGAGGTGGGGCCGGGCCTGGGCATCCTTACCCGGCGGCTCGCCCTGAAGGCCGGCCGGGTCACCGCCGTCGAGCTGGACGGCAGCCTGGCGGCCATACTCAAGGCGGAGCTGTCGCCGCTGGGCAACGTCAGCATCGTCAACGACAACATCCTCAACATCCCGCCCGGCTCGCTGGCCGGCGGCCAGCCCTACAAGGTGGTCGCCAATCTCCCCTACTACATCACCTCGCCGGTGCTGCGCCACTTCCTGGAAAGCCCCGACCGACCTGCCATGATGGTGGTCACCGTGCAGAAAGAGGTGGCCCGGGTCATAACGGCGCGGCCCGGCGACATGAGCCTGCTGAGCGTCAGCGTGCAGCTCTACGGCCGGCCGAAAATGGTCGCCTCGATACCCGCCCGCGCCTTTTTCCCCGCCCCGGAGGTCGACTCGGCGGTCGTCAGGATAGACGTTTATCCCCGGCCCCTGGTACCGCCCGAGGATGACCCGAGCTTCTTTCAGCTTGCCCGGGCGGGCTTCACCGCCTCGCGGAAGCAGATAGCCAACTCCCTGGCCCAGGGGCTGGGCTGGCCCAAGACCGGCGTCCTGGAGATGCTCAACGAGGCGGGCATCGACCCGATGCGGCGCGCCGAGACGCTGACGCTTGATGATTGGCTGAGGCTGTTCCAGGCTTACCGGCAGCGGGCGCGATGAGCTTCGACATCAAAGCCCCCGCCAAGCTGAACCTGACCCTGGAAGTCCTCCGAAAGAGACCGGACGGTTACCACGAGATACGCAGCGTGCTCCAGGTTATCAGCCTGTGCGACAACCTCCGGTTCCAGGAGGCGGACGGCATCGAGATAAGCGCTTCCAATCCGGAATGGCTGCCGGAGAAGAGCCTGGTAGCCCGAGCCGCCTCCCTGGTACAAGGCTGCGCGTCCGCGCCCCGGGGCGCGCGCATCGTCATCGAGAAGCGCATCCCCCTGGTAGCGGGGCTGGGCGGGGACAGCAGCGACGCCGCGGCCACCCTGCTCGGGTTGGACAGGCTCTGGAAACTGGAGATGTCCCGGGAAACCCTGCTGGAGATGGCCGCCGGGCTCGGCTCGGACGTGCCCTTCTTCCTGTACGGCGGGACGGCGCTGGCGGCGGGGCGGGGCGAGGTTGTCACGCCGCTACCGCCTTTCCCCTGCATGTGGGTTGTCCTCATCGTGCCGCCGGGGGACCGGCTCCCCGGCAAGACGGCGCGGCTCTATAGCAGCCTCAAGGCAAGCGACTTCTCCGACGGCTCCGTGACGGAGGCTTTCGTGAGCGAGCTGGAGGCGGGAAGGGCGCCGGCAGGTTATTTCAACGTCTTCGAGAAAACGGCCTTCGCTTCAGGCGAGACGCGCGCTTACCTGTCCCGCCTGGCCGGGATGGGCGCGACCGGTGTTCACCTGGCCGGCTCCGGGCCGGCTCTCTTCACCCTGCCGCGGGACGGGGAGGCGGACAGGCAACTGTACGGGCGCTGCCGGGGCGCCGGCCTGGAGGCTTACCTGGCGCAAACAGGCAGCCCCTAAAAACCGGCGAGCCGCCGGGCAAGCTCTTCTTCCTCCCGGCGGGTAGCTACCTCGCCGTCCAGCCTGGCCGCGTGGACTTGCCTCAGAACCTCCCGGATGCGCGGCCCCGTGACGCCCAGGCCCTTGATGAACTCGCCGTCCAGGTGCGTTCTGACGAAGCGCAGCCGGTTCAAATAGGTCTCGAGGTGCCCGCGGACCACCGGGTTATCGGAGGCGATGAGGTTGGCGGTAACCGCGATGTGGCCGTAGCCGCACAGCAGGGAGTAGACGGCGCTCTGCCGGATGCCGGGGTCAGCCAGCTCTTCGAGCCTCGATTTTAGCCCGACGGTCTCCCGCAGCGCCGCCGCGGCGGCCTTGGGCAGGTGCAGGTAATCTGTTAAAGCCCCGATGTCATCTGCGGCCAGGTCATAGCCGAGCAGCGCCAGGTAGAGCCAGGGCGAGGGCGCCGCCGGCCGGCTCAGCTCCCTGGCCCGCTCGTAGCGCCCGGCCAGCCGGCCGTCGCCTTCAAGCGCGGGGTTTATCCGGAACAACGCGCCAAGCTCGCCGGCCCGCGCCAGCACCCTCTCCGGCCGGGGCTCTTCGAGGGCCAGCTCCAGCTCATGCCGGATGCGGGCGCCGCTGATAGCATCGAGCATGGCGATGTCGCGGTGCAGCAGAGCCAGCGTCGCCGGCTCGATAGTGAAGCCCAGGCGCTGCTCGTAACGGACTACCCGCCAGATACGGGTGGCGTCGTCGGCAAAGCTCCGCTCGTGAAGCACGCGGACGAGACCGGCCGCCAGGTCGCGCCGCCCGCCGTAGAAGTCCAGCAGGCGCCCGTGGTCCCCGGGACTGAGCGATACCGCCATCGCGTTGATGGTGAAATCGCGCCGGAAGAGGTCGCTGCGGATATCGCCCGGCGACACGCTCGGCAGGGCGCCCGGCCGGGGATAGACCTCCGAGCGCGCCGTCGCGATGTCGATGACCCAGTTCGCCCGGCAGAGCTTGGCGGTGCCGAACTGCGAGCGGGCCACCAGCCTTACTCCGGGCGTACTTGCCAGCCGCCCGGCGACCTCCAGCGCGTCCCCCTCGACAACGAGGTCGAGGTCGCGGGTGCCCTTTCCCAGAAGAAGGTCGCGCACCACGCCGCCGACCAGGTACAGTCGCTGACCGCCCGCCTCGGCCGCGGCGCCGGCGTCCCGCAGAAGAGAGACGATGTCGGGGGGAAGCTGCGCGTCCAACCTGCCGGACAGGTTGTCGTTTTCGGGCGTCGTCATGTCAGGTAGATGAGGGCGATGCCGCCGGTTATCATGAACGCCGCGATGAAACGCAGCGCGATACCCTTCTTTCCGGGGTGCCACAGGATGGAGTCGGGAAATACCAGGCTCGAGATAAAGGCGAAGAAGACCACGAATATCGGGCGGCTGCCGAGTATCGTCGAGACCAGCGACACCGGGCCGGCCTGGATAGCGTTCAGGGTGAACGCCACGCCCGCCAGCGCCAGCACCTCGTTAAAGACCAGCAGGGCCAGCGACCGGACGGGCTGTTTCATCTGTTTTAGCTCGGACAGCGTCTCGCGGCGCAAGGAGGCCGCTAGGGAAAAGACGCCGAGGGACAGCGCGTTCACCGTAAAGAGGTTCCAGAAAGAGATATAGCCCATGACGTACTTGCTCAGCAGGTCGGACAGGGCGAAGAGCAGGGCGGTAAATACCAGCAGCCAGAAGCCTTTCCCGGGGCGCAACAGGCTTGTCCCGGCCTTGCCGGAGACCAGCACGGCGCCCGCGACCACGATGATTATCGCCAGCCACTGAAGGTAGCCGAGGCTCTCGCCGAGCACGGGAACGGCGATCAGCGCCACGAAGATGGGGTAGGTGTACAGCACCGGGATGACGTGCGATACCTCCTGTTTGCGCAGGCTGTAGAGCATGATCAAGACGCTCAGGGAGCGCAGCGTCCCGGCGGCGATGGCGATGAGCACCACGGAGGGGGCGACCGGGGGGTAGGGCGCGAGGAAGGCCGCCGCCCCGCCGTATAACAGGAAGATGAGGCCAACCAGCAGCATGAAGGATGAGTAGGAGGGCATGCGCCTGGTTATCAGGTGGCTATCGATCGTGTTGACCAGGCCGAGCACCAGGGCGGCGAGCAGCGCCAGGATAACCCAGTTCAAATTCCTTCTCTCAGGTTTTTCCTAGCTTACTATTTGCGTCCGCCCCGTGTAAAGCCGCGCCCGGTCCCTGCCGTCATAACCTGGCGCACTACCAGGATAGAGCCGGACTCAGACCCGGTTGTGTAACACCGGGTAAAAGAGCTATATTGTACCAATGCGCCGTCATACCGTCTTCGGGACCGTCTCCCTGGGCCTGTTGCTGCACTCCATGAGCAGCTTCGCCGCCGCGGTGGCCCTGTCCCGGATAGTCACCGACCTCAATACCACGATAGTGCTCGCCGGCTGGGTGCTCAGCGTCTACTCCCTGGTGTTCACCTTCGTCATGCCCCTGGCCGGCAAGGTCAGCGAGCGGCTGGGCATCAAGACGACCTTCATACTGTGCACTGTGCTCTTCACCACCGGGTCGGCGTTTTCCGCGGTCGCGCCCAATATCTATCTCCTGGTCGGCGCCAGGGCGCTGCAGGCGATGGGCGCCGGCGGGTTCATGCCCTGCGCTTCGGGTATCGTAAGCGAGACCTTCCCCGAGGCCAGGCAGAAGTATATCGGCCTTTTCAGCAGCATCCTGCCTATCGGCATGGTAATCGGCCCCAACATGGGGGGCTGGCTGACCGAGGTGTTCGGCTGGCGGTCGATTTTCTGGTTCAACATCCCTTTCGGGATCGCCGTCCTGGCGCTGGCCGTAATGCTTCTTCCCAACCTCAAGAAAAAAACGGCGAGCTCCGTAGACTTCATCGGGGCGGGACTACTCTTCGGTCTCCTCTTCACCTTCATGATCGGCCTGACCCAGCTGGGCGCCGGGGAAAGCGGCGTACCGTGGGGCCTGGTGACCGTCATGTTCGCGCTGTCGGCCGGTTTCCTCATCTCGTTCTGGCGGTGGGAGCGGCGCGCCCCGGAGCCTGTTATACACTTTGACCTGCTGAGCAAGGGGCCTTTCCTGGCGGCGAATATCCACAACCTTATCTACGGCATCTGCATTCTCGGCGTCCTCTCGCTGATACCGCTGTACGCCGTTTCCGTGTACGGGATGTCTGTGCTGGAGAGCGGCGTCCTGATGACGCCGCGGTCGCTGACCATGATCGCCGCCTCGGCCATAACCAGTTTCTCCCTGTTGAAGTGGGGCTACCGGAAGCCTATCCTGGCGGGGACGCTGTTGGTCGCCCTCGGGCTCGCCCTGCTGGCGCTCCAGCCCAGGGGTATCTCAGTCCTGGGCATCGGGATTGGCACCCCGGTGCTGCTCTACGTCATCGTCGGGTTGAGCGGCATCGGGCACGGCGTCTGCACCCCGGCCTCGAACAATGCCTGCATCGAGCTGATGCCCGACCGCGTGGCGGCCATCATGGGGCTGCGAGGGATGTTCCGCCAGCTCGGCAGCACGGTGGGCGTCAACATCGCCATGCTGACGCTCTATGTCGTCGGCGATCCCGGCCGGGCTTTCGCGGTCGTCCTGTTCGCCTCGGCGGCGATCATGCTCGTCTCCATCCCCGCGGTGTTCCGCATGCCGGCCTCTCCCGGGGTTACCGGCCCCGGCAAGATAAAACTGGCCGTCCATTAGCCCCCGGTCCCCGGTTTGACAAAGCCGGGATGATGGCCTATATTGCGGTTAACTGAATCCTGTGGGGGGCCAGGCATGAAGCAGATAACGGCCAGCGTCTTCGTCGAAGACCGCTTCAGCGTCCCGCCCGATTACCGCGGCAGCAACCCCGCCGCCGTCGTCACCCCGGAGGGCATCGTCCAGGTAGACACGCCCTATTTCCCGGTGGACGCGGTGAAGTGGCGGGAGGAAATGGCACGGCTGGGCGAAATCCGCTACATAGTCAACTCGCACCACCACATCGACCACACCACGGGCAACTACTTCCTGCCCGGCATCGTGGTGTCTCACGAGGGCGTTAAAGAGTCCATGGAAGCGCCCTTCGAGGTGGTCATGGGGACGGTCGGCAAGCGGGTTCAGCGCGCCATACAGTCCGGCGAAGGCATGGTGGGCTACACCCGCCAGATTATCGGGGAAAAGAACCCGGAGAGCCTGCCTTTCTTTACCGGCTACAGCTTCCGCAAGCCCACCGTCACGTTCACGGATAAGCTTAATCTCTACGTGGGCGACGCGAGGTTTGAGCTCATGCACCTGCCCGGCCATACCGCCGCCCATATCGGCGTGTACGCCCCGCGGGAAAAGGTGTTCTTCGCCGGCGATAACTTCACCTACCACAGCCAGCCGTCCTTCGCCAACTGCCTGCCCCTCGAATGGGTCGACTCGCTGCGGCGCGTCGAGGCGCTGGACATCGACCTCGTTGTGCCCGGTCACGGCGCCGTCTGCCGGAAGGAAGACGTCCGCGATTTCCGCCTGTTTATCCAGGAGTGTGTCGACCTGGTGAAAGACGCCTTGAAGCGGGGCCTGGGCCGGGAGGAGGCCGCGGCCGCGATAGCCTTCGACAAGCTGCACCCGGGGGCGGTCGAGGGAGGTCTGCCGGTGCACCTGGGGCCGGTGATGCAGCGCTTCAACGTTTACCGGCTCTACGACATGCTGTCCGGTACAGGGGCCGGGGACAAGACATGAAGGTCTGGTCGGGGACAGAGCAGGAGAGGACAGGCCTGGAGGCGTGTTTCCCGCGGCTGGCGGATATCAGCGACGCCTCCCTGCGCGAGAAGGTGATGGAGCTCTGGCTCCGGCTGTGGCGGGAAAGCGGCTACCGCGACATCGGCGACTGCCCCAACCACCCCAACGTCACCGACAGCCTCGTCTTGCACACCGCCGCGGTGACCGAGATGTCCCTGGTCTCGGGCCGGGCGCTGGAAAGGACCTACCACTACCCGCTGGACTACGACCGCCTGCTCGCCGGGGCCATCAGCCATGACGCCGACAAGCTCGTGGTGTTCGGCGGCGCCGGCGGCACGCTGCATCGGGACGAGGTCCACGGCCAGTACGCCGCCTCGCTCGCCGGGCGCGTCGGGCTGCCGCCGGAGGTGGTCAACATCATCGCCAGCCACTCCGCGATGCACCCCGTGGCCGTCCCGCAGACCGTGGAGGCCGTCATCGTCGCCGACTGCGACCACGCCGCCTTCCGGGCCTTCCGCCTGATGAAGGGGCTGCCGTTATGAATAAAGGTGTCCCGGCGACCGCGGCGAACCACTCCCTATATTGACGCGAAGGGACCGCTTCGTCACCTCGCCCATCGCATGACAGCTACTTAAGGAGGCGCTCATGGCCGGTAAGTTAGTCATCCTCGACCCCACGGCGGAGGCCGGAGTAAAAGCCGCCGCCGTCTCGCCGTTCCTGGAAACGCTCAAAGGCAAACGTATCGCCCTGGTGAGCAACGAGGGCTGGCCCTGCATGCCGGTCATGTGGCAGCGCCTCACGCGGCAGCTCATGGAACGGTTCGGCGCCGGCGAGGTGGTCAAGATACCGGTGCCGATGCAGCAAGCGGCGCCGCCTCAGGTTATCAATGATATTTTAAGCCGCGCCGACGCCGCTATTGCCGGCCTGGCGATATGAGGCTCCTGCAGCACGTGGAGTGTCCACGATACGATGGAGCTGATGGCGCGGGGCCTGCCGGCGGTGGTGGTGCTGGGTGAGGACTTCATCAGGCAGTCGCAGCTCATCGCCGGGAGCCGGGGCTTCCGCCTGAAATACGTCATCATCCCGCGCACCATCAACGCCATGAAGCCCCCCGAGATCGAGAAAGAGGCGGACAGGGTCGCCGGCGAGGCCGCGGCGCGACTGCTGGCGCGGGAGGCGGCATGAGCGAGCTTGGATCGAAGAGACACGAGCTTCCGGAGTCCCTGGACGACGTCTACGATTACGTCATGCGGCAGGGCTGGGGCGACGGTCTGCCGATCGTCCCGCCCACCGAGGACAGGGTGCAGGGGATGCTCGATTATACCGGCCGGGCGCCGGGCGAGGTCGTTGCCAGGGTAGCCCCCCTCGACGGCGAGGCGACCGTCGAGAAGATAGCCGTCAACGCCGTGATGGCCGGCTGCCGGCCGGAGTACCTGCCGGTGGTTATCGCCGCGGTCGAGGCGATGGCCGCGCCGGAGTTCCACCTCGGCGGCATCCAGACCACCACCAACCCGGTCGGGCCGGTGCTTATCATCAACGGGCCGGCGCGTCAAAAACTGAACGTGAACTGCGCCCTGGGCTGCATGGGGCCGGGCTGGCGGGCAAACGCCACCATCGGCCGGGCGGTGCGCCTGGTGCTGCTCAACATCGGGGGCGGCGCGCCGGATACGGTCGACCGCGCCATCCACGGTATGCCGGGCAAGTACACCTTCTGCTTCGGCGAGGACGAGGAAGGGAGCCCCTGGGCGCCGCTGCATGTCGAGCGGGGCTGCGACCGCGCGGCGAGCGCCGTTACCGTCACCGGCGGCCAGGGCACGCACAACAACATCACCAACGTGCCCTCACCTGAGCTATTTATCAAGCTCATCGCCAACGCCATGTCGACCTGGGGCAACAACAACATGGCCTTTACCCAGGGGGAGCCCCTGGTGGTGCTGACCTCGGCGCACGCCGCCATCCTGGCGAAGGCGGGCTTTACCAAGTCGAAGCTCAAGGAGGCTATCTTCGCGCTGGCCGGAGCGCCGGTAACGGACTACCCGGCCGCGGTGGCCACGCCGAGCAAGCCGATGTTCGTGCTCGACGGCCTGGTCAAGCCCTGCGAGAAGCCGGAGGACATCATGGTGGTGGTGACCGGCTCGCCGGTGCCATACCATATCGTGGTCATCCCCACCTTCGGCGACACCAGGGCGGTAACCAGGCAGATTAAAGAACCTTAAAAGGCGATCGTGCGGCTTTCTGAAAACGGGTGAATCGTCATTGCGAGGGCGAAGCCCGCGGCAATCCGAGATTGCTTCGCCTTCCCGACGCCCGCGGAATGGTCTCGCTATGACGGTTCATAGACGGTCTTGGCAAGGCGGGCTTTAAAAAATCATGGGGGCATGATATGCGCCAGCAACTGATATGCGAGCCCGGCCGGTGTACCGGCTGCCTTTTCTGCGAGATGATATGCTCTTTCCGGCGCGAGGGCGTCTTCCGGCGGGACGGCGCGGTGATACGCATCGTCACGGAAGAAAAGACGATACTCCACCGGGCTGGCTACTGCGCCCACTGCGACCCCCCGGCCTGCGTCGCTGCCTGCCCGTCCGGCAGCCTGGCCCTGTCCGGGGGACTGGTGAGCGTCGACGCGGCGACGTGCTCCGGCTGCGGCGACTGCGCGGCCGCCTGCCCCACCGGGGGCATATTCATCACCGGGTCGAACGTGGCGGTCAAGTGCGACCTGTGCGGCGGCGATCCCGCCTGCGTGAGCTTCTGCCCGTCCGGGGCGATGCGCTACATCAAGCCGGCAACCGGCTCAGAAGAGGCGTAACAGCATGAATGATAACAAAGCCGAATTCGCCCTGATGGTTGACCTGACCAGCGGGCGCGTCTCCCGCGAGGCGATAGACCCCGGGCTGATAGAGAAGTACATCGGCGGCACCGGCCTGGCGGCCCGCGTGCTGTGGGACGCGCTCGCGCCTGGCGTCAAACCGCTCGGCCCGGAGAACATCCTGGTCCTGGCCGCCGGCCCGCTGTGCGGCACGCTGGCGCCCGGCTCGGGGCGGCTTGATGTCGCCGCGCTGTCGCCCATTACCGGCACATTAGGCACGTCAAACGCCGGCGGCTTTTTTGCCGGCGAGTTGCGCTGGGCCGGCTACAGCCTGGTCGTCATCCGGGGCCGGGCCGCCGAGCCGGTCTACCTCTGGATAGACGATGATAACGTCCAGCTCCGGAGCGCCCGCCACCTGTGGGGCAGGGACGCCTGGGAGACCATCGACGTCCTGAAACAGTCGCTCGCCCCCGCCGCCGCCGACCGGGTGCGGGTGGCGGCCATCGGCCCCGCCGGGGAGAAGGCGGTCGCCTTCGCCTCGATAACCGTCGACTACCATCACAGCGCCAGCCGCACCGGCATGGGGGCGGTCATGGGCGCCAAGAACCTGAAAGCCGTTGCCGTCCGGGGTACGAAGGGCGTCCGCCCGGCGCGCGGCGAGGCGTTTGTCGCGGCCGTTTCTGAATACCTCCGGGGCCAGCCGCCCTTTGGCTGGTATACGCGTATCCTGGGCTTCCGGCGGGACGCCGCGCTGGCGGCGGGCGACATCGCCGGGAAGCACTACCAGGAAGGTGTGCCGGCCAACTGGCCCAACGTCCTAAATCAAGTTGAGGCGGCGCACTACCGCCGCACCGACAGCCCCTCGGCCTGCCACGCCTGCCCCCAGTGCTGCAACACCCTCGAGGTCAAGGAGGGCAAATTCCAGGGCCTGGTCATGGGCGACTGGGTCA
The DNA here is from genome assembly GCA_016190585.1 of Chloroflexota bacterium. Next base: position 6,084 of record JACPQH010000128.1, on the reverse strand, counting down.
ACTGGGCGACCAACGACTGGGCGGGCGTCTGCGCCGTGGACAACATCCCGGCGGTGGGCTATTGCCTTCAGCTCTGCGAGAAGCTGGGGTTGGACTCGGGCAACTGCGCGGAAGCGGTCGGCTTCGCCACCGAGCTATACCAGCGCGGCGTCATCTCCGATAAGGACACCGGCGGCCTGAAGCTAGCGTGGGGGGACGAGGAGGTCATCTTCGAGCTGATACGGCGCATCGGCCGGCGCGAGGGCCTGGGCGATATCCTGGCCGAAGGCAGCGCGCGGGCGGCGCAGAGGCTGGGCGGGGAGGCCCCGAGATACGCGGTGCACGTCCGCGGGCTGGCCCCGCTGCCGACCGATCCCCGCCTGGGGACGGGGTGGTCGGGACGGATGCTGGCCGCCAGCCACCTTACCGGCGTCCGGGGCGACAACATCAAGGGGGCGCACCTGCTGCCCCATTACGAGAAGCTGCCCTTCATCCGGCCGCCGGAGACGCAGGGCATGAGCGACGACGAGTATGTCCGGGACTATGTCTCTAAAAGGATAATGCCGGAGAGCCTGAAATTAACGGTATACGGCTCGCCGCCCAGGGTGGACCCGCTGGCTTACGGCGAGGGCAAGGCCTGCCTGATGAAGTTCCTGGAGGACTTCGTCATGGTGCCCAACGCCCTGGGCATGTGCCTCCACATCAGGATGTCGCCCGGCATGTACGCCCGGCTCTACTCCGCCTTCAGCGGCGCGGACACCTCGGAGGACGACATACTCCGGCTCGGCGAGCGAAGCTGGAACCTGCAGCGCGCCTTCGACGCCCGGCTCGGCCTCAGGCGCGGGATGTACGACCTGCCGGACCGGTTCTATGAGGAAGGCATCGGCAACGGCCCGGCCAGGGGCGCCGTGCTTTCCCGTGAGGCGGTGGCGGGCTGGCTCGACCTGTACTACCGGGTACGGGGCTGGGACATCGAGACAGGCATCCCGACCGGAGAAAAACTGCGGGAACTGGGCCTGTCGGATGTCGCCGCCGCCCTTGGCGGGGCCTGACTCGCCTGGTTGGCCTAGCGGATTGTAATATTTATCAGAATTTTTACGACTGAATAGCTTATCTCATATTGACAGCTTCGGTGCCCGAGTGTATAATTTGTCAAATCAGAACGCCGCGCGTGAGCTTGACCCGCTCAAGCGGCCGGCTCCTCAGGTAATATGCAAAGGGAGGTAAATCAAGTTGAGGAAGAACGTTTCCAAGCTGTTCCTGGTTGGTTTCTGTCTCGTCCTGGTCCTCAGCCTGGCGCTCGCCTGCTCCAGGCCGACGCCAAGCCCTGCCCCCGCCCCGACCACCGTGGCGCCAACCACCCAGGCGCCCACCACCGCGGCCCCGACGACCGCCGCGCCTAAACCATCCCCTACCCCGGTGAAAGTCGAGCCTATCAAGCTTATCTACGCTTCGGAAAACCCGGCCACGGCGCCCCCGGGCATCGCCGATATCTGGTTCTTTGAAGAAGTCGAGAGACGTCTGCCCGGCCGGGTGAAGGCCGAGTTCCACTGGGGCGGCTCCCTGGGCAAATCGGGCGAGATGCTTGACCTGATGCGCAAGGGCGCCGTTGACATCGCCCAGGTGCCCCACAACTACTTCCCGGACATCTTCCCCCTGGCGATTGATACCAATGTCGGCGCACTGGGCATGGGCGACTGGGCAAAGGCCGCCATTCTGCCTGACGTAGTGCGCTCCGAAAGCCAATTGCTGCTCAAAGAAGACCAATCAAAGGGTGTCATGACGCTGCGCGCCGGCGCCGGTATGCCTTACTCTATCTGGGCGACCAAGCCGGTCAACACCCTGACCGACCTCAAAGGCATGAAGATGCGCCTGATGACCGCCGCCTTTGGCCAGGTCTGGGAATCCCTGGGCATGGTGCCGGTCTCCGTCCCCATGCCGGAGACTTACGAGGCTCTGTCCAGAGGCACCATTAACGCCACGGCCACCGACTACATGTACTCAAGGTCGCTGAAGTTCTTTGAAGCGGCCAAGTACGCGCTCGAGCTTGACCTGCCCATCAACCTGAACTACGCGCTTATCAACCTGGCCACCTGGAACAAGCTGCCCGAAGACGTCAGGAAAGTCCTGCTGGATGTCAAGCTGGCGGCCCGGGACTGGACCTTCAACATGATGAAGGAAAAAGAGTACGAGGACCGCGCCTTCCTGGAGAAATCGGGCGTGACCTATACCCGCCTCGATGCGGCGACGCTGGCCCAGGTCAGGGTTGACGCCGCGGCGAAGATCAAGGCTTATTCCATCGACCTCGCGGTGAGCAAGGGCGCCTCGCGCGCCGACGCCGAACAGGTCTGGGCGGATGGCCAGGCCATTGCCGACCGGCTTCTCAAATAATCGACCAGCACGCGCCAGGGTGTTAACGGGGGGAGGGGCAGACCCTTCCCCCCGAACCCCGGCGTTCCCGGCACACAATAAGGGAGTTTTGAGATCATGGAAAACGCTGGGGTGAGCCGTCTTTCAGGCCTGGCCGGGAAAATAGCCCGGCTGGGAGTGATTGGCAGCTCGGCATCCATCATGATAATGATGGTTTCCGGTATCGTGGACATCGTCAGCTCGCAGATATTCAAAGCCCCCGTGCTGGTAGCCTACGAGCTGGTAGGCATGTCGCTGGTCGCCGCCGTCTGGCTGGCGGCCGCCCAGTCCCAGTACATGGACCGGCAGATCGCCATCACCGTGCTGACCGCCAGGCTGCGCCGGCGCGCGGGTAGTGTCGTCAGGCTCGTCTCCTATCTTGTCGCCCTGGCGCTCGGGGTTAGCGTCGTCTGGATATCGTGGCCGATGCTGGTGCAGAGCATCGTCGAGAAACAGGTGGTGCCGACCGGGATCCCGATCGCCATGTACCCCGCGAGACTGAGCCTGCTCATCGGCGCCGTGCTTTTCACCTTTATCTGCGCGGTACAGGCCGTTTCCCAGGCGGTAGTCACGGTCAACCTGTGGAGAGGCAAGGACGAGCTAGCCGCCCGTCCTGATCGATAGCATGGAAATCGCCGTCGTTGGCCTGTCATTTGTCCTGTTCGCCTTCCTGATTATCTGGGGGATCCCGATCGGCTTTGCCATGGGCGTCGCCGGTTTCCTGGGTCTGCTGCTGAGCAAGTCGCCGCTTATCGCCATCTCTTTCAGCCAGCAGGTCGTCTTCGCTTCCACCTACGGCTACACCCTGGCCATCGTTCCCCTGTTCATATTCATGGGCAACCTCCTGGGCGGCACGGACATCATGCCCACCCTCTTCAACCTACTGCAGCGCGTCTTCGGCCGCGTGCGCGGCGGCCTGGCCCACATCGTCATCCTGCTTTCGGCCATTTTCGGGGCGTGCAGCGGGTCGTCGGTGGCCGCCTGCGGCGTCTTCACGCCCATCACCCTGCCCAGCATGGAGAAGCTCGGCTATAAGCGGAGCTTCAGCGCCGGTTGCATCGCTTCGTCGGCCACCGTGGCCGTCATGATACCGCCGAGCATCACCATGGTCATCTACGGCATCATCACCGAGACATCCATCGGCCCGCTGCTTATCGCCGGCATAATCCCGGGTATACTGAACACCGCCCTGTACATGCTTACCGTCGTCGCGCTGGTCACGCTGAAGCCCGAGCTCGCCCCCCTTAAGGCCACCCGGGAGCAGATAAAAGCCGAGCGGCTGCAACCCGGCCAGGTCGTTATCGCGCTGACATCGGTCGGGGTTGTCGTCCTGGCGGTGATGGGCGGCATTTACTCCGGGCTGTTCACGCCTTCCCAGGCCGGGGCGGTCGGCGCCTTCGTGGCTTTCCTGATTTACCTGGCCCGGAAGACCAAGCTGCCGACATCCCGCTTCGGGACCATCATCGGCGAGGTAGCCGCCATGACCGCGGTCATCTTTGTCATACTGATCGGGGCCACCCTTTTCGCGCGCTTCCTGGAGCTGAGCGGGTTTATCTCCATCTTCGTCGATTTCGTTCGCGGCCTCTCCTTGCCCTCCCTCGGCATCTACGTCCTGATCGTGTTCATCTACCTTCTCCTCGGGCAGGTGTTCGATCCCATGAGCATGCTGGTGCTGACGCTGCCCGTGTTTTTCCCGCTCGTCACCGAGATAGGTTTCGACCCTATCTGGTTCGGCGTCATCGTGGTGCAACTGGTGGAGATTGGCGCGCTGACGCCGCCCATGGGACTGAATGTGTTCACGGTGTCCGCGGCCACCAAAGGTCTTATCAGCCCGGAGGAAGCCTTTAAAGGCGTGATGCCATTCGTCATAACCTGCCTGGGAATGATCGCCCTGCTCACGGCCTTCCCCGCCATCGCCCTGTGGCTGCCGTCTAAAATGATCCCCTAAGAGTCGCAAGCGACGAGGATTCTCGAACCTGTTTCCCGCAGCCGCGAAAGGAGGAGTCACATGGATGCCGCGCCGGTAATTCATATCGCCGCCACGGAGTGCGCCCCGGAGGTCGAAGCGAAGTTCAACCGCTGGTACAATGAGGTCCACGTACCGATGTCTCTCAAGTTCGAGGGCATGAAGGGAGTCACCCGCTACCGGCTGATTACCCGGACGGAAGGCCACCCGCGCTACCTCTCGATATGCAGCTTTGAGAGCAAGGCCGCTTTCGACGCCTATGAAGCCAGCCCGGAGCGGGCCGCCGCCTTCGAGGAGATGTCACGGGCGTGGCAAAGCGGCGGTTTCGAGATAAAGTGGCGCCTGCAATACGAGATGATCAAGGCCTGGCGCAAATAGCCCTGCCTGTTCCGTCTCGTTTCGAAAGCGCCGTTATCGGGTCCGGCCTAGTGCAGCGCGAGGCTTGCCAGCAGCACCGCCAGCACGAACAGCGTGAATAGCACGTATTTCGCGTCCCTTGCCCGGGCGAAGTAGATAACCGAAAGCGCCACCCGCAGCAGCGGGGTCAGCACCAGCACCATGATGCCCGATATCATCAGGAGGAGCGCCGGACTCGCCTCCAGCTTGCCGGCAGCGAGCTGGTACAAGAAGTAGAAGAAGTCGCGCCCCTGGATGAACATACCGGCCTCGCGGGAGACGCGCAGGTGGCCGTAGGTCAGGTAAAAGACCGCCCCGCCCAGCAGCTCCAGCACCAGGCTGATGGCCACGCCGGTAATGAGCAGGTAGCTGATAGCCGACTCGAGCTCCGGCGCGCTGCCCGGCTTCGGGCGGCTCACAGGGCCGTTACCCCCTTGTAAAGCATCTGGACGATGAGGTAAGCGACGATGGCGTAAAACAGGAGCCGGAGCAGCCGGTTGCTGAGCCGGTTCAGCATCCGCCCGCCGATGACCGCGCCGACGGTCGTGCCCACGGCCATGGGGGCCATCAGGGTGACGTTAAGCAGGCCGGAAAAGAGGTAGACGCTCACCCCGGCAAGAGCCGTCATGCCGATGATGAAGTTGCTGGTGGCGCTGGCGACCTTCGGGGGCATGCGCAAAACGTTCTCCTGAACGGTTACCTTGAACGCGCCCGCCCCGATGCCCAGCATCCCGGCGGCCAGCCCGGCGACCAGCATCCCCAGCCCGCCCGGCGCGGCGTTAGTTACCCGGTACGCGCAGAACCGCCGGCTGGACCGGTCGTAATAGCCGCCTTCCAGGGCCAGCCACCGGGAGAAACGGTCCTGGGTGGCCGCGGGCGTAAAATCGCCGGCCAGGGAACGCTTGACCCTCAAAAAAGAGGTGGCCAGGAAGCCGGCGAAGAAGAAGTACAGGAAAATGGCGGGGATAACGGTGGTGATGGTCGCCCCGGCGATGGCGCCCAGAATGGTAAAGGTCTCAAGGAACATGGCGACCCTGACGTTGGCCGTCCGCTCCCGGACGCCGGAGGACGCCGCGCCGGCCGAGGTGGCGATAATCGCCACCATCGCGGAGGCGATGGCTTCCTTGACGGGGATGCCGAAAAGCACCAGGATCGGAATGAGGATGCTGGCGCCGCCCAGGCCGGTGAGCGAGCCCAGGAAACCGACGAACACGGACAGCGCCCCGAGCGAGACCATATCAATCATTTACCGGCTCCAGGTTGCACACGCCTGTTACATTATGCCATTATTCCCCGCCGGGCATCTACCTGACGGTATTCATGATTATTTCATG
>JACPQH010000122.1 GCA_016190585.1 Chloroflexota bacterium | reverse complement strand
TGCCTGGGCCATATCCTGGACGCACAAGGCGAGAAGATGAGCAAGGCGCGAGGCAATGTTATCCAGCCGAAGGCGGTTATCAACAAGCACGGCGCCGACGCCCTGCGCTGGTACTTCTACACCTCCTCCCCGCCCGGCAACGTGCGCCGCTTCAGCGACGAGATGGTGGGCGAGATAACCCGCCGCTTCATGCTGACCCTGTGGAACGTTTACTCCTTCTTCGTGACCTACGCCAATATCGATAAATACCAGCCCGGGACCGCGGCGCGGCTGGAGACCACCCCCGAGCTCGACCGCTGGATCATTTCCGAGCTCAACCAGCTCATCGCCGATGTCGACGCCGGCCTGGCCGGCTACGACCCCACCGAGGCCGGCCGGCGCATCGAGAGCTTCGTGGACTACCTCTCCAACTGGTATGTCCGGCGCAGCCGCCGCCGGTTCTGGAAGAGCGAGAGCGACGCCGACAAGCTCTCCGCCTATAACACCCTTTACGAGTGCCTGGTGACGCTGTCCAAACTCCTGGCGCCGTTCATGCCCTTCCTGGCCGAGGAGCTATACCGCAACCTCACCGGTCCGGTAAGCGGCGCGCCGGAGAGCGTCCACCTGGTTGATTTCCCTGTCTCCGATGCCGCGAAAGTAGACGGCGACCTGGCGGAGGCGACGCGGCTGGTGATGCGGGCATCGAGCCTGGGCCGGGCGGTGCGCAGTCAGGCCGGGATCAAGGTGAGGCAGCCGCTGGCCCGCCTGCTGGTGAAGGTCGGCACGGGCCGGGGCCGGGCGGCGCTCGGCCGGCTGGCCGCCCAGGTGATGGAAGAGGTCAACGTCAAGAAGCTCGAGCTGGTTGACGCGGTCCCCGCCGGCGACCTGCCCGCGGCCACCGAGGCCGACCTGACAGTGGCGCTGGATACGGCCGTTACCCCGGAACTGGCCGCCGAGGGCATGGCGCGGGAGGTCGTCCACCGCCTGCAGACGATGCGGCGCGCGGCGGGCTTCGACATCGCCGATCACATCAAGACGTACTACCAGGGAGACGAGTATATCGGCGGGGTGATGGGCTCGTTCGGCGACTATATCCGGCAGGAGACCCTGTCCGATGAGCTGACCGAGGGTGTGCCGCCGGACGGGGCCTTCAGGGAGAGCTTCAAGCTCGGCGGCTGCCAGGTGCTGTTGGGCGTCGCGAAGGTTACCAAATAGGGAAACGCGGTCGGGAACCGGTCGCGCGAGGCCCTTCGCTGCGCTCAGGGGTGACGACGAGAAAGTCGTTCCGAGCGGGGCGGTCAATGGTTGTAAAATCGTGACCCAGGCTGTCTGGAGTTTGGTTGACTGCCTTCGTGAGGGCGAAGCCCGCGGCAATCTCCGAAATCGTCAGGTAAATAGCCTCATTACCGTACCGGCGAAAGGCGGTATCCAGAAGTCGCGTACCTGGATTCCGGCTTCCGCCGGAATGACGGAAAAACAATCTTTCATCCTGGATGAGGTTATTCGAATTTGTCATGCTGAGCGTTGGTGAGCAAATGAGGGAATCCCAAAATATTTCCTCTCCCCGCGGGAGAGGATTATGGTGAGGGCGTCCTCGCCTTCTCCCATCGAGGGAGAAGTGATGTTATTGGCGGCTCTGCATTAGGGCGGCGGGCTCTCGACAGGTATGACCTGGGCGGTCAGTTTCGAGTTCCCGCGGTAGAAGGTCAGCTCCAGGCTCTCGCCGATGCGGGAGGCGTGGACGGTACGCACGAGCTCCGGGGCCGTGGCGACATCCTTGCCGTTGATCGCCACGATAACATCGCCCGCCGTCAACCCGCCGGCGGCCGCGGGGCTTCCGGCCGCCACCTCGGTAATAAAGACGCCCCGGTCGACGGCCAGCCGGTAGCGGATTACCAGGAGCTGGTCAACGATCCTCAGGTTTACCCCCATCCAGGGACGAATCACGTAGCCGTTTTTGATAAGCTGCTGGATGATGGGCAGGGCGATATCGGTGCTAATCGCGTAGCCCATGCCCTCGACGCCAATGGTGGCTATCTTGGCGCTGGTGATACCGATCACCTCCCCAGCCAGGTTGACCAGAGGCCCGCCGCTGTTGCCGGGATTGATGGCGGCGCTGGTCTCGATAAGGTCGTACAGGGTCTGACCCTGGTCGACGGGCACGGACACGCCCTTGCGACTGATGATGCCCTGCTTGGCGCTGATGCCCAGACCAAGGGAGTTGCCGATAGCCACCACCCAGTCGCCGACCCGCAGCCGGGCGGAGTTGCCTATTTTCAGGGGCGGCAGGCCGCTGGCGTCTATCTTCAATATCGCCAGGTCATTGAGCTGGTCGGTAAAGATATTCTTGGGATCCACGGTATAGGTATCGCCGTTGTCCAGGGTAACCGTGATGGTCCGCGCGCCTTCAACCACGTGGTTGTTGGTTACGATGAGGCCATCGGAGTCGATTATCCAGCCTGAGCCGGCGCCTTCCTGGGTAAAAGGCCGGTTAAAGAAGTCCAGCGTAGCCACCTCGGTATCGATGGCCACCACCGACGGCTTGACCGCCTCGACTACGTCGGCGATGCTCGGCAGGGGCAGCGAAGGGGTCTGGTCTACGGTTACCGCCGGCGGCGACCAGGCGGGGTTAATGGGCGTCGGCGGGACGGTATTGGCGGGCGGCGCGGTTGTGGTCGCCGGCGGCGGCGTGATGTCAATATAGGCGCACCCGCCGGCCAGCAGCACCGTAACTACAAGCAGGACAGCTAATAGCTTTTTCATAACCTTTAAATATGATTTTAGCATCTTTCTTCAACACCAGGCAAGGCTAAATCAGTCGAAAGAACATGCGGGGCCAGACCAGGACTAAACAGCCAAAGCGCCACTGGACTTTAGGTAATTTCATGGAAAAGCGCCCTGCCCTGGGATATAATTGGTACTTAGGGAATGGAAAAACAGGACATAAAATCCCTGGCGGTACAAGGAATAGTTTCCCGGCGGGAGGAGCTGGCCGAGCTCAGCCGGAAAATACACTCCCGGCCGGAGCTGGCCTTCAAGGAGGTCAGGGCCGCCGAATGGCTCGCCGGGTATCTGGAGGCCAGCGGCTTCACGGTGGAGCGCGGTTTCGGCGGGCTGAAGACGGCTTTTCGGGCCACGGCCGGGGCAGGCAGCCCGGCTATCGCGCTCCTGGCGGAATACGACGCCCTGCCGGGGGTGGGGCACGCCTGCGGGCACAACCTCATCGCCGCTATCGCCGCGGGGGCCGGCGCCGCGCTCGGGCCGCTGCTTGCCGGAACGGGCGGGACGGTGCTGGTTATCGGAACGCCCGGCGAGGAGATGTACGGCGGCAAGGCGCTCATGGCGGAGCGGGGCTGTTTCGACGGCGTGGACGCCGCCATGATGGTGCATCCCGGGGTATCGAACACCATCGGGGTACGCTCGCTGGCCTGCCAGGGGCTGAAGGTCGAGTTCTTCGGCCGGGCGAGCCATGCCGCGTCGCGCCCGGAGGACGGCATCAACGCCCTCGAAGCCATGATACAGTCGTTCAACGCCGTCAACTCCCTGAGACAGCATATCGACGAGAAGGCGCGCATCCACGGCATCATCACCCGGGGCGGGGAGGCGCCGAATGTCGTGCCGGCCTACGCCGCCGGCGAGTTCCTGGTGCGGTCGGAGCAGGACGGCTATCTCGATGAGCTGAAGGGGAGGACGCTGGACTGCTTTATCGGCGCGGCCACCGCCACCGGGGCGCGGCTGGAGTACAAGTGGGGCCGGGTGCGCTACGCGGCCATGCGGAACAACTTGACAATTTCCCGGCTTTTCCGGGACAATATGCGCGAGCTCGGGCGGGAAGCAAGTCCGCCCGAGGCCCGGATGAACTTCGGCAGCACCGATATGGGCAATGTCAGCCGCCTGGTCCCGAGCATCCACCCGATGATAGCCATCGCGCCACCGGGCGTCCTGGTCCATTCGCCCGAGTTCGCTGAAGCCGCCGGCGGCGAGGAAGGGCTGCGCGGCCTGTTGGACGGGGCCAAAGCCCTCGCCATGACCGCGGTTGATATCCTGGCGGACCCGGGAGTCGTCCGCGACATCAAAGAGGAGTTCCGCCGGAGTGAGAACCCGGCATAAATCATCATTAAACAAAGGAGAATATGATAATAGCTGTTGATGCCCTTGGGGGGGACTACGCGCCTTTCGAGATCGTCAAGGGAGCCATCAAAGCCCACGAAGAGCTTGGCGTGGACATCGCCCTGGTCGGCCGGAAAGACCTGCTCCACGTCCTGGCGGGCAAAGCGCTGAACCGGACCGGCATCTTTATCGCCGAGGCGACCGAGGTTATCGAGTGCGGGGAGCAGCCCATGCGGGCGGTGCGCAGCAAACCCAACTCATCGATCGTGGTCGGTATGAACCTGGTGAAGAACGGCGAAGCCGACGCCTTTGTGTCGGCGGGCAGCACCGGGGCGGTTTTCTGCGCCGCCATGGTCGGCCTGGGTACGGTGAAATCAATGGAAAGGCCGGCTATCGCCTGCTTCCTGGACACCATCCCCTCCCTGCCCGGGCTGCTGATAGACGCCGGGGCCAATGTCGAGTGCCGTCCCGGGCACCTTCTGCAGTTCGCCCATCTCGGCAGCATGTACAGCTCGAACATACTTGGCATCAAAGACCCCAGCGTCGCCCTGCTGAACAACGGGACCGAGGAGACCAAGGGGACTCACCTGGTACTGGAAAGCTTCCAGCTCCTGAAAAAGGAGAGCAGCCTTAACTTCATCGGCAATATCGAAGGCCATGACCTTCTGAAACGCAAGGCCGACGTTATCGTGACCGACGGCTTTACCGGGAACGTGGTGCTGAAAACAATCGAGGGCCTCAGCGACAATTTCCTGATGTCTGTCCGCCAGTTCGGCCACCGGTTCTCCAGCGCCTTCCACGTGAAAGGACACGACCTGATGCGCAATCTCGGCATGGGCTCCTGGACGAAGCAGATGGACTATACCGAGTACGGCGGCGCCTGCCTGCTGGGGGTCAACGGCAACGTGATTATCGCCCACGGGCGCAGCCAGAGCAAGGCCATCAAGAGCGCCATCGGCCTGGCGAAGGAGACCGCCGGGAAAGAGATAACCAAAAAGCTTACGGAGGGGATTTTTGAGCAAGCCATTAGCCATTAACGAGAGCGATTTCGAGAAGCAGGTGCTGCAGTCGAAGCTGCCGGTGCTGGTGGATTTCTGGGCGAACTGGTGCGGGCCGTGCCGCATGGTGGCGCCGATTATCGACGAGCTGGCCAAAGAGTACGAAGGCAAGGTCGTCTTCGGCAAGGTGGACGTGGACGAAAATCCCCGGATCGCCAGCCGCTACGGCGTCATGAGCATACCGACCCTGCTCCTCTTCAAGGACGGCAAACCGGTATCGAACCTGGTCGGCTCGAGGCCCAAGTCCGAGCTCAAGAACAGTCTCGAGTCCGTGTTAAAATAGGATGCGCATTCTTATTCTGGCCGACAGCCAGGCGGGGACGTGCGACGGCGGCTGCGGGAAGGACTGGTCGGCACCGGCGGCCCTCGCGGCCGCGCAAGAGGAGCTGGAAGCCAGGTTCCACCGGCCTTTTACGCTTGAATACGTGGACCTCGCCCGGGACACGGCGGCGAGCGAGACCTTCCGGGGACTGCCGCTGCCGGCCCTGCTTATTGACGGGCAGCCGCGCATGAGCGGCGTCTTCGATACGCGCCGGCTCCTTGAGGCCGTGGACACGGAGCTTGAGATCCGAGGAGGTAATTGAACATGCCGGAACCAGGCGGGAATGAATACGAGGTTATCATCATCGGTGGGGGGCCGGCTGGTCTCAGCGCCGGTATCTACGCCTGCCGCTCCCGGCTGAACGCCGTCCTGCTTGAGCGGAGCGCAGTGGGGGGACAGATAGTCAACGCCGACAAAGTGGAGAACTACCCCGGCTTCGCCGAGGGCATCAGCGGCTTCGAGCTCGTCCAGCAAATGGAGAAGCAGGCTGCCCGGTTCGGTCTGAAGGTCGTCACGACTGATGTCAGCCGCATCGCGGCGGACGGCGGCAGGAAAGCGCTCCGCACCAGCGACGGCGATTACGCCGCGAGAGCGGTAATCATCGCCGGGGGCTCGGAGCGACAGAAGCTCGGCGTGCCCGGCGAGGAGAAGTACACCGGCCGCGGCGTCTCTTACTGCGCCACCTGTGACGCCGCCTTCTTCAACGACCAGACAGTCGCCGTGGTGGGCGGCGGCAACGCCGCTTTGACCGAGGCCCTCCAGCTTGCCAAGTTCGCCTCGAAGGTTATCGTCATTCACCGGCGCGACCAGCTCCGCGCCACCAGGATTGTCCAGGAGCGCGCCCAGGCCGACCCGAAGATAAGCTTCATTCTGAACACGGTAGTGGATGAGATCGAAGGCGACGAGTTCTGCCGCGGCGTCAGGCTGCATAACCTGGTCACGGGCGAGGCGTCCCGCCTGGATGTCTCCGGGGTTTTCGTGGCCATCGGCTTCAAACCGAACACTGCTTTCGTAAAGGGCGTTTTGGCCCTGGACGACATCGGTTCCATCATGGTCAACGACCGTCTGGAAACGAGCGTGCCCGGCATCTTCGCCGCCGGCGACATCCGCCATAACTCCATCCGGCAGGTTATCGGGGCGGCCGCCGACGGGGCCATGGCCGCGATGTCGGCGGAGCGGTATCTGAGCGAGTAAGCACGCCGGCCTGACTTGGTTCAAGCCAGGACACGCTATGCGGAGTTCTGCTCGCCTCCCCTTGCGCCCCCTTGCCTCCCCGGATGATAGCTCCGGGCCGCGAAGGCGGTAGAACAACCTTAAAACTCAGCCCTGACAAAAAGAAACCGTCAGGGGGCTAGTTTAACTGGACCCTGACATGTATAATAACCCAGAAGGAGAAGACAGGTGAAAGTCATATTGCTTGAGGATGTCAACGGCGTCGGCAAGGCCGGTGAAACCAAAGAGGTCGCGGAGGGTTACGGACGGCACTTCCTCCTGCCGAAGAAAATGGCCGTTCTCGCCAGCGCGCAGTACGCCGCCCAGGCGGAAGCCCAGCTCAAGTCGCGGGCCCGGCGCCAGGCCAGGACGGAGTCGGAGATGACCGAGCTTGCCCGGCAGCTCGAGGGCCGGGAGTTTGTTCTCAAAGCCCGGGCCGGCGAGCAGGAGCGGCTGTACGGCTCCGTCACCAACGCGGATATCGCCGAAGAGCTGAGCAAGAACGGGTTCAACGTGGACAAGAAGAAGATTGTGCTTGAGGAGCCTATTCACCAGCTCGGGAGCTTCGAAATTCCGGTCAAGCTGCTCAAGGATATCGAGCCCAGGATAAAGGTAACCGTCGCCCGGGCGGAAGCGGAGTAGTGGCGCATGGCGGACAGGCTGCCGCCCTATGACCAGGATGCGGAAGAAGCGGTTATCGGCTCGCTGCTGATAGACGGCGCCGCCATATACAAGACGGCCGGGCTCCTCGAAGCGGCCGATTACTTTCTGGAACAGAACCAGTGGCTCTACGGCGCCTGCCTGGCGCTCTACCAGCGCGATGAAGCCATCAACCAGATAACCGTCGCCCAGGAGCTTGCCCGCCAGGGGAAACTCGAACAATGCGGCGGCGCCGCCCACCTGAGCCACCTTATTTCCATCTGCCCCAACGCGCTGGATATCGAGCACTACGCCGACATCGTGCACCGTCTTTCGGTGATGCGGCGGCTCATCGGCGCCGGCGAGCAGATAACGCGCATCGGCTACGAGGCGGGACCCGATGTCGAGAACAGCCTGAACCGGGCCGAGTCGGCTCTATTCACCCTGCGCCAGGGGCGCAGCGACCGCGACCTGGTGCACATACGCCAGATACTGGACGGCTACCTCGAGCCCGGGGCCGCCGCCGAGGATTCGGAGAAGCCGCCCTACGTGCTCTCCAACTTCGCCGGGCTGGACGATTTCCTGGGCGGCTTTCAGCGCTCGGACCTGGTTATCGTCGCCGGCCGGCCGAGCATGGGCAAGACCAGCCTGGCGCTCTCTATCGCCCGGAATGCCGCCGTAACGCAGAAGGCCTGCGTCGCCGTCTTCAGCCTGGAGATGTCCCGAGAGTCCCTGGTGTGGCGGCTGCTCTCGGCGGAGTCCGGGGTGAACGCGCGGCGCTTCCGCTTCGGCCAGCACACGGAGGACGAGGAAAAGCGCATCATGGAGGCCATCGGCGTGCTGTCCGAGTCCAACGTCTACATGGATGACTCGCCCCAGGTAAGGGTGGCGGAGATGCGCAGCAAATCACGCCGCCTGCACTTCGAGCGCGGGGTTGACATGATAATCGTCGACCACCTCGGCCTGATGCAGCCCGATTCCCGCATCGACAACCGCGTCCAGGAGATAAGCTACATCTCCCGGTCGCTGAAAGCCCTGGCGCGGGAGCTTAACGTGCCCGTCCTGGCGGTATCGCAGCTCAGCCGGGCCTCGGAGAGGCGGGAATCGCACGTGCCGCAGCTCTCCGACCTGCGCGACAGCGGCAGCATCGAGCAGGACGCCGACGTGGTGCTCTTTATCTACCGGGATGAGTATTACTACAAGACCGAGGAGGAGTGGCAGCTCCTGCACCCGGAAAAGCCCTACCCCAGGGAAGAGGCCCAGATAATCATCGCCAAACACCGGAACGGCCCGACCGGCGAGGTAAGGCTGCGCTTCCGCCACAACCTCGCCCGGTTCGATAATATTCCCAACGCCGTCTCGGAAGCCATCCCCCGGGAGGCGAACCTCCTGTGAAGCCGTTCCACGGTTTTCCCCACCGCATGGAGTTCACCCCCATCCCCAGCGTGTTTTTCAGCCACCTGTTGCCCCGGATCGACAGCCTGGCCGAGCTCAAGACGACGCTGGCCATGCTGGCCGCCTGGTACCGGAAGAAGGGCTACCCGCGTTTCGTGAGCCAGGGGGAGCTGCTGGCGGACCGGGCACTGGCGGACTCCATCGCGGCCGCCGGCACGCCCCCGGAAGATATATTGACGGCGGCCCTGAAGCTGGTGACGGAGCGCGGCGTCTTCCTGAGGCTGGTACTCGACGATAACGACAACGGCCGTCCCGAAACCCTGTATTTCCTTAACACCGCGAGCAGCCGCGAGGTCATGGCAAAGATCGCGCGCGGGGAACTGGAGATACGCGGTCTCAGACCGGCAGGCAAGCCCTGCGAAGCGCCGGAAACGGCGCCCGATATCTTTGAGACTTACGAGGACAATATCGGCGCGCTGACGCCGCTGATCGCCGATGAGCTGCGCCAGGCGGAGAAGCTCTACCCGGAACACTGGCTCCGGGACGCCATCCGGGAAGCCGCGGCGGCGAACAAAAGGAAATGGAGCTATATCTCGGCCATCCTGGAACGATGGTCGGTCGAAGGCAAGGAAGATGGAGCACATAAGCGAGGCCCTGAGACAGGCCCGGACAAGTATGCCCGGCAAAAATACGGGAACATGGTCCGGCGCTGACGATACCCCCGGTTCGCCGGACTGCCCGGTCTGTCACGGCGCCGGGATGGTGCACCCGCTGACGCCGGACGGCCGGCCCGACTACAGCCGGACGGTCGCCTGCCGCTGCGTCCGGCCGGAGGCGGAGAGGAGCCGCCGGGGCTGGCTGCAGAAGTACAGCAACCTGGGGCTGCTGCGGCATCTTACCTTCGAGAACCTGGCCGCCGGCGGCCGCTCCGGCAGCCCGGCGCAGCAGCGGCAGTTCCAGCGCGCCTGCGAGGCCGCCGCGGCCTTCGCCGCCGAGCCCAGCGGCTGGTTCATCCTGAGCGGGCCCAGCGGCTGCGGCAAGACCCACCTGGCGGCGGCCATCGCCAACGAGAGACTGAACCGGGGGGCGCCCGCGCTCTACAAGACCGCCCCTGACCTGCTCGACCACCTGCGGGCGGCTTTCAGCCCGTCGAGCGAGGCCGGCTATGACGACGTCTTCGAGCAGCTCCGCGGCGCCCCGCTGCTCGTCCTGGACGACCTGGGCGTGCAGAGCAGCACCCCCTGGGCCAGGGAGAAGCTCGACCAGTTGCTGACGCATCGTTTCAACAGCGAGCTGCCCACGGTCATCGTGACCACCCGGCCGGTGGCCGATCTGGATGAGCGGCTGCGGACCCGCCTTACCGACGCCCGGCTGTGCCAGGTCTTCGAGTTCGAGGCGGCCGAGGCCCTGGCGAGCTATGGGTGGGGCCCGGAGTTCAAGGCGCAAAAGGGGATGACTTTTACCAGCTTCGACTGGCGGCGCGTGAACCTGCCAGCGGAGCAGCGCGAGAACCTGGAGATGGTCTACCGCGTCGCCCTCGATTTCGCGCGGTCGCCCGAGGGCTGGCTGGTACTACAAGGCGCCAACGGCTGCGGCAAGACCCACCTGTCAGCCGCCATCGCCAACTTCCGGTTTGAGGCCGCGGCGCCGGCCGTCTTCGTCGTCGTGACGGAGTTCCTGGACCACCTGCGCAACGCCTTTAACCCGGAGAGCAAGGTTTCCTACGACCAGCTTTTCGAAAAGGTCAAGACCGCCCCGCTGCTGGTGCTCGATGACTTCGGGGAGCAGTCGTCCACCCCCTGGGCACAGGAGAAGCTCTACCAGGTCATCAACTACCGCTACAACGCCCGGCTGCCGACCGTGATTACCACGACCTGCACCCTCGATGAGATCGACAGCCGCATCGCCTCGCGCCTCATCGACCGGCAGTTGAGCAACTTCTTCAATATCATCGCGCCCGATTACCGCGGCGACCTGGGCCCCGGCCTGAAGGCCCGGCGGCGGGTGCGGCGGTAACTTTGCGGAGCTGAAAAGGTTCTTCTCCCTCGAAAGAGGGATACCGGGAGATCGCCGCGCCCTTTTTTTCATTCCGGCCGCCAACAATGCTATACTGTAGCTGACGACCCTTCAGCTATCCGCATTGAGCCGTATGAATTCCGAGACCCCGCTGATGAACCAGACCAAGCTGCCGCCTGAGCCCGGTTTTTTGCTGGGCAAGTTCGGCCTGCTCGCCGTGCTGGGCTTGTTGGTGCTGGCGGCCTGGTACCGCCAGGTCGTGATCGTGGTGCTGCTCGGGCTAGTGCTGGCGGCGGCCGGGCTTTCCCGGCTGTGGAGCCGCCTGTCGCTGGCGGCGGTGCGCTGCGAGCGCACGCTGAGCGAGACCCGCGCGTTCCCTGAGGAGGAGATTGAGCTAAAGCTGCGCGTGCTCAACCGCAAGCTCCTGCCCCTGCCCTGGGTGGAGGTCGAGGACGAAATCCCGGCCGGTTTCGTAGCCGCCGGGTCGCTGGAGCCGGCGCTGCGTCCCGGCTATGGCAAGCTCTGCCGGGCGTCGTCCCTGCTGTGGTACAGCGGCGTCGGCTGGAAGCAGACACTGAAATGCCATAAACGCGGCTACTACCGGCTCGGCCCCGTCACCGTCAGCTCCGGCGATATCTTCGGGCTGTACCCGCGCTCCCGGGAGACGACCCAGACGGAGCACATCATCGTTTACCCCCGGATTTTCCCGTTACACCACCTCGACATCCCCCCGCTGGACCTTTCCGGAGACAACCGGGCGGAGCGCCGCATCCTCGAGGACCCCACGCGGGTGGTCGGCATACGCGACTACACGCCCCACGACAGCCTGCGCCACATCCACTGGAAGGCCACCGCCCGCCACCTGAGCCTCCAGGTCAAGGTCTTCGAGCCGACCACTACCCTGAAGGCCGCCATCTTCCTGGGCGTGGATACCTACAACCATTTTAGCCCGGAGGACGAGACGGATTTCGAGCTGGGTATCAGCACCGCGGCCTCTATCGCCAACTTCGTCGCGGACAAAGCCAGCCCCGTCGGCCTTTTCGTGAACACGAAGCTGGCCGATTCCGGGCAGCCGGCCAGGCTGCCGGCGAGCAGCGGCGGCGGCCAGCTCGTCAGCGTCCTGGAGCTGCTCGCCAAGACGACGACCGCGCCGAGCGAGCCTTTCGAGGACTTCATCAAGCTGGAGATGCGCCGCCTCACCTGGGGCACAACGCTAGTCTTTATCGTATCGCGGCTTGCCGCGCCGCTCTCCGGGCTGCTCGACGGTCTCAGGGAAAGTGGTTACAAGCTGCTCGTCTTCCAGACGGGGCGGTCGCATGATGAGGCCAACAGCGAGCGCGGCCTCTATACGGTGACGGACCCGGCCGGGCTGGCGGAGGCGGGGTTTTGAGCCGGCGGCGGCTGAACGTACTGTACCTGACCGTCATGGGGATGGAAGGCTGCTGCCTGTACGCCTTCGCGGCCCTGATGGACCGCCAGGTCGCCGGCGGCCAGCTTTCCCTGGCCGGCCTGATGGCGCTGTACCCGGTCGCCTTCCTGGTCGACCGGCTGCTGCGGCGGACGGGCTGGCATAGCTTTTTCCGGAACGCGCTGGGCTGGCTGGCCTGGTTTCCGGCTATGATGCTTACTATCAAGCTCCAGCTTTACGGCGGCCTCGCCTGGTCAGACCCGGCCTGGGCGCGGTCCCTGCCGGAAGCCTTCGGCCAGGTATTCTACGTGTTCCGGCCCGAACTCGTTATCCTTGTCGTCGCCGGCGTCGCCTGGTGGCTGGGCCAACGGCTGTCGGGTCTCAAGCTGAGCTTCGGGGTATCGGTCGCCGAGTTCCAGTTCGGGCTTATCCTGCTCGCTCTTATGGCCTTCATGTTCGCCAGCTTCGAGATCAAGTTCGGCGAAGCGCTGCCGCTGGCGCTGGCCTTCTTCTTCTTCGCGCTCACCGCCATCTCGTTATCCCACTCGCGGGAGACATCAAGCTGGCTGACCAGCCTGAACCGCGCCCACTGGACCGGGCTCTTGCTGATAAGCATCGGGGTTATCCTCGTCCTGGGCCTGGCGGTAAGCGCGATGGTCAACCCGGCGGTGCTGCAGGTCATTTTCGACTTCGTCAAGCTGCTTTGGGGGGCCTTCTGGGAGCTTGTTTTCAAGCTGCTGGCGCTGATAGCCAGCCTGTTTCCCCCACCCGAGCCCGTGGAGATGCCCGGGGGAGCGCCCATGCCCACCGCGCCGCCGGACGAGAGTTTTACCCTGAGCATGCCGGAGAACCTGCGCAAAGCCCTTCAGTTCGCCTGGATGATCGGTTTCTTCGGCCTGTTTTTTTTCGCCATGTGGCGGGTCTCATCCGGCATCATCGCCTGGCTCAAGAGACGGCTGGCTTCGCCGGGCGCCGAGTACGAGACCATGCGCGGGGCCTTCAGGGCGGACCTGCTCGGCTGGCTGAAACGGCTGCTATCCCTGCTGGGGCTGCGGCGGTTCCTCCGGCCGCGCCCGGCGCCGCTGGCCCCGGAGGTTTCGACGGTCAGGCAGATTTATGTCCAGCTTCTGGGCTGGGCGGCGGCGGGCGGTCACCCGCGCGGCGCCTCCGAGACCCCGTACGAGTACCTCTACGCCCTGTCCGGTTCCCTGGCGGAGCACCAGACGGAGCTGAGGCTGATAACCCATGAGTATGTCAGGACCCGTTACGGTGGCTCCCGCATCGCGCCGCCGGAACTGGCGGCTTTAAAGGGCGCCTGGGGCCGGCTGCGGGCGAAGAGGCTGGTAAAAACTAAGGGAGAATCTGATGGAAAGAACGGCTAATCTCGAAGTAAGCCCGGTAAAGGAAGCGGCCGACCGGCTGCTGGCCAATATCAGCCGGGTAATCGTCGGCAAGCAGAGCACTATCGAGCTTGTCCTGGTGGCCCTGCTCTGCGAAGGGCATATCCTCATCGAGGATGTGCCGGGTATCGGCAAGACCATCCTGGCCAAGGCCACCGCCCGCTCCCTGGGCTGCGCCTTCAAGCGGATCCAGTGCACCCCCGACCTCCTCCCTTCTGATATCACCGGGATACATTACTACAACCAGAAGTCGCAGGAGTTTGAGTACCGGCCCGGCCCGGTGATGACTAACGTGCTCCTGGCCGACGAGATCAACCGCGCCACCCCGCGGACACAGTCCTGCCTGCTGGAGTGCATGCAGGAGCAGCAGGTTACCGTGGACCTGGCTACCGTGCCCCTGCCGCGCCCCTTCCTGATTATCGCCACGCAGAACCCCATCGAGCTCGAGGGCACCTTTCCCCTGCCCGAGGCCCAGCTCGACCGCTTCCTGGTGCGGCTCCGGTTGGGCTACCCGACCGAGGAAGAGGAAAGGCTGGTGCTCTCGCGCTTCCAGCAGTCCAATCCCATCGAGACCCTGACCAGCGTCATGGAGTCAAAAGAGCTGCTCCGGCTGCAAAAGCTCTGCCGGCAGGTATATATCGATGACGCCGTGCGCGACTACGTCGTGGCCATTACCCGGGCCACCCGCGGGCACCCCGGCATCGAACTGGGGGCCAGCCCGCGCGCTTCCCTCGGACTGCACATCGCCTCCCAGGCGCTGGCCGCCATCAGAGGACGGGCCTTCGTCATCCCCGACGACGTCAAGCACCTGGCCGTGCCGGCGCTGGCCCACCGCCTTATCCCGAAGCGGGAGACCCGGCTGAGGGGCAAGTCGCTGGAGGACGTCGTGAACGATGTCGTCGCGCGGGTGCCGGTGCCGGTGGAAAATTAGGGTTCGTCCTCGCCCACCCTCATCCTGACCTTCTCCCGTCAAGGGAGAAGGGACTGAATTTCACGGATGTTTGTATTAGGAACTAGGGCCCGCACTCGTTCTTTACAAGAGGACTGAAGTGTCCATTTCTTCGAATATAGACGTTTTGCGTTGCCTTTCGGACTCATCTCCCTTGAGAGTTGTCCGAAAACGTCATTGCGAGACCATTCCGGCGGAGACTCAAGGCGAAGCAATCTCGGAGATGGCCGCGACCTTCGCCCGCGGCCATAGCGGTTTTCGTCGAGTTTCCGCCGGCTCAAGCGTTGTCCGCGGTGAAGGCCATAACGTCATCAATCCGGTCGGTGTCGCAGAAGAGCATCGCGAGCCGGTCCAGGCCGAGGGCGATGCCGCCGCACTCCGGCATCCCGGGGAGGGCCTCCAGGAATAGGGCCGGCTCCGGCATGTCCAGCCCCTTTTCCGCCCGGATTTGCGCCGTCTCATCCCGGAAGCGCTTCGCCTGCTCCGCCGGGTCGATAAGCTCGCTGTAGGCGTTGGCCAGCTCGAGGCCGGCGATAAAGACCTCGGCGCGCTCGGCAACCGAAGGGTTACCGGGCTTGAGCCGGGCCAGCGAGCACATCTCCGCGGGGTACTCCGCCAGCACGGTGGGCCGGTCCGCCGCGAAGCGCGGGACAACCCTGTCAACAAGGTCGATATCGAACCGAAGGGGGTCGGGGTGGGCGACGGGGTCCCAGCCGGCGGCCTGGCGGAAGGCCTCCCGCACGGTAACCCGCGGCCAGGGGGGCGTCAGGTCGATGGCCTGCCCGCGATAGCCGAGCCTTCCCGACAGCCCGAGCCCGGCGGCTACCGCGACCAGGAGCGCCTCGGTATCGCTAATCACGGCTGAGCAGTCGGCCCCCGTCCGGTACCACTCCAGCAGGGTGAACTCGGGGTTATGCCGCCGCCCCCGTTCCCCCTTGCGGAAGCAGCGGCTGACCTGGAAGAGCCGGCCGTAGCCGGCGGCCAGAAGCCGCTTCATGTAAAGCTCCGGAGAGGTGACCAGGAACCAGCCCTCGCTGGTGAAGGGGGTTATGTGCCGCTCCGGGGCGATGGCGGGCGCGCGGACGGGCGTCTCGACCTCGAGGAATCCGCGGTCATGGAAAAAGGCGCGAACGAGGCTGATAATGCGGTCGCGGCGCTCCAGGTTGGGCCGGATACGCGCCAGCCGCCGGAGGTCGTCTTCGGCCATACCTACTTCTTGCCGGCCACGCGCTCCACGTATGTCCCGCCAGTGCGCGTGTCCACCTTGAGGACATCCCCTTCCTTGATGAAGGTGGGCACGCCGATGGTCACCCCGGTTTCTAGAACGGCAGCCTTGTTCTGGGCGGTGATGGTGTCCGACTTGCTGCCCAGGGACACCTCCTTGACCTCGAGCTCGACGAAGGTAGGCAGGGTGATGCCGAGCGTCTTATCGCCCAGCATCGTTATGGTGACGATGGTGCCTTCCTTCATAAAGCCGGCCCTGTCGCCAACGAGACTTTCCGGAAGGAATTGCTGCTCGAAGGTCTCCGTGTT
This sequence comes from Chloroflexota bacterium, assembly GCA_016190585.1. Next base: position 4,819 of record JACPQH010000122.1, on the reverse strand, counting down.
CATGAAGACATAGTGGTCGCTCTCTTTGTAGAGGTACTGCATATCAAGCACGGTCACGTGAGCTTCGTCGACCCGGTCGCCGGAATGGAAGGTGCGGTCGATGGCGGTGCCGTCGGTCAGGTTGCGCATCTTCAGCCGGTAGATGGCCCGGCCCTTGCCCGGTTTGACGAAATCGACGTCAATGACATCAAAAGGGGTGCCATCAATGAGTATCTTGGCGTTTTTGCGAATATCGCCGATGTCCATGGATTTCTGTAGTCCGCTCCTGTAACGAAATTTATCACTATATCCTACCGTGCCCTTGTGCAAGAGTCAATCGCACGCCGGGGCCGGGATTGTGTATCGAGCCCCCTGGAACCGGACCTCGTTTAGTGCATCTAATACTTCGTTACTGTCCCGCAATGATAGATACCCCAGTTCGCCGCCGGTACGGGTGATGAAATTCCGTTGGGGATTTTTTTAGCAACTTTATTTCAGAAACACTATTGGGGCGAACATAGGCCTGGGCGCCTTTACGGGGATATTGAGAACTGTTTTCCGTGGTGATAGACTTTTATTGCGGTAGAAAACCGTAATGTCATGCCTGGAAAATGCTGTGACAGGAGGTGACCCATGATACGAGTGGTTATCGAGCGCCGAATCAAGCCGGGGAAAGAGCGCGAAATGTGGTCTCTACTGCACGACCTCCGCAGCCAGGCCATGCGCCAGCCAGGGTATGTCTCAGGCGAGACCCTGGTCGGGACCGATGACCCCGCCCTGTGGGTCGTGATCAGCTCCTGGTTAAAACCCGAGTACTGGCAGAGCTGGTCAAAGAGCCCGGAACGCCAGGGCATCGCCAGCGCCGAGAGCGGCTTGCTGAGCGCACCGGTCAAAACGGCTGTCCTGAAGTTCCTGGAAGAACCCGGGGGCAGCGAGGACGAGCCGGTCGGGGAATAGCGCCGGGCGATAACCGACCGGCGGCTTTGTAACGCCACCACGCGCCAGAGGGTGAAGTGTTGCCGTTTTCCGGGGCGTTCCGCGCGTGCGCATGCTATAACACCCCGGGGACGTTATGCTATAATATTGTGTTATTTTGTCGGGCATCAGGGAGGCAGGCGAAAAGCTGATTAATGCTTAAACAGATACTGACCGAGCTCCTGGACCGGGCGGTAAAACAGGCCCAGGAATCAGGGAAAATACCGCCGGTCACACTCCCTGAGATCATCATCGAGCGGCCGCAGAACCCGGAGCACGGCGATTACGCCTCAAGCCTTCCCCTGAAGCTGGCGCGGGCCGCCGGCGTCAACCCCTTGATAATCGCCGGCGAGATCGCCGGCCGGATACCGCCCACCGCCGAGATCGGCGCCATCACCGTGGCGCCGCCCGGTTTCATCAACTTCGCCATCAGCCCGGCATGGCTCGCCGGCCAGATAGACGCCATTCTCGAAGCCGGGCCGGCCTACAGCGACGTGAAGCTGGGCCTGGGCAGCCGGGTCCAGATCGAGTTCGTCAGCGTCAACCCTACCGGGCCGCTGCACATCGGCCACGGCCGCGGGGCGATACTGGGCAGCACCCTGGCCAGCGTGCTGCAGGCGGCCGGCTACCGGGTAGAGAAAGAGTACTACATCAACGATGCCGGCACCCAGGTAGATATGTTCGCCCGCTCCCTGCTGGCCCGCTACCGGCAGGCGCTGGGCATCAGCGCCGAGGTGCCGGAGAGCGGCTATCTGGGCGGCTACATGGTTGACCTGGCTCGAGAAATCGTCGGCGCGTATGGCGCCAGGTTCCGGGAAATGCCCGAGGCCGAGGCTGTCCGGGAGCTGGGAAAAATCGGCCTGGAGAAGATGCTCGCCGGCATCCGGACCGAGCTGGAGCGGCTCAGGGTCACCTTCGACGTCTGGTTCAGCGAGAAGAGCCTTTACGAGATGGGGCAGTACGATAAGGCCATGTCCCTGCTGCGCAAAGGCGGCTACCTGACGGAAAAGGAAGGCGCTACCTGGTTCGCTTCCTCGGCCCTGGGCGAGAACAAGGACAACGTCGTCATCCGTAGCGACGGCTCCCCTACCTACTTCGCCGCGGATATCGCCTATCACTACAACAAGTTCGTCGAGAGGAATTTCGACCGCGTAATTGATATCTGGGGCGCCGACCACATGGGCCATGTCTCGCGGATGAAGGCCGTCCTGGGCGCCATGGGCCTGGACCCGGACCGGCTGCAGGTGATAATCTCGCAGCTCGTCACCCTGCGCTCCGGCGGCGCCCTGGTGCGCATCTCCAAACGGAGCGGCGAGATAATTACCCTGCGCGAGCTTGTTGACGAAGCCGGGGTGGACGCCTGCCGCTATTTCTTCCTGTCGCGCTCGGCGGACAGCCAGATGGACTTCGACCTGGAGCTTGCCAAAAAGCAGTCGGCGGAGAACCCGGTCTACTATATCCAGTATGCTCACGCGCGCATGTCCAGCATCCTGCGGCTGGCCGCGGAGAAAGGGATAACCTGTGAGCGCGGCGACGTCTCGCTGCTGACCACCGCCCCGGAGCTCACGCTAATACGCAAGATGGTGCTCCTGCCGGATATCGTGGAGTTGATCGCCCGCACCCTGGAACCGCACCACCTGACCTACTACGCGCTGGACCTGGCCACCGTCTTCAGCCTTTTTTACCGTGACTGCCGGGTGATAACCGATGACGGGGCGCTAACCGGGGCCCGTCTCAAGCTGGTCAGCGCCGCCCGGACGGTGCTGGCGCGGGCCCTGGAGCTGATGGGGATGGCGGCGCCGGAGACCATGTAGGGGCGTATATCCCCCGCAACCTGGTGTTTTGTCTCCGAAATGGGTTGACTAATCTTGAGGCAGTCCGAAAAATGTCATGCTGAGCGCTGCGAAGCATCCGTCGGGGCACGATTGATTACACCCTCACCCTACCCTCTCCCATCGAGGGAGAGGGGACTTTGATTGTTACGCGAAATTACGTTAACTTAGTACTAGAGTTAAGGATTAGGGAGAGCTATCATATGAAGCGCCGTGTCTTTTCGGGCGCCCGGCCCACCGGCCGGCAGCACCTGGGCAACTACCTGGGAGCGATTCAGAACTACGTCAAGCTCCAGGACGAGTACGACTGCATCTACTGCGTGGTTGACATCCACGCCCTGACCTCGCTGGAAAACACCGCCGATCTCCAGAAAAATATCAACGAGATGGTGCTGGACTGGCTGGCAGCCGGTCTCGATCCGGGCCGGAGCGTCATCTTCGTGCAGTCCCATGTGCCCGAAGTGACCGAGCTCCACACCTTTTTCGGGATGATCACCCCGCTGAGCTGGCTGCTGCGCGTGCCCACCTTCAAGGAGAAGGTCAAGCTCCAGCCGCACAACGTGAACTACGGGCTGGTAGGCTACCCGGTGCTGATGGCGGCCGATATTACCCTCTACAAGGCTGAGGTCGTACCGGTCGGCGAGGACCAGGTGCCGCACCTCGAGTTGACCCGGGAGATCGTGCGCCGCTACAACACCCTCTTCGGCGCGACCTTCCCCGAGCCGGACGCCATCCTCACCGCCTTCCCCCTGGTGGTCGGGCTCGACGGCAAACAGAAGATGAGCAAGTCGGTCGGCAACGACGTCGAGCTGGCCCTGTCCGAGGAGGAGACCGCCAAGAAGGTCATGACGGCGGTCACCGACCCGGCGCGGCGCTACCGCACGGATGCCGGGCACCCCGAGGTATGCAACGTGTTCAGCCTGCACCGGTACTTCGACCCCCTGGCGCTGGAGGGGATCAGCCGCGACTGCCGGGCCGGTAAGATTGGCTGCGTGGACTGCAAGAAGCACCTTTCCGAGGAGATAAACAAGGCCCTGCGCCCCTTCCGGGAGAGGCGCGCCGAACTGGCGGCCAAACCGAAATACGTCCGGGAGGTGCTCGGTGACGGCGCGCGGAGAGCCCGCGTCATCGCCCGGGAGACCATCGAGGAAGTCAAGCAGAGGATGGGGCTGGTCTAAGCTTATTCCAGGCTTAGCGGCGTCGGCTACCCTTCCGGGAAGGATAGCCAGGAGGCAGCATGGACGACCCGCGGCCCACAATGGCCGAGGAGCGACGGCTCTTCACCCTGGGCTACCGCCTGGTTGCCGGGGTGGATGAGGTGGGGCGGGGTGCGCTGGCCGGGCCGGTGGTGGCCGCCGCCGTCATCATGCCCCGAAGCATGAAGTCCCGCTGGGCCAGGGAGGTGCGGGACAGCAAGCAGCTTGCCCCGGCTGAGCGCGAGAGCCTGTACCCGCGCATCATGGCGACCGCCCTGGCCGTCGGTCTCGGCTCCGCCGGCCACGAGGTTATCGACGCCATCGGCATCGTGCCGGCCACGCACCAGGCGATGAAAACCGCCATCGGCTGGCTCGCGCCGCCGCCGCAGTACGTCCTGATAGACTACCTGACCCTGCCCAGTTTCCCCCTGCCGCAGAAAGGCGTCACCGATGGCGACAGCCTCTGCTTCTCCATCGCCTGCGCCTCGATAGTCGCCAAGGTGACCCGCGACCGCTTCATGACCGAGATGGACGGGCTCTACCCCGGCTACCACCTGGCCCGCCACAAGGGCTACTGCACCGAGGAGCACGTCGCCTGCCTCAAACGACTGGGGCCGTCCGCGATACACCGGCGCTCGTTCCAGCCGGTAAAGACGGCCGGCGAAGATGAGCCGTAGAGACACCGGCCAGGCGGGCGAAGCACTGGCGCGCCGGGTGCTCGAGGAGCGCGGCTACATCATCATCGAGACCAACTACCGCTGCGCCGGCGGTGAGATCGATATCATCGCCCGCGACGGCGAGACGCTGGTCTTCGTCGAGGTCAGGGCGAAGAAGAGC
>JACPQH010000121.1 GCA_016190585.1 Chloroflexota bacterium | reverse complement strand
GTCCAGTGTAGTTCTGAAATGACTTTCAAGATTATCCTTGCCTGGAAAATCCATTCCTCTTCCACCTCGCCTGCCAGGAGAGGGGGATCAAAAGCCCAGCGATAAGGAAATCCGTCCGCACGGACAGTCACGAAGTGTCAGGTGCCCCACGTTAGGAGGACAGCCAGAGGACGTCCCCGCAGAGCTCCGGGGCGTGTGGCCGGGAGGTGAAAACCGCGTATTCCCGCCTGACCTGGGCGATGGTCGCGCCGCCGCCGTGCCCCGGATAGAGCGCGGTGTCGTCCGGCAGGACGAGCAGCTTCCTCTCGATCGTTTGCCGTATCCGGCTGAAATCGTCAGGCGTAGCGGTCTTGCCGGGGCCGCCGGGGAAGACGGTGTCTCCGCACAACAGGTGGCTCCCGGCGCGGAAACACAGGCTGCCGGGGGTATGTCCCGGCGTGTGGAGGACCTCGATGGCGACCGCGCCCAGGCGGATCGTATCGCCGTCGTCAAGCAGGATGTCGGGCGGCACGGCCAGGCCGGGGGCGTCAGCGGCGTGACCGGCCAGCGGCGCCCCCAGCGGCTTCAGGCCGGGCAAGGCGCCCGTGTGGTCGCGGTGGCTGTGGGTCAGCAGTATGTACCGGAGATGGGTTCCCCGGAGGGCTTCGGTCAGCCCGGCGGGGTCGCCCGGCGCGTCGAACAGGGCGCTTTCCCCGGTTTGCAGGTCGGTCAGCAGGTAGGCGTTGGTGTCCCACTGCCCCAGTACGAATTTCGTTATCCTGATGGCGGCATCCCTGGCGATTTCCATTTCAGTTCCCCTCCCCAAGCTCATTGACCGCCGCCTCGATGCGGCCGAAGGCCTCGGTGAGAACGGCGCGCGGGCAGGCGATGTTCATCCGCTGGAAGCCGCTGCCGCCTGGGCCGAAGATGTAGCCGTCATCAAAGCCGACCCTGGCCTTTTCCCGCATGAAGTCCCGCAGAGCGCGGTCGTCCAGCCCCAGCCCGCGGCAGTCCAGCCAGACCAGGTAGGTGCCTTCCGGCGGGCTGACCTTAATGCGTGGTATGCGCTCGGCGAAATAGCTGAGCGTGTAGTCCAGGTTTCCCTGGAGGTAATCGAGGAGCTGCTCGAGCCACTCGTCGCCGTGGCGGTAGGCCGCCTCCAGGGCGGTGTAGCCGAAGAGGTTGGGGGGTGGCATGATGCCGGAGCCGGCGCTGGTGAACTGCTGGCGCAGCCGGCGGTTGGGGATGATGATGGAAGAAATACCGAGGCCGGCCAGGTTAAAGGTCTTGCTCGGCGCCATGCAGACGACGCAGTTCTGCGCGAAGGCCTCCGAGAGGCTGGCGAAAGGCGTGTGCCGCTGCCCGCGGAACAGCAGCTCGCAGTGGATCTCGTCGGCGATGACCAGCACGCCCCGCCGCAGCATAATCTCGCCCAGCCGCGCGAGCTCCTCGGGGCGCCAGACCCGGCCGACGGGATTATGTGGGTTGCACAGGATAATGGCCCTGGCTCGACCGGTTAGCGTCCGCAGGCCGTATTCAATGGTAAAACAGGCCTCGAGGTTCTCGAAGTCCATCTCGTACCGCCCGTTGACCCGCCTGAGGGGGTTGCAGGCGACCTGGCAGCCGCTCGACTTCACGGCGGGATAGAACGGGTAGTACACCGGCGGCTGGAGAATGACCTCGTCGCCTGGATGGGTGAAGGCCCGCACCGCCGTGTGCAGCGCCGGGATGACGCCGGGCGTGAAGACCACCCACTCGGGCTCAATCTTCCAGTTGAACCGGCGCTGCATCCGCTCCACCACGGCAGCCACCACCCCCGGTCCCGGCCGGGTATAGCCGTAGACCCCGTGCGCGGCGCGCCTGTCGAGGGCCTCGATGATGGGTTGGGCGGCGGGGAAGTCCATATCGGCCACCCAGAGCGGGATGATGTCGTCGCAACCGAAGATCGCCGCCGCTCCGTCCCACTTGACGCAGTCGGTCCGCGTGCGGTCGCATATGCTGTCGAAATCGTACCTCATATCAGGACATCTGCCGGCTGATGTAGAGATAGCCGGCGTACACGCTGAGCAGGGAGAACAGGAAGGAGAGAATCGTCCCGTTCACCAGCCCGAAGTAGGGATAGGCGAACCGGACGGCGCTGGCGTAGACCACGACGTTTATCGTGCCCAGGAGCATCACCTTCATGAAGGCGCGGGAAAAGGACTTGCCCTGGGCGAAATGGGTGATAATCATGGCGCTGAGTATCTGCGCCGGGAAGGCGGCGAAGGTGCCGCCCAGCAGCGGCCCGCCGAACCGGGCCATCAGCACGGCGAAGGCGATGATGCTGCCGGCCAGCAGCCCGCGGAACAGCATCTGGCTGGGGTTGTAGCTGATGTGCTTGCGGCTCTCCGATTTTACGCCCAGCCTTTTCTCGATGATATAGTAGGCGCCCACCACCGAGACCGCGAAGACGGCCCAGGCGTAAATGAAGTTATCAAACTTTAGGGACACCAGGCCCAGGGCCAGCGTGAACCAGATGACGAGCAACATCGCCATCAGGGCGTAGAAGTTCAGGCGGGTCAGCCAGGTGTAGAGCAGGATAATCAGGGCGCTCAGCGCCATGACGATAGGCAGGATGCTCGTTGACTCCGAGGCGATGAGCGGCGTCTGCGTCCAGCCGATGAAGAACAGGGCGATGACGACGGTCGACGGCATCCCGGCGATGACGCCGCCCACCTTGGTGCCGATCCTCTCGGCCATAAGGGTGGCGAAGGTCGTCCAGGTGCCGCCGATAACCAGGCTCAGCGCCAGCTTGATCCAGAACGGGTCGTCCAATATAACAAAAACTTTACCCGAGTTCGCGTTCGCTGTCAATGGACGAACATGCCTGATTCATGCCCGATTCATGATGCGGCGTTTTCCACCTTTCGCGAAGGGGGGTCAAGGGGGGATTTTGAATCCCTCTAGGTGAGGCAGTCCGAAAAATGTCATGCCGAGCGCAGCGAAACCTCCGTCTGGGGTACTTCGTATCCTCAGGATAACACAACGATTTTCGGACAGTCTCAGGAATTTATTCAACTTATATAAACACTACAACCATATTCCAGGATAGAGAGGGGACCGCGGTGAGGCAGGTCTGACAGCAATCAAAGTTGAGTAATAAGTTGATTTGTGCAAGGCTTCCATGACAATAAGCTTAATGCTATAATGTTATGGTTTAAAATATTTCTTGAAGGGGTTGTTCATGGACGAGGCAAGAGCGGTCATCAATCTCAAGGAAGGCGCTATCGAGTTACAGGGCCCGGTCGATTTTGTGAAGCACTATCTTGACATGTACCAGGGCGCTATCGATGAGCTGCGGGGCTTGCGTGAGGACGTTACCGGGACGCCGGAGCGGGCCGGGGCCGCCGCCCGGAGAGGCCGGCAGCTTCCCGCGAAAAGGCAGCGCGGCGCCTGTATCGGGGCCATCCGCGGTTATTACGAAACAGGCTTCTTTGATGAGCCGCGCTCGGTAGGCGAGGTGAAACGGCACCTGAGCGAGACCGGTGTCCGGTGCACCGACAGCGCCACCAGGACCAGCCTGAGGCGGTTGACCAGCACCGGCCAGTTGCAAACCGCCGGGCAGGGCCGGGCCTTGCGTTACCGCCGGGCCGCGGCCGCGGCCGGCTAGACCCTGCCGGGACGCGGGGCATCCGGGGCCGGGGGGCCTGGCAACGGCTGCGCCAATCTGCTATAGTCTCTCTATCAGATTAGCAAGGAGGTCAGCTATGCCGCGCTATCCGGTTGTCATGGAGGTCAAAGAGGTCCCGTCCAGAAGGTCGGGGACAGGCTGGTCATCGACAACGGCTGCCTGGAGGGTAAAATGTGCCTGCCGGTGGCCTGCCAGATGGCCGCCCGCCTTTACGGTCTTACCTTCGGCATGCCATCGGTCAACACCTTTACCTATCGCTGTCCCGACCGCGGCAAGGTGGTCTACGAGATCCGGCGTGACCCGGACCACTGGTGGAAGGACGCCGTGTCCCCGTTGACCGAGGCGGAAGTCAGGCCCTGAGGCGCGGTGGCGCCCGGCGCCTTATCCGGGGAAAGACAAAAAGCCTGACATTTGCGCCTCAAGTGTGACCGGTGCTAAAATTTAATAAGGTGCGATAGAGCCAGGGTGTTTACCGGCATCGTTCAGGAAACAGGCATTATTCTCGCGGCGCGCTCGGACCGCCTGGTCATCGGCGCGAGAGAGGTCGTGCGCGGCCTGATCCCGGGCGGCAGTGTCGCCGTCAACGGGGCCTGCCTGACGGCGACGGAGATAACCCCCGCCGGGTTCACCGTTGACGTGATGCCGGAGACCCTGGAAAAGACCAATCTCGGCGGGCTGCGCCCCCGCGGCCGGGTCAACCTGGAAAGGCCCCTGGGGCTGGGGGGCGAGCTGGGCGGACACCTCGTCCAGGGGCACGTCGACGGCGCCGGCAGGGTGGCCGCGGTCGCGCCCGAGGGCGACGCCCTCATCATCCGTTTTGAGGCTCCCCCGGAGATAATGCGCTATATCGTGTACAAGGGCTTCATCGCCATTGACGGCGTCAGCCTCACCGTGACCGGCCTGGACGCGCGCTCCTTCGCGGTGTCCGTCGTGGGCTTCACCCGGCGGCACACCACCCTGGGCGAACGCCGGGCCGGCGATACCGTCAACCTGGAGGCCGATATCATCGCCAAATACGTCGAGCGGTTCACCCGGGGCGGGGCAGGCATAACGGAGCAGCTGTTAACGGACAGCGGATTCCTGGTACACTAAAATTTTATTTTACGGTTACGAAAGAAGATGGGAATAGTCAGCGTTACACAGGCGATTGAAGACATCAAGGCCGGCAAGTTCGTTATCATCGTGGACGACGCCGAGCGGGAGAACGAGGGGGACATAGCCCTGGCGGCGGAGCTGGTCAACCCGGAAGCCATAAACTTCATGGCGCTCCATGCCCGGGGCCTTATCTGCCTGCCGGTTAAAGGCCGGCGGCTGGACGAGCTCAAAATCCCGTTGATGGTCGAGCGGAACACCTCCACCTTCTCCACCGCCTTCACCGTCTCCATCGAAGCCAGGCACGGCGTCACCACGGGCATCTCGGCGGCGGACCGCGCCCAGACCATCAAGACGGTGCTTAACCCGGCCTCAACCCCGGATGACATCGTCCGTCCCGGCCATATCTTCCCGCTCCGGGCCAGGGAAGGCGGCGTCCTGGTACGCGCCGGGCACACCGAGGCGATTGTCGACCTGGCGCGCCTGGCCGGGTGTTACCCCGCCGGCGTTATCTGCGAGATACTGAACGATGATGGCAGCATGGCCCGCCTGCCCGAGCTCAAGTCTCTCGCCGACCGGTACGGCATCAACATCGTTACGGTGGCCGACCTTATCGCCTACCGCTACCGCCACGAGCGGCTGGTGCGCCGCGTGGCCGAGGCCAAACTGCCTACCGCGCACGGCGAGTTCCGCGCCATCGCCTACCGCAGCGATATCAACAGCGATGAGGACGTCGCCCTGGTCATGGGCGATATCACCAGCGGTGAGCCGGTGCTGGTGCGGGTGCACAGCCAGTGCCTCACCGGCGAAGTCTTCGGCAGCCTGCGCTGCGACTGCGGGGCGCAGATAGAGCAGGCCATGGAGAGTATCGCCCGGGAGGGGCGGGGCGTCCTGCTCTACATGAAACAGGAGGGCCGCGGCATCGGCTTCCACAACAAGATCCGGGCCTACGCCCTCCAGGACGAGGGACTGGATACGGTCGAGGCTAACCTCTCGCTCGGCTTTGCCCCCGACCTGCGTGATTACGGCATCGGGGCGCAGATACTGGCCGACCTCGGGCTGCAGAAGATCCGGCTCCTGACCAATAATCCCAAGAAGGTTATCGGGCTGGAGAGCTACGGTCTGAAGGTCGTGGAGACGGTGCCCATCATCACGCCGCCCAACCAGTATAACTGCCGCTACCTGGAGACCAAACAGATAAAGATGGGGCATGAGCTGCACCTGCCCCCCGCCGGAACCGGGAAGGAGTAAGTAATGGAAAGACGCATCGAGGGCATGCTGGTCGGCAAGGGGCTCAGGTTCGCCGTTATCGTCTCGAGGTTCAACGAGTTTTTCTCCGGCAAGCTCCTCGAAGGGGCGCTGGACGCCCTGGTGCGGCACGGCGTCAGCCGGGAAGACGTGGACACGGTCTGGGTGCCCGGCTCTTTCGAGATACCCTTGATCGCCCTCAAGATGTGCCAGAGCGACCGGTATGACGCGGTCATCTGCCTGGGGGCGGTGATACGCGGCGGGACGCCGCACTTCGACTACATCGCCGCCGAGGTGACCAAGGGCATCGCCCAGGTCAGCCTCGATACCGGCCTGCCGGTGGTCAACGGCGTGATAACTACCGATACCCTCGAGCAGGCTATCGAGCGGTCGGGCACCAAGGCAGGCAACAAGGGCTTCGACGCCGCGGTGACGGCGATTGAGATGGCCAGCCTGGTCAAGGCGCTGAGCGGCCCGGCGGCCTAGTCGGTGACTTTAAAAACATCATCGCCGCGCCGGACGCGGTCCGGTACCTTGATGCCCACGGAGTCCCCGGCCCGGGCCTCGGTGACGGTCTTGTTGTCAATCTGCATCGAGCTTACGACCATTTCGAGGTCGGTGGTGTGACCCTTGATGTGCAGCCGGTCACCCTGCTTCAGGGCATCGGAGAGGGTAACGCCGGCGACCACAGGCCGCGCAAAGAAATCGCTGATAGAACCGATTTTCTTTTCAGGCATTTGTACTCCTCCTTCCCATAAAATGTGCGCCAGGGTTTGTTCTTGGATTATAATTCGAAAAATCGGGATAAATCAAGTAAGCGTAGCGGCGGGTATTCAAGCGGCCGCCTGGATCCGGTGGCCGTTGCACGCCGGGCGCTGCTTCCGGTAAAATATTCAGGTTGTGCCTGAAATCTGTGAATAACAGGGAAGGATAAGACCAGATGGGTTTAAGCTGCGGCCTGATAGGCCTGCCGTCCTGCGGGAAGACCGTGATTTTTAACGCCGTAACCGCCGCCGGGGCGTCAAGCTATGACGGCGCCGAGATGAACCGGGCCGCGGTAAATGTGCCCGACCGCCGCATCGACAAGCTGGTGGCTATGTACCGCCCGCGCAAGGTTGCCCCGGCGACCGTCGAGCTGGTTGATATCCCCGGCCTCAAGGGCGGCCCCCGGGAAAACGGGCGCGGCTCCCGCCTGCTGGCGCACGTGAAGGACGCCGAGGCGCTGGCGCACGTGGTGCGCTGCTTCGAGGACGACGCCATCCCCTTCGAGTACGACACCATCGACCCGGTGCGGGACGTCGAGACGGTCGACCTGGAGCTGCTGGCGGCGGATTCGGCCACCTTGCAAAACAAGATACAGCGCCTGGCCAAGAGGGTGCGCGCCGGCGACAAGGACGCCGTCCGCGAGACCGCCGACTGCGAGAGGATACACGCCGCTATCCAGGAGGGGGTCCCGGCGCGCAAGCAGGCGCTTGGCCCCCAGGAGCTTGCCAGCGTCCGGGAATGCCACCTCGTCTCGCTGAAGCCGGTGCTCTATATTGCCAATATCAGCGCCGCGGCGGACGCCGCAACCGGCACGTGGCCGCGCTGGGAAGGCTGGCCGCGGCGGAAGGCGCCGAGATGATTACCGTGTGCGGCAAGGACGAGGCCGATATCAGCCAGCTTGCGCCCGAGGAGCGGCCGGAGTTCCTCCACGAGCTCGGGCTTGAGGAGTCTTCGATGGAGCGGCTGCTGCACGCCGCTTACCGGGCGCTGGGCCTGGTCAGCTTCTTCACCACCGGCGAAGACGAGGTCCATGCCTGGACCTGCGGCAAGGGGGACAAGGCCCCGGTCGCCGCCGGCAAGATCCACACGGACATGGAGAAAGGCTTCATCCGCATGGAGGTGATGCGCTACGAAGACCTGATGGCGCTGGGCAGCGAGACCGCCGTGGCCCGGGCGGGCAAGCAGCGCAAAGAGAGCCGCGAGTACGAGGTGCAGGACGGCGACATCGTTACGGTGCTGTTCAACCTAAAAGGCAACTGACGCCCGGCTTTAACCCATTCCCCGCTTCCATGCCCCGGGCCGGCTATCCCACCTGCCTCTCCAGGATAATGACCGCCCCCGGCGCTACCTTTTTGAAAACCCCGGTGTCGCCGGTCACCCGGCCGAAGACGGTCACCGGGCTGGCCGCCCGCGGCTCCGGCCCGCGGCTGACCGGCGTCGGCCCAAAGAAGATGCAGATGGCGTTCCCCTCCGGCCAGTAAGCCAGGTCGCCCCGCGCCACCCCTTCCTGCCCGTTCTCCTGCTCCAGGCTGAGCGGCACCGCGAAATATATCTCGTCGCCCCAGCGCTGGCGCCCTTTCAGGGGCAGCGCCGCGGAGATGGCGCGGGCGGTGAGGGTATCGTTCAGCTCGGCAGCGGCCTGGATGTCGCCCGAGGTAATACGTAACCTGTCCATCTTACCCCATCCTCAGGACCGCCGCCCCCTGTATCCCGCCCTGTTTCAGCAGGGAGAGGGCCTCGTTGGCGTCTTCGAGCCGGAACTCCCGGACTTCGGGCACGATGGGGATCTTGTCAGCCAGGGAAAGGAACTCGATGACGTCCTGGCGGGTGATATTGGCCACGCTCTTGATCTCCCTTTCGTCCCAGAGGAGGTTGGTATAGTCCAGCGGCGGGATCGGGTCGCTTTTCCGGATGACGGCAATCACCAGGCGGGCGCCCCGGTTCAGGAGCCGCAGAGCCATGGGAACGGTGGCCCCCGCCGGTGTGAAATCCAGGGCGGCGTCCAGGCTTGAGGCGGGGGTCTCGCTCGGCCCGCCCGTCCAGAGCGCGCCCAGCTTCTCCGCCAGGCGGCGGTGCGCCTCGCTCCGGGTAAAAACGAAGACGTTGCATCCCCAGTAGCGGGCCACCTGGATGACGATATGCGCCGAGGCCCCGAAGCCGAACAGCCCCAGGTTCTGGCCGGGCCGGATCTCGGAAAGCTTTAGCGCCCGGAAACCGATCGCCCCGGCGCAGAGGAGGGGGGCCGCCTGGGCGTCGGTGAACCTTTTCGGGACGGCGCAGGCAAAGTCCTCCTGGACGACGGTATACTCGGCGTAGCCCCCGTGGACCAGGCAGCCGGTGCCCTGGAACGCGGCGCACAGGTTCTCATAGCCCTCCCGGCAGAGCGCGCAGGTCTGGCAGGCATAGTGTATCCACGAGATACCCACCCGGCTGTTAAGCTTGAACCTGCCCGCGCCCTTGCCCTGGCCCGCGACCGTGCCGATGATTTCGTGCCCCGGTATGACGGGGAGCCGGGCCGGCAGCCGCCCCTCGATCTCATCGAGCTCGGTATGGCAGACGCCGCAGACGGACACCTTGACCAGGATCTCGCCCGGTCCGGGCTTCGGGGCCGGCAGGGAGACCAGCCTCAGCGGGCGGTCCTCCACCGGGGCGGTCTTCTCTAAAATCTGCGCTTTCATCGTGTTACATTATAGCATCCGCCGCGGGTGTTACCCACTGTTGTGCAACCAACGACTTCTCTGCTGTCATTCCGAAACGCGGTAAGGAAGCCGCGTGCCTCTCGGCTTGCAGACGGATTCCTCGTCGCGGCGCTTCTCTGGAATGAACTCGTGGTTAACGCTGATTCAAAACACCACACCAGCGGGATTAATTCTCGCGTATCATGAGTGATAATCTTCGGGATTGCCGCGGGCTTCGCCCTCGCAATGACGGTTAACCCATTTTCGGCTAGTCCGCCAGGTGAACGTCAATACGTTCCCGCCGCCGGCTCCTCGCCGGGGTGGAAGCGGCGCCACCGGTTGAGCAGATCGGCCTTGGCCTCGCGGCGGTCGGGGTGGGGGTGCGGGGCGTCCACCGGGCACACCGCCGAGCAGCGGGAATCAGGAAAGGCGCCGATGCACTCGCTGCACTTCTCGGGGTCGATGATGTACTTCGTGTCGCCCTCGCTGATGGCCTGGTTGGGGCACTCCGGCTCGCAGGCGCCGCATAGGATGCACTCGTCGTCGATATAGTATGACATCGCACTCTCCGGTTACAGGAGGGGGTTCTCGTGCATCGCCTTGAGCCGGCGCCACCGCCGTTCGATTTCCTTCTCCAGCGACTGAACGACGTCGGTGTATTCCGGGCTCAGCAGGTGTTTCGTCTTGCCCATCATGCCCAGCCATTTCGCCACCGGCAGCCGTTTTTTACGCTCCTCGGGGTCGTAGGTGATAGTGGTCTTGCCGTTCTCGACTTCGTACACCGGGAAGAGGCAGGAGTCCACCGCCGCCTGGACCAGCTCCCGGCCGAGCTTTTCATCATAGCGCCACCCGAGCGGGCAAACGCTGAGGAACTTGCCGTAGGCGAAGCCGCCATGCCGCGCGTACCACTGGGCCTTGGCCGCCTTACGCGGCAGGTCGGTGCCGAGGCCTTCAACCGAGGTGAAGACGTAGGGGATGTGCGTGGCGGCCATAATCTGGGCGGTGTCCTTATGCTGGAAGCGCTTGCCTGCCTGCTCCGGGCCGACATGGCTGGTGTAGCTGAGCGTGCCGAGCGGCGTGGCGTAGCTCAACTGGTTGCCGGTGTTCATGTAGCCCTGGTTGTCATACTCCAGGATAATCATGGGATGGCCGCGGAGGGCGGTGCCGATGGCCGGCCCCATGCCGATGTCCATGCCGCCGTCGCCGGTCACCATGATGAAGGTGAGCCTTTTATCGTCGAGCTCGCCGCGCTTCATGCGCTCCCGGTACATCTCCAGCAGGCCGGAGAGGGTGGCCGCGCCATTCTGAAAGAGGTTGTGGATGTAGGTGACGCGGTGCGAGCTGTAGGGGTAGGGGGTGGTGGTAATCTCGGCGCAGCCGGTGTGGAAGAGGACAACGACGTTGCCCTCGATGCCCTCGAAGAACTGCTTGAGCGAGGGGAAGATGCCGCAGCCGGGACAGGCGCCGTGGCCGGGCGCGATGCGGTCGGGCATGGCGATAAGCTGGCGCGGGCCGGGAACGTTGACCTTCACCTTGCCGGCGGTCTCGTCCCACTCGGCCCGGGCCAGGCCCGGGCTGGCCGCCGCCTCGCTGATGGGCGGCGTGACGCGCTCCATGCGTACCTCGGGGTTGCCGGGCTCCACGCCGTAGTAGTCGAAAGGCGCCTCTACGCGGCCTGTTTCGGCGGCGCGGACGGCCTCCATGAGCAGGGCCTCGGCGTCTTCCGTGTAGAAATCGCGACCGCCCAGCCCGAAGACCCGGGCGAGGCACAGGGTGCGGTTGTCCGGGTCGTCCTTGAGGGCGGCTTTGACCTCGTGGGCCATGTTGCCGCCGTGCGCCCCGTAGGAATCGGCGCGGTCGGCAATCAGCGCCGCCCTGACGTTCTTCATGGCCTCCCGTATCGCCGCCGCCGGGAAAGGCCGGATGACGTTGGGGCTGACGACGCCCACCCGGCGCCCCTGCGCCCGGAGCCGGTCGGCAGCGTCCTTGGCGGCCTCGGCGGCGGAGTTCAGGGCGAACAGGCAGGCCTCGGCATCCTCCATCAGGTACGTGTCGATAAGCGGGTAGTGGCGCCCGGTGAGCCGGCCGTACTCGCCGAATATTTCCGGCTGGACGCGCGCGGCGGCGTCCATAGCCAGCTTGAGCTGGTAGCGATTGTTGATATAATCGGGCTCGTTCATGTAGGCGCCGATGGTCACGGGGTTCTCGGGGTCGAGGGCGGTGACCGTGGGGCGGGGCGCGCCGGCGAAGTCGCGCACGGTCTGGGCGTCCTGGAAGTAGCTCACGCGCCGCTTCTGGTGGCTGGTGAAGAAGCCGTCCATGGCCACGATGACAGGCAGCCTGACCTCCGGGTGCTCGCCGAGGCGCACGGCGATGATGTTCATGTCGTAGGCCGCCTGCGGGCTCCGCGCCAGGAGGATAATCCAGCCGGTGTTCAGCGCGAACATGATATCGGAATGTTCGCCCTTGATGTTCAGCGGGCCGCTGACGGCCCTGCTCACCACGTTGAGCACCATGGGGCAGCGCGTCCCGGACTGCACCGGAAGCTGCTCCAGGGAATAAAGCAACCCCTGGGAACTGGTGGCGTTGAGCACCCGCCCGCCGCCCAGCGCCGCCCCGTAGCAGATGCCGGCGGCGCCGTGCTCGCCGTCGGCGGGTATCATGCGGATGCCATGCTCGCCGGCGGCGAAGGTCTCGTCCAGCTCCTCGGCGATCTCGGTGGAGGGCGTTATCGGGTAGTAGCCCATGACATGGAAGTTTATCTGGCGCGCTGCCAGGGCCACCATCTCGTTGCCATTCCTGAAGTCCAGTACCTGGCCCGCCAGCCGGGCGCCGCTCTGCGCTGTCTCTACCACGCTTGCCTCCTTAGCCGACCCGGTACCACCAGTAGCCGTCTTTCTGCTCCCAGCGGGCGGGCGCATTGTCCTCACCCATGCTCGACAGAGCTTCCGGGGGCCCCCAGAGCTGGGCATCGGCGGTGTAAGCGAACTCCGGCCGCTCGCACTCGATGGTGAGGGCCTGGGTGGGGCATATCGGGACGCACCTCAGGCAGCCCTTGCAGTACTGGAGGTCGGGACCTTTTAATACCAGGTTGCGCGCGCCTTTCCGGTCCAGGCCGGGCTCCCAGACGAAGACGAAGTCCGGGCAGGTCTGGGTACACAGCCCGCAGTCGATGCAGCGGTCGCGGTGGAAGAGGGGAAATATCCCCTGCCGCGAGGCGCTCAGGTCTTTAAGCACCGTGTTGCCCGAGTTCAGGATGACGCCGCCGGCGGGGGCGCTGGCGTAGCCCAGGCCGTGAACATAGCCGGCATGGCGTTCGGCCGTTTCCGGATTGAAACGCTCGTCAGGCTCCAGTTCTTTGACCTGAACCTGCTCAAAGCCTTCCTGGAAGGTGTTCAGGTTCGACTGTACCAAGTTGGGTTTGCCCTTGCCCAGCAAGCCGGCGATGGCATTCTTGACCGGCTCGGGGTCAATAAAACCGGAGGCGCGGACGATGGCGCCGAGCATGGCGGTGTTGATGCGGGTATGGTTCCGCACCGCGATGCCCAGGGCATCGATAACGGCGAGCGTGCCCGAGAATATCTTCGCCCGGTAGCGCACGTCGTCCAGGGGGTCCGGGCTGTTGACCACGATGACGCTGTCCGGGTAAAGGCCGCGCGCTGTGCCTTCAACCTTGAGCAGGCAGGGATGGAAGAGCGCCAGGAGGTGGGGCCGGTCAATGGGATTGCTGGTGCGCACCTCTCTATCCGGCGCGCACAGCCTGATGTGCGACTTGACCGGCGAGCCTTTCTTCTCCGAGCCGTAGGTGGAGAAGTGGGCGCCGTTCAGACCCTGCCCGAGCACGAGGGCTTGCGCCAGCACCTGTCCCGCCAGGTTCGCCCCGAGACCGCCGATCGCTTCGAAGCGCATCTCGTAGAAACCGGACTCGTTAACCCGGGGC
>JACPQH010000120.1 GCA_016190585.1 Chloroflexota bacterium | reverse complement strand
GGGTGGCCGGGTCGGGAAGCGGCGTGGTCGCCGGGGCGGGCGGATGGGTGCTCGCCGGTACGGCGGTAGGCGTGACGCCGGGCGAGCAGGACAGCAGGAGTATCCCGGCCAGGACGATAACTAAAATCCCTGCGTTCTGTCTTTTCATCTTAAAACCCTGCACTCCTCCTCAACATCGGGTACGAAGCGAACCCGCCGCCATGACTGTCCGGTACCGCCGGCGGGCCTCGCCGAGGGAAAAATCGTTCGCCACCAGGCTCCTGGCCGACTGTGAGATTTCACGCAAGCGGGGGTGGCGGAGCGCGCGGACCATGTTATCCGCCAGGCGTTCCGGCTCGTTGTTCTCCGTGATAAAGCCGGTCTGTTTATCGACGATGATGTCGCCGATGGCGCCGACCAGCGTGGTCAATACCGGCGCCCCGCAGGCCATCGCCTCGAGCAGGATGAAGGGCATGCCCTCGGTATAGGACGGGCAAACAAAGAGCCGCAGCTCGTTAAGCACCTTGGGGACGTCTTGCCGCGGGACGCGGCCGGTGACCCGGACGCTGTCAGCCAGGCGGTTCCGGCTGATAAAATCCCGGACATCATCGAGCAGGGGGCCGTCACCCACGATGACGAAGCTGGCGTCCGG
The DNA here is from genome assembly GCA_016190585.1 of Chloroflexota bacterium. Next base: position 8,066 of record JACPQH010000120.1, on the reverse strand, counting down.
CTCCTTTTTCAGTACCAGCGGCACGGCCTGCACGAAGTTCCATACACCCTTTTCCGGCGAGAGACGGCCGACGTAGCCGATTATCTTCTCGCGCTGGCTTAACGGGTTAGAGATATTGAATTCCGGCTTGATGTATATGCTCTGGGACACAATCGTTTTCTTGCGGTAGCGTTCTAGCCGCCACTGGCTGATGAGCCGGGTTGAATAAACGACTATGCCGCTGGACACGGCGCTCGTCATTTTTTTTAACAGTCCCTGTACCGGATTGAGCAGGCGTTTTTTCCGCGCCATCTCTTTTTCCAGGCTGCCGAGCTGCGTAAGCAAGACCCTTTTCCGCAGCGCCCGGGCCGTTATCGCGGGGAGCAAAAAGACATCGCAGGCCACGAACACCCAGAAATCCACCTTCCCGCTCAACCGGGCGACATGCCAGGACATCCTTATCTGGCCGGTTATTTGGTTCCAGACCTGGGCGAGCACGCCCTGGCCGATCTCGTAGTTTAACCGGTGTAAAACGGTGTTGGCCGGCTGGTACGTCAGGCCCGGGGCGATGACGTGGACGGAGCCCGCCAGGGGCGACTGTATCTCAAGCATGTCTGACAAGAACTCGGCGTTGAAGGTGGACAGGACGCCCAGGTCCGGCCGCCGCGGTGGCGGGCTCGCCAGGCTGTGCCCCAACCTCGCGTACACCGCCGGCTTCACCCCTTCTGGCTCTCCTGGCTAACCGGAAAATCGCACAAGCGGGCGTGCCCGTTGGTCCTGGACTCGCAGAGCGCGCCTATCCGCTCCACGACGCTGTCCACGCAGAGGTTCCGGCGCGCGAAGTTCAGGGCGTTCATACCCAGCCCGGCCGTCATGGACGGCGACGAGATGAGCCTGTCCAGAGCTGATGCCAGTTCGTTCTCGCTGTCGACCAGATAGCCGGTTACCCCGTCGGCGACCAGGTCGGGCAGCCCGCCGACATTGCTGGCCACCACCGGCAGGCCTGACGCCATGGCCTCCTGGACGCAGCTGGGCAGCCCCTCGGTCTCGGAGAACAGCACCAAGATATCCGACGCCGCCATGTAGAGCGGCACATCATGATGGGCGACCTTCCCGGCGAAGATGATATTCTTGGCGCCGGTTGAATCCGCCAGGTTTTCCAGCGACTCCCTCTCTGGGCCGTCGCCGACGATGACCAGGTGAAAGTCACGCGGCCTCAGGCGGGCGCTGGCCCGGATGATGCCGTCAACCCTCTTCAGCTTGAAAAGGCTGCCGACGTACAGCACCAGGACGCCGTCGGGCAGCCTCAGCCCCGCCCGCAGGTCCTTTTTAGGCATCGGCCGGTAGCGGGTGATGTCCACGCCGCTGGGCACGACGGATATCCTGCTGGCCTCGGCCCCCAGCTTTACGGCTTCATTCCTCAGGTCGTTGCTCAGGGCGATGATGCCGTTGGCCCGCCTGATTGCGTAACTGATGAACGGGCGGGCCATCCCGTTCCGGCCGAACACGGTCACATCTGAGCCCATCAGCCCGGCGAGAAAGGGCGTACCGCCGCACGTCAGGGCGCAGACAAAGGCGCTGGGGATGGTCCAGAATGAGTAAAACAGGTCGATATCATGCTCGCGTTTCACGCGCCTGATCTCCCGCCTCATCGAATAGAGGAGGCGGAAGGTGTTGGCGAGGTCCAGCCCGCGTACCTGGGCCAGCGGATAAGTCCGGAAGGGGTATGGCAGCGGGTGGCGGTAAAGGGTGTCCCCGCCCGGGGTGGTCTCGTGGTCGGTGGGGTAGATAACGTGGACTTCGTGTTTTTGCGCCAGCCCCATCGCCTGTTCATAGATGAAGTACCCGGCGTAATCGCCTTCATACCTCGGGAAGGAAGACGTGACGATGCATATTTTCATATCAAACTCCCACGAAAGATATCTGCTTGGGTGACATCTTGTGGAGTTCCCCCCCTCTCCCGAGATCGTGGAAATCCTGGCTCAGCACCTCAAGCACTTTCAGGCCGTCCTCGCCGGTAACCGGCGGCGTGGTGCCGTCGCGCACGGAATTGACGAACGCCTCGAGCTCCAGTTTCAGCGGCTCGCCGAAGGGCACCCTGACCTCCTTGACCAGGTAGGAATCGTTCTCGCCGTACTTGCTGTACTCGGTCACCTTCTGATCGGTCAGCGAGGCCTTGATGAACTTGTCCTTGGTGGCGACGGTCAGCTCCCTTACCTTGAACGGCGTGAGCCAGTTGGTCGTGATGCGCGCCAGGCTCCCGTTAGCCATCTCGAAGACCAGGACGGCGGTGTCTTCGTGTTCGGCTACGTTCTGGGAGGTCAGCCCGTACATCTGGTTGAACTCCGATCCCGTCAGGTGCCTTATCAGGTCGATATCATGGGTGGCCAGGTCTATCAGGATGCCGACATCCCGGATTCGCGGCGGGAAGGGGCCGATGCGCGTGATTTCGATCAGGCTTATCTGGTCGCCGCGGACCTGCTTTTTCAGCACGGACACCACCGGGTTGAACCGCTCGACGTGGCCCACCATGAGCCTGACATTGTTCTCCCGGGCCGACTGTATTATCTCGCGGGCGGCCGGGACCGCATCAGCCAGGGGCTTTTCGACGAGTACGCTCGTGTGACGCCGGACGGCGGCCAGGGCCACCTCTTTGTGCATCGAGGTCGGGACAACGATGCTGGCGGCGTCCAGTCCTTGTCCGAGAAGCTCCTCGTAACTGTTGAAAGGCACCGTGTGAAACCGCTCGGCGGCCTCCCGGGCCAGGGCAAAATCGATATCCGCGACGCCGACCAGATCGACGCCGGGGAGCTCCGCATAGATCCGGGCGTGATTCCGCCCCATGCTACCAACGCCGATAACTCCGATTTTCAATGTATTCCTCCGCTTTTTCGGGCGCGCGCCTGCTTTTCGGCCCGAGGTACTTGGTCCACAGCCGCCAGGCGTAGTCGCGGGCGATTATCCAGCTCAGCCGCGTCGTGAAACGGAGATAGGTAATCTTGGATTTCTCGCTGCGGTACCTGGCCGGCATAGGGACGTTGACAACCGTGGTATTGGCGGCATTGAGCTTGACCAGCAGGTCGGTCTCAAAAGCGTAGTCCTTCTCTACTTTATCCAAATCTATCCGCATCAAAGCCTGGCGCGTTATCGCGGTGTAGCCGTTTAGCGGGTCAACCAGCCGCCAGTAGCCCGAGGCGACCTTGATGATGTAGGTGAGCAGCGAGTTGCCGAACAATCTCCAGGCTGGCATCCCCCGGCTCTGGCCCGGCACGCTCAGGCGGTCGCCCTTAGAATATTCCGCTTTTCCCTCAACCACGGGGTCCAGGATCCGGCCAAGTATCGCCGGGTCCATCTGGCCGTCGCCGGCCATGACCGCGACGACGTCCATGCCTTCTTCACAGGCCTTTTTGTATCCGGAGAGCGTGGCCGCGCCGGCGCCGCTCCGTTTGGCGTGCGTCATGACCAGCAGGCGGCTGTCCCTCATCCCGGCGAGTATCCGGCCGGTGGCGTCCGTGGAGGCGTCGTTGGTGACGTAGATCCTGTCTACAAATTGCGGAATGGTCTGGACCGTCTCGGCGATGAGTTTTTCCTCGTTATAAGCCGCAGTTACCACCCCGATTTTTTTTCCCTTGTACATATCCCCTTCCCCCGTCCTCTTGCCGGTATTCACACGGTCGGCGGCTTGATTACCTCGTCCCTGGGGGCGTCTCTGACGACCCTGGCCGGAACCCCCATCACTAGTGTGTAAGGGGGCACGTCTTTGGTGACGACGGCTCCGGCGCCGACCATGCTCCCCTTCCCGAACCGGACGCCGGGGAGTACCGTGACGCCGACGGCGATGCGGACGCCCTCTTCCGTGGTAAAGCCGGTAAGCTGCTGGCCGTGGCCTGCCCGGCGGTGCTGCATGGGGTTGTCATTGGCCCCGACGAACAGCGGCGCTATAAAGGTGTAGTCGCCGATGTCACAGAACTTGGTGATATGGCACTGCGTGTGGATGCCCACATAGTTGCCTATCTTTGTATCGCCCTCGATGGCCGTCAGGGAGCCGATATAGGTGTCATGCCCGATTACCGTCATTTCCCGGACAACCGTGTTGTGGCCTATCATGGAGCCCGGCCCGAGCCGCGTGCCCCAGTAGATAACCGTGCCGCTGCGGACGATGGCGTTCTCGCCGATCTCGGTGACGATGGCGCCTTCCGCCGGGCGTTTCCAGTGAAAGTCCCGGTAGCCGATAACGGCGTTGTCGCCTACGCAGGCGCCTTTCCGGATGATGACGTTGTCCCCCAGCGAGACGTTGTTCCCGATACGGGCGCCGTCCTCGATGGTCACATCCTGCCCGATTTCCACGTTCTTGCCCATGACGACTTGCGGCTCGATCTTCAGACTCATGCTTTCGCCATCTCCTTGCTTTCGATGATGGTCCGCGCGATGTACGCCAGGTCTTCGCCCGTCAGCGACGGGTGTACCGGCAGGGAAACAACCTCCCGCGAGGCTTTTTCGGAGACCGGCAGGTGGTCGGTGTAGCCGAAATCCCGGTACAGCGACTGCTGGTGGATGGGTACGGGATAATAGACCTCGGTCATGATACCGTTCGCCTTCAGCCGCTCCCTGAGTCCGTCCCGTGTCAGGCCGAAACCTTCGGTCACCCGCACGGTGTACTGGTGGAAAACATGGGTGGCGTACGGCTTGACAGGCGGTGTTACCAGGCCGTCCAGGCCGCGCAGCTCGCGCGTCAGGAATTCGGCGTTGCCCTGGCGGCGGGCGTTCCATTCCGGGAGATTCTTAATCTGGCACAGGCCGAGCGCCCCGGACATGTTGGTCATGCGGTAGTTAAACCCCAGGCTTTCATGGTAGTACCGCTGCTTCATGCCGTGGTTCCGGAAAACCTTCGCTTTCTCGGCGATAGCGCGGTCGTTCGTGGTCAGCATGCCGCCTTCGCCGGTGGTCATGTTCTTGGTGGGGTAGAAGGAGAAGCAGCCGGTGCCGAACGTGCCTGCGTTGCGGCCGCGGTACCCGGCGCAGTGTGCCTGGCAGGCGTCCTCGATTACCGCCAGATTGTACCTGCCGGCGATCTCCATCAGCGGGCCCATGTCGGCCGGCTGCCCGTACAGATGCACGGGCATGATCGCCTTCGTCCGGGGGGTGACCTTGCTCAGGACATCGGCCGGGTCGATATTCAGCGTCTCCCCGTCGATGTCGGCGAAGACCGGCCGGGCGCCGGTCAGCCAAATCGAGTTGGCGGTGGCGATGAAGGAGAACGGCGTCGTGATAACCTCGTCGCCGGGGCCGACACCGTGGGCCAGCAGGGCGATGTAGAGAGCGGCCGTCCCGGAGTTCACCGCGACGGCGTACGTCGTACCGATTAATGACGCGAAGGCTTCCTCGAACTGGTCGACTTTCTCGCCGTGGCTGATGAGGCCGGACTTAAGGACGGCCTCGACCGCTGCCAGTTCCTCGGCATTGATAATGGGTTTGGCCATCGGGATCATGGTCAGGCCGGTAGACATAGCCTCTTTCCTCCTCAGTGCTGGACTGTTTAAAGTCTACCGAGGGGGAGAAAGGGGGGACAATTAGTACAGGTACCTAACAAAAGATAAGGGCGGTACCTAAAAATCGTTACGTAACCGTACTAATTGCCCGGCCCCGGTTTCGGGCATATAATCCAGAGCGACCGGGTAAAAAATTTGGTCTGTGGCGTCACCGAACGCTACCCAGGAGTGCGCATGCGAACACGATTCTCCCAGTCCCTCGTCCTGATCAATCTGCTGTCCCTGGCATTGCTGTTAACAGTGTATCTCTTGCCGGTGCCTGCCATCCGGGTCATCCTCGGGATACCCTTCCTGCTTTTTGTCCCCGGTTACGCCCTGGTCGCGGCCCTGTTCGCTTACCGGAAGGGCATGGGCGGCATTGAGCTGGTGGCGCTCAGTTTCGGTTTAAGCATCGCCGTCATGCCGCTGATCGGGCTGATGCTGAACTACACGCCGTGGGGGATAAGGCTTGAGCCGGTCTTGTTCGCCGGGACGGTCTTTATCATGGCCTGCTCGGTAGTCGCCTGGCTGCGGCACCGGCGGGCGCCGGACCGCGGCAGCGCCGAGCGCTGGGCCTGGCCGGCGATATCGCTCCGCGGCACGGGAATCCGGGACCAGGTCTTCACGGTTGTGATGCTGCTGGTCGTGGCGGCGGCGCTGTTCACGGCTGGCTCTTTCATCATGAGCCCCAAAGCCAGCGAGACCTTTACCCAGTTTTATATCCTCAGCCAGGACGGCAAAGAGGGCGTCCCCTCGGAGCTGGCGTCAGGTGAGCGGGGCGCCATCATCCTGGGCATCACCAATAACGAAGGGGTCGCGGCGACTTACCGGGTAAAGGTGCTGTCCGGCGGCGACCAGGTGGCCGAGGTCGGGCCCGTGGCCCTGGCTGACAAGCAGGAGTGGCAGGCTGAGGTGGGCTTTGTTCTGAATGCCGCCGGGCCGGACCAGAAAGTCCAGTTCGTGCTCTACCGGGACGGGCAAAACCGGCCGTACCTGGAGCCGCTTTACCTCTGGGTCAACGTCACCGGAGCAACGCCGGAGACCGCCGTGCAGGAGATACCGGACGCCGATTGAATTGGCTTCCCCTTGATCCCTAGGCCAGGATTTCGGCCAACCTCGCGGCGGAAGCGGTCACAAACAACGCCATCATCGGCACGATAGGGATATACAGCCATACGGCCGCCCGCCGCAAACGCGCCGAACCGGCGGCCCCGGCCAATTCCTTGGTGGTCAGGAGTACCAGCAGTACCGCGGCCGAGATTTCCAGGTTCATTCCGTCCTCCCGAGGCCTTGCGCCGTTATCGCTCTTTCTATTATGGTAGCAGTCCCCTCCCCGGCGAAACAATACGTATGCTCCCTTATAAGTTTTTACAACGTTTGGCCGGATTATATAGGTATTGTCCCTTATAGTACCATTGGTCAGTACCTTCTCCCCGCTTGACACCCGGCCGCCCCTGGCTTATCATAAGCCCGAGGTACACGAGGTATGTAGGTACCTAACCTAACTAAGTAGTCAGACGGCTTGACCGTCCCAGAAGGCTTAAAAGCCCCAGAGAGCGTCTAAAGGCGCCCCGAGGGGCTTTTTTATTTATCTCTCCGGTAGACTTTCGGTCCAGTTCACGCCCGGTAAAAGTCGATAATCCGGTTGGTTCATAGCTACGGCAATACACAGAAAGGAGATTAAATGAAGAGGTTATTAGTAGCTTTAGTATTATTACTAAGCCTGCTCACCAGTCTGGTCGCTCCGGGTCTGACAGCCCTGGCCGCCCCGACCCTCCACGAGAGCAACGGCAACCCCAACGGCGCGGACATCTTCTACGGTCCTTACTGGCGGGCGCAGACCTTCCAGGCACAGGCGTCCCACACGGTGACGAGCGTCAGCCTGGCGCTGGTCAAGTCGGGCAATCCCGGCGGCAGCGTGGTGGTAAGCATCCGGGAGACTGACGCCGCCGGTTACCCGGTGGGCAGCGACCTGGCGTCAGGCAGCCTGAGCACGAGCTCCATCGGGAGCTCATGGAGCCCGACGACCTGGTACAGTTTCAACCTGAGTAAAGAGGTAACGCTAACGGCGGGCAAGAGCTACGCCATCGTGTGGCGGGCTTCGGGCGCCACTGAAAGCAGTCCTCTCTACTACCTGACGAACCTGAGCAGCACGTACGCCGGCGGCTGGGTTACAGGCAGCGCTAACGGGACGAGCTGGGTAGAAATGGTCTCCCGGGGCTGGGATGCCGGTTTCCGGGTCTACGGCAACTCGGCGACCGCGTCCGCCCCCAGTCCTTCTCCTACGCCAACTCCGACCCCGACCCCTACCCCCACGCCTGCTCCTAATCCAGCTCCAACCCCGACTCTCCACGAGAGCAACGGCAACCCTAACGGCGCGGACATCTTCTACGGTTCTTTCTGGCGGGCTCAGACCTTCCAGGCACAGACGTCCCACACCGTGACGAGCGTCAGCCTGGCGCTGGTCAAGTCGGGCAATCCCGGCGGCAGCGTGGTGGTAAGCATCCGGGAGACTGACGCCGCCGGTTACCCGGTGGGCAGCGACCTGGCGTCAGGCAG
>JACPQH010000011.1 GCA_016190585.1 Chloroflexota bacterium | reverse complement strand
GGGCGTAGACCATGCCCACGGCGATGCCGGTAATCAGGTACTGCGGTAGCTGCGCCATTATGCCATCCTCTCATCCAGGTCGCGGATTTTGATGTTGGTCGTTACCTCGCCTTTACGCCCGTCGCGGTAGGTCACCGGGGCCTTGACGCCGACCTCGCGGCCGTTGCCGTAGATGGCTTCGATGAGGTCGCCGTAACGCTTCTCCATGAACTCGCGGCGCAGCTTCTTCGTCCGGGTAAGCTCGGCTTCGTCGGCGTCGAACTCCTTGTGCATCAGGACGAACTTCCTGACCCGGGAAGGCTCCGGCAGGTAGCTGTTGACGCGGGCGAGGTCTTTGACGATGAGGCCGGCGACCTCCTTTTTCTGGGAGAGGTCGACGAAGGTCGTGTAAGGGATACGGCGGCGCTCCGCCCATTTGCCCACCATCTCGAAGTTGATATTGATGATAGCGGAGACGAAGCTCTTGTCCCGCCCGCCGATGACCATGGCGTCCTTGATGTAGGGACTGAAGCGCAGCCGCCCCTCGATGTACTGCGGGGCGTACCTGGTGCCGGTGCTGAGCTCGCCCAGGTGCTCCAGCCGGTCGAGGAAGATGAGATGGCCCTCGTCATCGATGTTGACGGCGTCGCCGGTGTGGCACCAGCCGTCGCGCAGGGTAACGGCCGTCTTCTTCGGGTCATGGTAATAGCCGCTGAACATGCAGTCGCTGCGGACCAGCATCTCGCCGTTGTCGGCGACCCTGACCTCGGCGCCCAGGGCGGGACGCCCCACGCTCTCAAAGTGGATCTCGCCCTTGCCGTGCGACGAGATGAAGCCGGCCTCGGTGCTGCCGTAGTTCTGCCGCAGCTCGATGCCGACGGCGTGGATGAGCCGGAAGGTGTCCAGGCTGAGGACGGAGCTGCCGGTGACGGCGAACCTCACCTTGCTCAGTCCCAGGCGGTCCTTGAGCGGCCGGAACAGCGCCAGGTAGGCGATGCCGTGCAGGGCTTTCCAGAAGAAGTTGGGCGTCTCGTTGCGGAAACTCAAATCGGCGACCCGGTGGCCGACCGGGAGGAAAAGGCGGTAGGCGAGGCGCTTTAAGGGGTGGGCGTCCATGATTTTGACCTGGATGTCGCTGACCAGGCTCTCCCACTGGCGGGGGCCGTAGATAACAAAGTTGGGACCGACCTCCCGGGTGTCCTCGGCGACGGTCTCCGGCTCTTCGGGGAAGTTGAGCCGGGCGCCGGTGAGCAGGTGCGGGATGGTGGCGAAGAAGCTGTCGCCGACCCAGGCCGCCGGGAAGTTGGAGATGAGGTCGTCGTTCTCGGTAAGCGGGTAGCGGCTGACGAACCCCCGGGCGGTGTTGATAATGGCGCGGTGAGTGAGTATCGCCCCTTTGGGCAGGCCGGTCGTCCCGGAGGTGTAGTAGATGAAGGCGCAGTCGTCGCCTTTGCCCCGGGCCAGGTTCTCCTCGAAGAGGCCGGGGTGCGTCTTTTCATATTCCTTGCCGAGCGCCATCACCTCGGCGAAGCTGATGAGCAGCGGGTCGTTATAGCTCCGCAGGCCCTTGGGGTCCCAGTAGATTACCTTTCTGAGGTCGGGCAGCTCGGCCTTGATCTCCAGGAACTTGTCGGTCTGCTCCTGGTCGTTGACGATGGCGTATTTCGCGGCGGAATCGGCGGCGATGTACTTGACCTCGGAGGGGATGGAGTCCACGAAGATGCCGGTGCCGATGCCGCCGGCGGCCTGGACGCCGAACTCGCCCCAGAACCACGGCGGCTCGTTATCGCCGATGATGCAGGCGACGTCGCCGGGCTCGAGGCCGAGGCTTGTCATACCCAGGGAGAAGTACTTGACGTTCCGGTAGCAGTCTTCCCAGGTATAGCGCTGCCAGACGCCGAAGCACTTCATGCTCATGGCGGTGCGGCGTCCCCGCTTCAGGCGGTTGTGGGCGACCAGCCGGGGAATAGTGTCGAGCCCTTCCGTTTCCATCAGCCTTTCAAATTTACCAGCCAAAAAAATACCTCCCGCCGGGGGAGGTATTTAACTGCGAAACGTTCTGTGGGACTCCCCAGGCGCACTCAGATGCGCCTGGTAAACATGAAGCGCTTTCTCCTGCCCTTTAACCCTGACATTACCGACATAGCTCAAGTTAAATTAAGGTACATTTTACTGTGTCCGAGGCGGGAAGTCAATCAAATCAGCCTGGTTTCTCATGGTTTATTACGCTGTTCAGCGGAACGGTCGTGCCGGTGGCCACGGCGATTAGCTTGCCGTCCTGGTTGGTAACGGTCATCTGGGAGATGCCGACGCGCCGGCCGCTGCGCACCACCCGGCATTCGGCGATAAGCTCGTCGTCAACGGCGGGCCCGGCGACGAAGTGGACGTTCATCTGGGTGGCGACACTGGGGTGCGACAGGCTGTTGGAGGCGTAGGCGAAGGCCTGGTCGGCCAGCGACATGGCGATGCCGCCGAAGATGACGCCGTTGAAGTTGCGGTACTCGGGCTTGAGTTTGGCCGAGACGCGGGCGTAGCCGGGCGACAGCTCCAGCAGGCGCATCTGCAGGAAAGCGGCGATAGGCTCCGCGGCCTCCAGGGATTTCAGCCGGGCGATGGTCTCGGCGGTGCGGGCTGCTTCTTCCGGCGACTGGTTCACGCGGATTGCTTCTTCAGGTCGTATTTTTTTGCCAGGGCCGCAAAGGCGGGGATGGCGCCCTCGATGGTGCGGTCGTCAACGCAGTAGGAAATGCGGAAATGGCCGGGACAGCCAAAGCCGCGGCCGGGGACGACCAGAACTTTGAGCTCCTGCATCTCCCTGACAAAAGCGACATCATCCTCGACCGGCGTTTCGGGGAACATGTAGAAAGCCCCCTGCGGCCTGACCAGGGAGTAGCCCAGGTCTTTCAGGCGGGTGTAAAGGAAGTCGCGTGTGGCCTGGTACCGGCCGACATCCACCGTGGTATCCTGCAGCTTGCTCACCAGGCGCTGCATCAGGGCCGGGGCGTTGACGTAGCCCAGCGTCCGGTTGCAGTAGGTGAAGCCGTTCAGCAGGTCGTCGCGGCCGGGGCACTCCGGGTGCAGCGCGATATAGCCGATGCGCTCGCCGGGCAGGGCGAGGTCTTTGGAGTGCGAGTTGACCACGATAGTCCGGGCGTGGTGAAGCAGGGGGGAGGGGTACTCCAGCCCGTCGAAGATTATCCTGCGGTAAGGCTCGTCGCTGACGAGGTAGATTTCGGTGCCCAGCGCGGCCTCTTTCTCCTGCAGGACGGCGGCGACGGCGCGCAACGCGTCCTGGCTGTAGACGACGCCGGTGGGGTTGTTCGGGGAGTTAATGATGACCGCCCGCGTCCGGGGATTTATCGCTTGCTCCAGGAGGTCGGGGCGGGGCATGAAACCGGCACCGGCTGGCAGAACCCTGAGCACCCCGCCGTGGTTATCGATATAGTTGGCGTACTCCACGAAGTAGGGGGCGAACAGGATGACCTCGCCCGCCGGGTCGAGTATGGTCTTCAGGACGACGTTCAGGGCGCCGGCGGCCCCACAGGTCATGATGATGTCTTTGAAGGTGAAATCGAGCCCGGTCTCGCGCGAGAGCTGTGCGGCGACGGCGGCCCGGGTCTCAGGGTAGCCGGCGTTCTCCATGTAGCGGTGCATGCCGGGTAAAGGATTGTTTGCCAGCCTCCGAAGCTCTTCGTCGAGCCCGGGCGGCGGCTCCATGATAGGGTTGCCCAGGGAGAGGTCGAACACCGCCGCCGCGCCGTAACGCTGCTTGAGGACGACCCCCTCCTCGAACATTTTCCGTATCCACGAGCCTTCCCTCATGGCGGCGCGGACCCTGTCAGATACGGGCACTGGTAATCTCCTCTCTGCCCAGGTGAAAGGCTTGCAGGTTGATTTCCAGGCTCCTGGGGGGCAGGTGGCGGGCGATAACCGCCTCCCAGACCGGCGGCGCCAGGGGGGTAAAGGTCGAGAGGCAGCCCAGCATGTAGGTGTTCAGCACCTTGAGGTTGCCCAGCCCGGCGGCGCGGGCGGAGCCGTTCACCAGGTAAATCCGGCCGGCCACGGGCCGCAGCAGGTCGATAATCTCGTCATCGGCGGGGTACTTTTCCTTGCCCAGGTTGACGGATAACGGAGGACTGGCGTGGTTATTTAAAATGATCACGCCCCGCGGTTCCAGGTAAGCCCCCCACCGCGCGCCCTCCAGCTTCTCGAAGGCCAGGATGATATCGGCCTCGCCCGGCTTGACCAGCGGCGACCAGACCCTGGCGGACATGCGGACGTGGCTGACGACGCCGCCGCCGCGCTGCGCCATGCCGATGGTGTCCGTCTTCTTGGCATCGTAGCCTGAATCCAGGGCGGCTTCGGCGATGACATCGGAGGCGAGGACGACCCCCTGCCCGCCGACGCCGGTCACGATAAAGTCCAGCTTTCCCATCAGCTTATCGCCCTTCGGGCGCAAAGCTGGGCGCAGACGCCGCAGCCGATGCACATCGTCTCTTCGATAAAGAGGCGCTCGTTCTTCTGGATGGCGGGACAACCCAGGCGGAGGCAGGCGCCGCAATCGTCACACTTTTGCCGGTCGATCGTGACCGCGGGGGCCGGGTCCCGTATTTTCACGGCGCAATCGCCGCGCACGATTATTACCGAGAGCCGGTCGTTGTTGAGGGCGCCGCGCACGCCGCCGACAATCTCCTTGACATTAAAAGCGTCGATTACCTTCACGTCGCTGACGCCGGCCCCCCTGACCAGGTCTTCCAGCTTCACGGCGTCTGTCGGCTGGCCCCGGGCGGTGACGCCGGTACCGGGGTGCTCCTGGTGGCCGGTCATGGCGGTTGTGCTGTTGTCCAGGATGACCAGGGTGATGCGGCTCTGGTTGTAGACGGCGTTCACCAGCGGGGTGACGCCCGAGTGAAGAAAGGTCGAATCGCCGATGACGGCCACGACCTTTTCGGCGACGCCGGCCTTTTCCATGCCGATGGCCTGGCCGATGCTGGCCCCCATGCAGGCGCAGGTGTCCATGGCGTTCAGGGGCGGGTAAGCGCCGAGGGTGTAGCAACCGATGTCCCCGGTGATTATCAGCTTCGGGCGTCCGCTGGCCCTGGAACGCTGGCCGAAGGCGTTAAGCGCGAAAAAGAGGGCGGAGTGAGGGCAGCCGGGGCAGAGCAGGGGCGGGCGCTTGGGTAGGGGCGACTCCGGCGCCTTTATTACAGGGTTGCCCGGCAGGAGACCGGCCGCCCGGGCGGCGTCCTCGATAATGGCGGGATTAAGCTCCCCCATCCGGGGAATGAACTCCTTGCCGCTGACCGGGAGGCCCAGGGCCCGGATGCCTTCTTCGAGCACCGGGTCAAGCTCCTCGATGACGACGAGCCTTTTCACCCGGGAAGCGAAGTCGCGGATAAGCCCGGCGGGCAGCGGGTAGGTCATGCCGAGCTTGAGGAAGGACGCGCCGGGGAAGACCTCGCGGGCGTACTGGTAGGCGATGCCGCTGGTGACGATGCCCAGGTCGGGGCTGCTCATGAACACCTGGTTAAAAGGGAAGGTTTCCGCGTGCCGGACTAGCCTGACAAGCCGTTCCTCGATAAGGGGCCGGCGGAGCCAGGCGAAGACGGGCAGCATGACGAACTTCTCCAGGTCATGCTTAAAGCCGGCGGGGTCGCGTTCGACTCTTTGGGCGGCGGTGCGCACGACGGACTTGGAGTGGGAGACGCGGGTGGTGCTGCGAAGCATCACCGGGGTATCGAACGTCTCGCTCATGGCGAAGGCCAGCATGGCGAGGTCGTAGGCCTCCTGGCTGTCGGAAGGCTCGAGGGCGGGCACCTTGGCCAGGCGGGCGTAGTGGCGGTTGTCCTGCTCGTTCTGCGAGCTGTGGATGCCGGGGTCGTCGGCGCTGACGACGACAAGGCCCCCCTTGACCCCGGTGGTGGCGGCCGCCAGGAAGGGGTCGGCGGCGACGTTCAGCCCGACGTGCTTCATGGCGACCAGGGCGCGCGCCCCGGCGTAGGATGCGCCCAGCGCCACCTCCATGGCCACCTTCTCGTTGGTGGACCACTCGGCGTAAATGTCCGGGAACCGGGCGAGGCTCTCGAGCACCTCGGTGCTGGGCGTGCCGGGATAGGCGGCGGCCACGCTGACGCCGGCGTGATAGGCGCCCAGGGCCAGGGCTTCATTGCCGGAGAGCAGCCGCGTTTGAGGCTTGGCCGAAGCTGTCATCAAGCCCAATTCTAGCACAGGCTCTCGGGAACGACAAACGGTGAGGGTACGGGGAATTCCGTTTTTAGGCTGTCCGGAAACCGTCATCGCGAGCGAAGCGAAACAATCTCTCCGAACCGAAGGGACTGCTTTGTCGCTACCGCTCCTCGCAAGGACATTCAACCGGTTCAGGACAGTCTTTCAAACGGGCAGGGTCTGTGTTCGGCCTGGCGGCTCTATTGACACAACACCTTTTTCCCCTTATATTTGAAAAAGATTTTCATTAACGAGAGGCTTAATGCGAAGGCTAGCCCGAATACTGCGAAGTCGCGGCTACCGGCTGACGGCGCCGCGCCGCATCATCCTGAACGCGATAACCAGCAGCCGGGAGCACCTCAGCCCGGCGGAGATCTACGACCGCGTCCGTAAGGAAGACCCGAGCATCGGGCTGGTCACGGTATACCGGACGCTTGAGATGCTCGTCAGCCTGGGCCTGGTCTGCGAGGTACACGCCGGCGGCAGCCGCCGGAGCTACCTGGTCAGCCCTTCGGCGCACCATCACCATATCATATGCTCGGAGTGCGGCGGGGTGATCGACTTCGAGGGCTGCGACCTGACCAGGCTTGAGGAGAGGATATTCCGGGAGACCGGCTTCAAGATTAAGGGGCACCTGCTGGAGTTCCTGGGGCGGTGCCGGAGCTGCCAGGAAGCCTTCGGGGAACATGATTAGGCGCGGGACGGTACTGGTGTTGTTTATGGCGGCGGCCCTGGTCGCCTCAGCCGCGGCCTGCCGGACGCTCCCCCCGGCGGAGGGGAAGCTGGGGGTGGCGGTGACCATCCTGCCGCAGGTGGAGTTCGTGGAGGCGGTGGGCGGCGCGCGGGTAACGGTGAGCGCCATGGTGCCCCCGGGGGCTAACCCGGAGTCGTACGAGCCCCGACCGG
Source organism: Chloroflexota bacterium (assembly GCA_016190585.1). The sequence continues at coordinate 2,967 of JACPQH010000011.1, read as the reverse complement.
CGCAGCTTGCCGCGCTGGCCGGCGCCGGGATGTACGCCAAGCTGGGCTCGGGGATAGACTTCGAGCTGGCCTGGATGGACCGGCTGGCGGCCGCCAACCCGCAAATGCTCATCATCGACGGCTCGAAGGACATCCAGCTCCTGGCCGGGCAGGCAACCGAGCACGGAGCGGTTGATCCGCACGTGTGGTCGTCACCGCTCAGCGCGAGCATCATAGTGCAGAACATCCATGACGGCCTGGTCCAGATTGACCCGGCGAACGCCGGCGAATACGCGCGGAACCGGGACGCCTACCAGGAGGAGCTCACCGAGCTCGACGCTTACGCCCGGCAGTCGTTTTCCAGCCTGGCGCGGCGGGTGTTTCTCGTCTACCACCCCGCCTGGGGCTACGTGGCGCGGGACTACGGCCTGACCGAGCTGGCGATTGAAGAAGGCGGGAAGGAGCCGACCGCCGCCCGGCTGGTGCAGGTGGTCGCGCAGGCCCGGCAGCTCGGCATAGAGGTCGTTTTCGTGTCCCCGGAGTTCAGCACCCGGAGCGCCGAGGTGGTCGCCCGGGACATCGGCGGCCGGGTCGAGGTGCTGGACCCGCTGGCCCGGGACTATGTTGACAACATGCGGCAGGTTATCAACCGGCTTGCCGGGGCGATGAGGTAGTGGTGGGTAAGGCATCGGGGAAAGAGCTGGTCAGACTCGAGGATGTCTGGGTATATTATAACCACGCTCCGGCGCTCGAGGCGGTCAACCTGGTTATTCACAACGGCGACTTCCTGGGGGTTATCGGGCCCAACGGCGGCGGCAAGACCACCCTGCTCAGGGTGATACTCGGCCTGATCGAGCCGGCCCGCGGCCGGGTGCGGGTGCTGGGCCAGCCGCCGCGGCAGAGCCGGTCCGCCATGGGCTACGTGCCGCAGTTCAATCTTTTTGACCGCGACTTTCCCATCAAGGTACTGGACGTAGTGCTGACAGGCCGCTACGCCAGCGCCGGACTGCTGCGCTGGTACACGCGGGCGGACAGGCGGAAGGCGGCGGACGCGCTGGAGGCGGTGGGGATGCGGGGTTTCCGGGACCGGCAGATCGGCAGCCTCTCGGGCGGCGAGATGCAGCGCGTCATTATCGCCCGGGCGCTGGTGACCGAACCGAAGCTGCTGCTGCTCGACGAGCCAACGGCCAGCGTCGACCCGACCATGCAGACCGAGTTCTATGAGCTGCTGAAGAAGCTGAAGGAGAGCATGGCCATCCTGCTCGTTTCCCACGACATCAGCGCCGTCTCCATCTATGTTGATGAGATTGCCTGCCTCAACCACCGGCTCTTCTATCATGGCTCCAAGGAGATAGAGCCGGAGGTGCTGGAGGCGACCTACAAATGCCCCATCCAGATGATCGCCCACGGCACGGTGCCGCACCGCGTCCTGAAAGAGCACTAGCCGCATGCTCGAAGCGCTGCAGTACGACTTCATGAGGAACGCCCTGGCGGCGGGGCTGCTGGCCGCGCTGGCCTGCGGCATCATCGGCACCTATGTCGTGGTAAAGCGGCTGGTGTCCATCAGCGGCGGCATCGCGCACGCCTCCTTCGGTGGTATCGGCCTGGGCTACCTGGCCGGCATCAGCCCGATACTGGGCGCGATATTTTTCTCGCTGCTGTCGGCGGTCGGCATCGGGCTGGTCATCAAGAAGACGCGGATGCCGGCGGACAGCGCCATCGGCATCATCTGGGCGATGGGGATGTCGCTGGGGGTGATATTCGTCGGGCTGGCCCCCGGCTTCGCGCCGGACCTTTTCAGCTACCTCTTCGGCAATATCCTGACGGTGCCCTTTTCCGACCTGCTCCTCATGGCTGTTTTGGATGGACTGATACTGGCGCTCGTGCTGTTGCTTTACAAAAATTTCCTGGCGCTTTCCTTCGACGAGGAGTTCGGCACGGTGGTGGGGATGCCGGTCCTGGCGCTCTATATCCTGCTGCTGTGCATGATCGCGCTGACTATCGTGGTGCTCATCAGGGTGGTGGGGATAATCCTGGTGATCGCCCTGCTCACCATACCGGCCTCGCTCGCCCGGCAGTTCACCCACGACCTGGGCAAGATGATGCTCCTGGCGACGCTTTTCGGCGCGGTCTTTGCGATGGGGGGGCTGTGGCTCTCCTTCGAGCTTGACCTGGCCTCGGGCGCGACGATTATCATCCTGAGCGGGCTGGTGCTCACGGGCTACCTGGGGATCGCGAGGCTGGTAAGGAAAAGGGGCTAGCCGGTCAAACTGGATCGTGTCTCACTTATGTTCCCCCGAGCCGGGTTATTTTTTAATCCGTGTTCATAATAGCGGTGTTATAATGATAATTAGCAGGGACGCGGTTTCAAGGAGGTGAGCTGTGGCATCAGAAGATAATAAAACCCTGGTTCGCACCTTCCTGGAGAAATCAAATCTGGAGAGAAGAACATTGGTGGAGCTATGTCTTCCCGGTGCCACTTTTCACGTGGGCGCAATACCGCCGATGAGTCTGCAAGCCTTCCAACAATTTCAAGCTGCTTACTTCGCGGCTTTTTCCGATTCAAGGATAACCATTGAAGATATGATAGCGGAAGGGGAAAGGGTCGCCTACCGCGGTACGGTCAGGGCAACCCATACCGGGGGGTTCATGGGCATTCCGGCGAGCGGCAAGCAGGTTGCGGTACCCGTTATCGGTATCGCACGGCTTGTTGACGGCAAGGTGGCTGAATGGTGGAACTCACCCGACCGCTTGAGCTGGATGCAGCAAATCGGCGCGGTCCCGACTTAACTTCAGGCGCGCTACAGCGCCAGCACCCACTTGACGGCGTTCAGGAAGATGGCGAAGCCGTCGCCGTGCTCGCGGGAAGGCTGACTGGTCCAGCGCGGGTGCTGGGTGGGGCGGATGAAGCGCTCGGGGTGGGGCATGAGGGCGAACAGCCGGCCGGTGGCGTCGCAGATGCCGGCGATATTATTTACCGAGCCGTTG
>JACPQH010000117.1 GCA_016190585.1 Chloroflexota bacterium | reverse complement strand
GCGGCGCCCTGGCCGGCGTGACCTACCCGGTTGACCGGGAGTCTGTCGCCCGGGAGCTCGGGTTCAGTCGCGTCAGTGGCAACAGCCTGGACGCCGTATCCGACCGCGATTTCGTCCTGGAATATGAGTCGGCCGCCGCCGTTTGCATGATGCACCTGTCCCGGCTGGCCGAGGAGATTGTCCTCTGGTCTTCACCGGGCTTTGACTTCATCGAGGTCGACGACGCCTTTGCCACCAGCAGCAGCATCATGCCCCAGAAGAAGAACCCGGACGTGGCCGAGCTAGCCCGCGGGAAGACCGGGCGCGTCTACGGCGCGCTCATGGCTTTGCTTACCGCCATGAAGGGCCTGCCGCTGGCCTATAACCGGGACATGCAGGAGGATAAGGAAGGCTTTTTTGACACGGTTGATACCTTGCAGGACACCCTGGACGTGTTCACCGGCATGGCGGCGACCCTGCGCGCCAAACCGGAAAACATGCTGCGCGCGCTCGAAAGAGGCTATATCCTGGCCACGGAGCTGGCCGACTACCTGGCGAAGAAGGGCGTGCCCTTCCGGGAAGCCCACGGTATCGTCGCCCGGCTGGTGAGCTACGCCGCGGCGGGCGCCAAACCGCTCTCCGGGCTCAGCCTGAAGGAATACCGGGATTTTTCACCCCTGTTCGAGGAAGACGTCCGCTTGATAGACGTCGGAGCGGCGCTGGCGGCAAGGAACGTGACCGGCGGCACGGCGGCCGCGCAGGTGGAAAAAGCGCTGGCGGCCGCCCGGAAGGCTCTGGAAGAGCCTCCGGTCTGAGAAAATCAGGCGGTTTTGCTGGCCTTGTAATGGGTGCGGAGGCACCTGGTGCAGACGTGGAGACGCTGCCGCTTGCCGTTGATGGTCAGCGTCGCGGGATGAATATTCGGCATCCAGTCCCGCTTGGTGTGCCGCTTGGAGTGGCTGATATTAAAGCCGAACATGGCAGACTTGCCGCAGAGATCGCACTTCAAAAGAGAACTCCTTTATTGACTAACGTTACAAGCTGTTATAATATTGTCAGATAATATTAGCATGAGGGCGGCAATCCTGGCAACATAGTCGCCCTGGCTCATCCGGGAACGAATCAACAGTGTCAGGCGAAGCGCGGTCAGATTTGGACCGGAAGCCTGGCCTTAGCTAAAGGGAGAGCGATGCCTACAAGTGAATCCATCAGCGGTCAAACTCTCAGGGAAATGCTCGTCGCCTCGACCAACTGGCTGGAGAAGAGCTCGGCGGATATCGATGCCTTAAATGTGTTCCCGGTCCCGGATGGGGATACCGGGACCAATATGCTGCTTACCATGCGGTCTACCCTCGAGGAGGCGTTCCGCGCGCCGGACCACAGCGCCTCGGCGGTGGCGCAGGCCATGGCGAAAGGCGCGCTGATGGGCGCCCGCGGCAACAGCGGCGTCATCCTCTCGCAGATCTGGCGCGGCATGTCGAAATCACTCGGCGGCAAGGAAGAGATTACGGCTGCCGACCTGGCGCAGTCCCTCAGAGAGGCCTGCGACATGGCCTACCGGGCCATGAGCAACCCGGTCGAGGGTACTATTCTCACCGTCATCAACGAGGTGGCCAAAGCCGCCGAGGCGGAGGTCGCCGCGGGCAACAGCGATATTACCTCGGTTATGGAGACTTCGGTCAAGGCCGCCAGCGAGGCCGTCGCCCGGACGCCGCGATTGCTCAAGGTGCTTCGTGAGGCGGGCGTCGTGGATGCCGGCGGGCAGGGCCTGTATACCATCCTGGAGGGCGCCCTCCGGTACCTCCGCGGCGAGATGGAGCTGATGCGCTTCCGCAAACCCCAGATAATCGTGAGCGATATGCCGGCGCCGGCCCGCCTGCCGCAAACAGCCGTGGTTGAGGAGGTACCCTACGGGTACTGTACCGAGTTCCTGCTCAAAGGCGAGAACCTGAACCTGGAGAGCATCAGGAAAAAGCTGGAAAAGAAAGGCCAGTCGCTCATCGTTGTCGGCGACGAATCGGCGGTCCGGATACACATCCATACCCTCGACCCCGGCAACGTGGTCAGCTTCGTGACCAGGCTGGGGACCCTTCACCAGGTCAGCATGAGGAACATGGACGAGCAGCACCAGGACTTCCTGGAGATGCAGAAAGAGAAAGGCCCCACGACCGACGCCGCGATTATCACGGTGGTCTCGGGGGCCGGTCTGGCCGATGTTTTTACCAGCCTCGGCGCCGCGATAGTCGTGCCCGGCGGCCAGACCATGAACCCCAGCACCAAGGACCTGCTCCAGGCCGTGGAAGCCGCGCCGGCGGACAAGGTGATTATCCTGCCCAACAACAAGAACATCATCGCCACCGCCGGCCAGGTGCAGTCGCTCACCAAGAAGACCGTCGAGGTCATCCCTACGGAGACGATACCCCAGGGCGTCGCCGCCCTGCTGGCTTTCGACTACGAAGCCAACCTCAAGACCAACACCGATATCATGAAGAACGCCGTGTCTTCGGTAAGATCGGTGGAGATAACGCGGGCGGTCCGTTCGACCCGCATCGGCTCGTTAAAGATAGGGCGGAAGCAGCCGATAGGCTTCCTGAACGGCGACCTCGTGGCCGTCGGCGATGCCAATGTCGATGTGATTAACCAGGTGCTGGGCCGTATCGACCTCAAAGAGGTTGAAGTTATCACGATATACTACGGCGCTGACGCCGACCCGCCCGAGGCTGAGCAGATCAGTCACCTGCTGCGGGAGGAGTACCCCAATCTCCAGGTAGAGGTGATACGCGGCGATCAGCCTAACTACCAGTATATTATTTCGGTCGAGTAGAGATGACGGCAATAATAACCGACAGCTTATCAGACATAACGGAAGACATGGCGCGGGACCTCGGCATTCAAGTCGTGCCGGTATACGTGCGCTTTGGAGAAGAGGTCTACCGGGACAGGGTCGAAATGACCACCGAGGAGTTTTACCGCCGGCTGGTCCAGTCCAGCGTGCTGCCCACCACCACCCAGCCGCCCCCCGGCGATTTTCTTGACGTATATAACCGGCTCTCCCGGGATCATGACGAGATCCTGGTCATTGACCTTTCCAGCAAGCTAAGCGGCACCTACCAGTCCGCCGTGCAGGCGAAAAACATGTATGAAGGCAAGGCCCGCATCGAGGTCATCGACTCAAGGACGGTGGTCATGAGCCTGGGACTGATCGTCCTCGCGGCGGCCCGGGCGGCCAAAGCCGGCGCGAAGCTGGACGAGCTGGTGAAGATTGTCAATAGCAGCATGGGGCGGGTAAACTCCATCATGTTCGTCGATACCCTGAAATACCTGGCCAAGGGCGGGCGCATCGGCAAGGCCCAGGGGCTGCTCGGCTCGATGCTCTCCGTGAAGCCGGTCCTTACTATACGGGATGGCGAGGTCTACCCGCTGACCCGGGTGCGTTCCCGGACGGCCGGGAAGGACTATCTCTACAACGCGGTCGCGGCGGTGCCCAAGATCGAAGGCCTGGCCGTGGAACACGCCACGACGCCGGATGAGGCCGACGCCCTCATCGACCGGCTGGGCAAGCTCTTCCCCAAAGAGCAGATTATCGAGGCGACGGTCAGCCCGGTCATCGGCACCTACGTAGGCCCTCATGTACTCTCGGTATCCGTTCTCGAAGCCGAGCAGTAGCCCGGAACCGGGTATCATCCGGGTCCCCTTTGCTGACGGAGGCCGGGTTCTTGCCTTTTGATGTCGATGCTCTGCGCAAGGTTATCGAGCTTGAGAAAAAGAAGGGTTGCGCCGATACCGCGGTCATCGGCGGCCTGAACAGGTTTCTGGGTAACTGGGCGCTGAAGAACGAGGCGTCGGCGACCAACCGGCGGGATACACTCTTTTTCAAGAAGCTTGCCGCGACGAGCTACGCCGCCCTGACGCCGGAAGAGCGCCGGGTATGGCTGGACGAGCTGCTGGAGGCCCTCTCGGGTCTCGGCGGTGGTAATCCCCCGGCAAAGGAAAGCCCCGGCGCCGTCCTGCCGCGTCCTGTGCGAAAAAAGCCCCCGGCGCCCGGGATTTTAAAGGAACCAGACCTGGACGCGCCGGTCACCCGGCTCCGTGGCGTTAGCGGCAGCCTGGCGGGGAAGCTCAACCAGCTCGGCGTCAGGACGGTCCGCGATTTGCTCTATTTCTTCCCGCGGCGCCACATCGACTACAGCCAGACCCGGCCGGTAGCCGGGCTTGCCGAGGGCGAGCAGACAGTCGTGGCCAACGTGTGGTCGGCGGATGTCGTCATGCTGGGCGGGAAGCGGGGAACCGAGGCGATACTGGGGGACGAGACCGGTAATATCCGGGCGGTATGGTTCAACCAGCCCTACCTGGCGAAGACGCTGCGGACGAACAGCCGGGTGGCGCTGAGCGGCCGGGTGAGCCTTTTCCGGGGACGGTACGTCTTCGAGTCGCCGGAGTGGGAATCCGTTGGAAACGGCGACCTAATTCACACCGCCCGCCTGGTGCCGGTCTACCCGCTTACCGGGGGCTTGTACCCGAGGCAGCTCCGCAAGCTCATGAAGGAGGTGGCCGAGGAATGGTCCGGCGCGCTGGCCGACTTCCTGCCGGCCGACCTGAAGCAGCGCTGCCGCCTGCTTGACCTGTCCCAGGCCGTCGCCCAGGCCCATTACCCGGACGACCAGTCGGGTAAAGACAAGGCGAGGCTCAGGCTGGCCTTTGATGAGCTGTTCCTGCTCCAGATCGGCGTTATGGGCCGGAAACGGGACTGGCGGCAGGGCCGGCCGGGACAGGCGCTGGATGCGGACGCGCCTCTGGTGCGGTCCTTTCTGAGTTCCCTGCCGTTTGAGCTTACCGGCGCCCAGAAAAGGGTGCTCGGCGAGATTATGACTGACCTGCGCAAGACCGAGCCGATGAGCCGCCTGCTCCAGGGCGATGTCGGCAGCGGCAAGACGGTGCTGGCCACCGCCGCTTTGCTCACCGCGGCCGCCGCCGGTTATCAGTCGGCCCTGATGGCACCCACTGAAATCCTGGCGGGGCAGCACTTCGCCACCATCGGCGGGCTATTATCAAATCTGGCCTCGCCGGCAGACAGCGGCAGCGTCCTGACCTTTTCCGGGTTGCTTCCCCGGCCTCTCCGGGTGGCGCTGCTCACCGGCGATATCAGCCAGTCCCGGAAGCATGAGCTGCAGCAGCTTGTTTCCGACAGGGAGATCGATATCGCCATCGGAACGCACGCCCTTACCCAGAAAGGGGTCGAGTTCAGCCGGCTGGGACTGGTGGTGATCGACGAACAGCACCGGTTCGGCGTCGCCCAGCGCTCGGCCCTGCGGCAGAAAGGCCTGAACGCCCACATGCTGGTGATGACCGCCACCCCCATCCCGCGCACCCTGGCGCTGACGATGTTCGGCGATCTGGACATCTCCGTCCTCGACGAGCTGCCGCCGGGCCGTCAGTCCATCAAGACCCGCTGGCTCAAGCCCGCCCAGCGCAGCGCGGCCTACGCTTTTATCCGCCAGCAGGCCGTCGCCGGGCGCCAGGCCTTTATCATCTGCCCGCTTATCGAGGAATCGGACGCCGTCCAGGCCCAGGCGGCGGTGAGCGAGTACCAGACGCTCTCGGAAAAGGTCTTTCCGGACCTGAGACTGGGTCTGCTCCACGGCCGGATGACGCCCGCCGAGAAGGACGCCGTCATGGGCAACTTCCGCGCCGGGGAGATTGACATCCTGGTCTCGACGCCGGTCATCGAGGTCGGCATCGATGTGCCCAACGCCACGGTGATGCTGGTGGAGAGCGCCGACCGCTTCGGGCTGTCCCAGCTGCACCAGTTCCGGGGCCGGGTGGGCCGGGGCGCCGAGCAGAGCTACTGCATGCTGCTGGCGGACAACCCCTCCGAGGTGGGGCGGCAGCGACTTGACATAATAGAGCGAGTGCGCGACGGCTTTGTGCTGGCCGAGGAAGACCTGAAGATGCGGGGCCCGGGCGAGTTCTTCGGGACGAGGCAGAGCGGCCTGCCTGACCTGCGCATGGCCCGGCTTTCCGACCTGCCATTGCTCCAGCAGGCCCGCAGCGAGGCGACAGCCCTCTTCGAGAAGGACCCGTACCTGAAAGAGCACCCCTTGCTCGCTAAAGAGGTGGCGCGCGTCTGGTCGTCCCCGGTAGGGGAGCGGAGCTAGCGCCTATTAACGGACATGGGCCTGTGCGGCTCCTCCGCCTTGAGAGAGGCCGGGTGTACCCTCCTGGAGGCGACATCCACTACCATTCCGTACTTGTTACGGAATCCTTGTCGGAGATTAGCCTGGGCTTCCGGCTTTCGCCGGAATGTTGAAAATCAACTGTGTAAAAGCCTCAAGCAAGCGGTCGGGGCAGCGGCCGGTTCTTCCTACGCGGATTTCTCGAAGACCATGATTTTGGGCGTCTTGTAGTCCGCCATGCGCTCGTAGCAGAAGCGCCTTATTTCTGCCTCTTCGCATTCCTCGCCTGGCTTGAGATAGATAACCGCCTTGACGATCTCCCCCCGCAGCTCGTCGGGCAAGCCCGTCACCCGGACATCGGCTACCTTGGGATGGGTCTTTATCACGGTCTCGACGTCGTCCGGGTAGATATTTTGTCCCTTGAGGATAATCATCCGTTTCTTGCGCCCCGTGATGTAAACATAGCCGTCCTCATCGATCCGGCCCAGGTCGCCGGTGTGCAGCCAGCCGTCGGTGATTACCTTGGCGGTCGCTTCGGGGTCGTTGTAATAGCCGCGTGTGAAATGCCCCTTGACCAGGATCTCGCCCGGCTGGTTGACCGCCAGCTCGTTACCGGCGCCGTCCACAATCTTGACCTGCCACCCGGGCAGGACGATGCCGCACGAGCCGATCTTGCCCGAGCCGTCGGGCGGCTGGCAGGTCACCTGCGAGACGGCCTCGGTCAGTCCCCAGAGGTCGCCCAGCGCCATGCCGAAGTGGCGCTTGAACTCGAGGATGGTCTCCACCGGCAGCGGGGCGCCGCCCGAGCCGCAGAAGCGCAGCGAGCTGAGGTCGTGCTTGATGCCCTCCCGTTTCGCCATCTTTATCGCCAGGGCGAAGATGTACGGCACCCCGAGCAGTATCGTTCCCCGGTGCTTCTCGATGGACTCCATGAGTGTGTTGATGGAGATGCCCGTGCCCGGCACCATGACGATCGTGCTGCCCTGGTACAGGCAGGTGAGCAGGACGGTAGTCTGGCCGAACATGTGGTGCAGGGGCAGGGCGTAGAGCATCACGATGTCCCGTTCGGTCTGCGCGAACCCGGCCGCCGAACAGGCGGCTTCGGCGCTGAGGCAGCGGTGGGAAAACATGGCGCCGTGGGGATGCGTGCTCGGCCCGGAGGTATAGGTTATCGTGGCGATATCGTCCTCGGAGAGCGCCACGCCCGGCTCCGCCGCAGAGCTGGCCCGGATGACATCTTCGTAGATAAGGCCGCGGCCCCGGTAGCCGGGATCGAGGCTGATTATCTGCTCGACATAAGGGAACCGCGCCAGCGCCGGCAAGATATATTCCAGTGTCGGGCTCTCCGCCGTCAGAAAGCGCGGCCGGCAGCTCCCGAGCACCGAATCCAGCTCGTCAAGACGGTAGCGGGTATCCAGGCCGACCGCGATACCGCCGGCCTTGATGGTCCCGAGAAACAGCGAAACCAACTCCAGGCTGTTATTGAGCAGCAGTCCGACACGGTCGCCCTTGCGCAGCCCGGCCTGGAGCAGGGCGTTGGCCACCTTGTTGGATGTTCCGGCCAGCTCCGCATAGGTGATGGTCTGTTCTCCCAGGATTATCGCGGCCTTGCTGCCCAGGCGGCGGGCCGTATGCGCCAGCATGGAGCCTATAAGCATTGTTTTTGTTGGTACCGTACTCTTTCCCGCGCTGCAAAAGCCTCCTCATTTAGCGGTCGTCTCTTGAGCGCCGTTTCGCTAAGTATAGCAAACCCGAACCGGATTGGGAAGATAGGGGCTGGTGTTGAGCCTGGCGATTAGCGGGCGAAATGCCCCGGCGAAAGGGGGAAAGCCTCGGGGGGGGCTGGCAGGATGCGGAAATCTACTTCTTGACGACTTCCATCTGCGGCTTGACGTAGGCCTCGTTTACCTGGCGCGACGGGTTAGCCTGACAGGCGTGGTTCCGGGCCTGGGCGAAATGGCGCAGCTTGTCCAGCTTGCCCTGCTCTTTCAGCCGCTTGTATATCAATATCCAGGCGCAGTCCTTGTCGCCGGAGGCCTCGCATTTCTCATTCTTGCTGCCGCCGCAGGGGCCGTTGAGCAGCCCTTTCGAGCACATGGTGACCGGGCAAATGCCGCCGTACTCGCCGAGGACGCAGTTGCCGCAGGCCCGGCAGCGCTCCGCCCAGGTCCCCTCGGCCTCGGTCACGCCGATGAAACGCGTGTTGAGGGCCGGGATGACCGTCTGGGGCGCGAAAAGCTGGGCGACGAACTGCACGCCGGCGCCGCAGCCCGTCGAGAGGACCGCCTGGTACTCGGCGGCTTTCTCGATGATGGGTTCGATGTACTCGCGGTCACACTGTCGCTGGATGGTCGCCTCGCCGATCTCAACATCCTTGCCGGCCAGCTTGCTGGCTATCCTGAGCTCGGTGGCCAGGAGCTCGACCTCTTTTTCCCCGCCCGCCATGCACACCGCCACGCAGGTGCCGCAGCCGAGAATGAGTATCTTGTCGTAATCCTTTATCAGCTCCTTTATCTCATCGAACGATTTTCTCTCAGCGACTATCATGCGGTCACCTTCTCCTTTTTCAAGGGGTTCGGCCCGAGCTTGCGGGCGCGCTCCGTCATCTCGTTGCAGGCCTGGGCGAACCGGGGGGCGTCCGAGGCCCCGATATTGAACATCTCGATGCGTTCGGGTTCCAGGCCAACCTCCTGAAGCAGCTTCTTGACCTGATTGACCCTTTGTTTAGCTCTCAGATTACCTTCCAGGTAATGGCAATCGCCTTCCTCTCAACCGGCCACGAAGACCGCGTCAGCGCCGTCTTCGAAGGCTTTCAGCAGGTGCAGGGTATCCACCTTGCCGGTGCACATCAGTTTGATGATGCGCACGTTGGGGGAATACTCCATCCGCATCGAGCCTGCCAGGTCGGCGGCCGAGTACGCGCAGTAGTGGCAGCAGAAGGCCGCTACCCTGGGTTCAAATGCTTCAACCATCATCGGCTCCTTTCTTCAATGTGAGCACACAGGACGGCGCTCTTGGCCATGACCTGCTCATCACTGTAGTGTTGTAACGTAATAGCCTTGCGCGGGCACGCGCCGGCGCAGATGCCGCAGCCCTGGCAGGCGGCGGCTTCGATATAGGCCACACCCTCGGAGTTGATGCGGGGCACCTTGAACGGGCACGAGCGCACGCAGGTGAGACAGGCCACGCAGCGGGTGGGGTCAACCACCGAGACCACCCCGCCCACCATCAGGTACGGCTGGGATAACACCGTCATCGCCCGCGCGACCGCGCCCCGCGCCTGGATGACCGACTCTTCAATCGACTTGGGCGAGTGGGCCAGCCCGCAGAGATACATGCCGTCGTTGACGAAGTCCAGCGGGCGCAGCTTCATGTGGGCTTCCATGTAAAATTTGTCCTGGGTCAGCGGCAGCTTGAGCTTGCTGGCGAACTCCTCGGCGTCCGGCTGCGGCCTGATGCCGGCGCTGAGCACGACGAGGTCGGGTTCCAGCTTGATGTCCGTGCCCAGCACGCTGTCAAACACCCTGACGTCAAGCCCGCCGCCGTTCTGCGCGACCTCGGGCTTCCGGTCAACCTCGTACCGGATGAAGGTCACGCCCAGGTCGCGCGCCTCCCGGTATTTCAGCTCGTGCCGGCCGTAGGTCCGGATATCGCGGTAAAGGACGTAGACCTGGAGCGCCGGGTTCGCCTTCTTCAGTAGCAGGGCGTTTTTGATGGCCTCGCGGCAGCAGATGCGGCTGCAGTACATGTGCGGCTCTTCCCGGGAGCCGACGCACTGCACCATGACGACGGACTTGAGCTTGCCGGCGTCCAGGCCGCCCCCGGCGAGCTTCTCTTCCAGCTCGCGCTGGGTCAGCACCCGGTTTGACTTGCCGTAGAGGTACTCCACGGGCTTGTACTCCACGCCGCCCGTCGCCAGTATGACCACGCCGTGTTCGATATCTTCCGTGCGGCCGTCAACCAGGATACTCGTCCGGTAGTTCCCCAGGAAGCCGGATGTCTCCCTGAGCTCGGCGCCCTTGAAGACCGTTATCCGGGGCTCGGACTCCACCCGGCGGACGAGGGAGGCGAGCAGCGCCTGCGGGTCAGCGCCGTCCTCGGTGTAATGCACGTGCTTGAGGTTGCCGCCAAGCTCCGTTGCCCTCTCGACCAGCGCCGATTCGAATCCCTGGGCGGCGAGGGAGAGGGCCGCCGTCATCCCGGAGAGGCCGCCGCCGATGACCAGGGCTTTCCGCTTGATATCCGCCCGGGTCTGGTGTAAAGGCCGCAGCGTGCCCGCGCGGGCCGCCGCCATGCGCACCAGGTCCCTGGCCTTGTCCGTGGCCTCCGGCATATGGGTGGCGTGCACCCAGGAGCACTGGTCGCGGATGTTGGCCATGTCGAAGAGGTACTTGTTCAGCCCGGCGTCGCGGATAGTATCCTGGAAGAGGGGCTCGTGGGTGCGCGGGCTGCACGAGGCTACTACCACCCGGTTGAGCTTCTTTTCCAGGATGGTTTGAATAATCTTGGCCTGCGTGTCCGTGGAGCAGGTATAGAGGTTCTCCTCGGCGTGAACGACGTTAGGCAGGGTCTTCGCGTATTCCGCCACGTTCGGGACGTCCACCACGCGCGCGATGTTGGTACCGCAGCGGCAGACGAAAACGCCGATACGCGGCGCCTGGTGGTCGAGTTCCAGCTCCGGCGGGTAGACCTTTTCCGTCACCAGCGTCCCGCGGGCCTGGGCCACGGACTGCGCCGCCAGGGAGGCCGCGCTGCTGGCGCTCATGACCGCTTCCGGTATATCCATCGGCCGGTCGAAGGCCCCGGCGACGTACACGCCGGGACGCGAGGTGATATTCGGGCTGAGCTCTTCGGTCTGGCAGAAGCCGAACCGGTCCGTCTTGATACCGAAGGTTGAAGCCAGCCCGGCGGCGCTCTTCGAGGGGACCAGGCCGACCGAGAGGACCACCATGTCGAACTCCTCGGTCTGCTTGCCCTCCCCGTTATAATAGTCCAGCAGGAGGTTCTTGCCTTGCTGGAGCTCCTTTATGCCGGACACCACGCTCTTCACGTAGCGAACGCCGAACTTGGCCTTCGCCGATTCGTAATACCTCTCGAAACCCTTGCCGAAGGCGCGCATATCGTTATAAAAGATGGTCGGCTGGATATGGCTGTCATGCTCGCGGGCGATGATGGCTTCCTTGGTGGCGTACATGCAGCAGACGGACGAGCAGTAGTCCCGCCCGCAGGTCTCATCCCGGGAGCCGACACACTGGATCCAGGCCACCTTGACCGGGTGCTTGCCGTCCGAGGGGCGCTTGACCTGGCCCTGGAAAGGGCCGGAAGCCGAGAGAATGCGCTCGAACTCGAGGCTGGTGACCACGTTGGGCATGCGGCCGTAACCGTACTCGCTCTTCAGGGCGGCGTCAAAAGGCTCAAAACCGGGCGCCAGCACCACCGCGCCGACGCGCAGCTTGACCGTTTCCGGCTTCATGGCGTGGTCGATGGCCTTGGCCTGGCAGGCGGCGACGCACTGGAGACACTCGCTGCAGAAGCCGCAGTTCAAGCAGCGCCGCGCTTCCCGGAGGGCTTCCTCCTCGGTAAAGCCGGGCTCGAGCTCATCGAAGCCGGAAATCCTTCGCTCCAGGGCTATCTTGGTCATGCTGACGCGGGGTTTCCAGTCATGTTCGCCTTCGGGAAGAGGCGCCGGGGTTTCCCTGGGAAGCTGGCGACCCTGGCGCAGGTCCTGCCCGGTAAGGTAGCGCTCGATGGAGATGGCCGCTTCCTGGCCCTGCTGGATGGCTTCCACCGCCGACTTCGGCCCGGTGACCGCATCGCCGCCGGCGAAGACGCCCGGCTCGCCGGTGATCAGGGTCAGGGGGTCGGCGACTATAAAGCCCCGGTTGCTCTTGATGCCGGTTTTCTGCTCGAGCATGCCGGGGTCGGCCGCCTGGCCGATGGCGATGATAACGGTATCGCAGTCAAACTTTTGGGTAACACCCTTATCGAACACCGGGCTGAAGCGTTTCTGGCTGTCGAAGACCGCGGTGCATTTCTCGAACTCGATACCGGCGACCTTGCCGTCACCCGCGATTATCTGCCGCGGACCCCAGGAGGGTTGGATGTCGACGCCCTCTTCCGCGGCTTCCTCGATCTCCCAGGCGTGGGCCGGCATCTCCGTCCGGGATTCGAGACAGACGGCGTGTACCTCGGCGGCGCCCAGCCGCCGCGCCGTGCGGGCGACGTCCATGGCCACGTTGCCGCCGCCGATGACGACCACCCGCTTGCCGATGCCGGTATCTTCGTCCAGGTTGGCTTTTCTCAGGAAATCCAGCGCCAGCAGCACGCCGGGCAGCTCGGCGCCGGGAATGGGGAGACCGCGGCTCTTCTGCGCGCCGATAGCCAGGTAGACGGCCTGGTAGCCCTGTTTCTTGAGTCCGTCCAGGGCGCTCCGGTCATTTATCGGGCTGTTGAGCTTGAGCTCGATGCCCGAATCCATAATATCCTTGATGTCATCCGCCAGCACGTCCTTGGGGAGGCGGTAGCGTGGTATCGAGGACTGGAGCTGGCCGCCCGGCCGGGAAGCCGCCTCGAAGATGGTCACCGGGTAGCCCTTCTTGACCAGCTCGTAGGCGCAGGTGATGCCGGAAGGCCCCGCGCCCACCACGGCGACCTTCGGTTTGGCCAGGTCGATTACCGGTTTCTCTTCCGGCGGTAACTGTCCGTCTTTACGCCGCTGCCGGACGAGGTCGGACACGAAGCTCTTCAGGGTGGCGATAGCGATAGGCTGGTCCACGTCGCCGCGGTTGCAGGCTTGCTCGCAGGGGTGATGGCAGATGCGCCCCAGCGTTGACGGCAGCGGTATGGTTTTCTTGATGTGGTCCACAGCTTCAACATACTTGCCCTGGGAGATAAGGGCGACATAGCCCTGCCCGTTGCACCCCGCCGGACAGGAGAGCTTGCACGGGGGGCGGGCGGCCTTGGTAATGGAGAAGGCGCTCGGAATGGCCTGCGGGTAGCGCTTGAAGGTGGCCTTCCGCTGGTTGAGACCCATCTCAAACTCGTTGGCGAGCGATACCGGACAGGCCTGGGCGCAGTCGCCGCAGCCGGTGCACTTCTTCAGGTCGATGTAGCGCGGCTTCTTGAGCACGGTTACGGTGAAGTCGCCTTCCTCGCCCTCGACGGACTGCACCCGCGTATTGGTCAAAAGCTCGATATTGAGGTTCTTGTCTATCTCGATGAGCTTGGGGGATATCATGCACATCGAGCAGTCGTTGGTCGGGAAGGTCTTGTCAAGCTGGGACATCCGCCCGCCGATGGCGCTCGTCTCCTCGACGAGGAATACCTTGAAGCCGGAGTTGGCCAGGTCCAGGGACGACTGCATTCCGGCGATGCCGCCCCCCACCACCATCACGGCGCCTACCCGGTTCTTGTTATCGTTCGAAGCGTCGCTCATGTCTGTCCCCTTAGAGCAGCCCCTTCTGCCTGAGCAAGGGCCTGGTATCGGTCAGGTGTCCCTTCAGCCACCTGCCGGCGGGTTGACCGAAAGCCAGGCCGAGGAGCTCGCTGACGTAGAAGATGGGTATACCGTAGCTTTTCCCGGTGGCCCGCGAGATTTCCGACTGCATCATGTCCAGGTTGGACAGGCAGACCGGACAGCCGGTGGCGATGCACTCGGCGCCCGCTTCCCGGGCCATGGCGAGCAGCCGCTCCGTCATTTTCATGGCGATAGCCGGCTGGGTGAACATCAGGCTGCCGCCGCAGCATTCGGTTTTGAAAGACCAGTTCCGGACCTCGGCCCCGGTGGTTTTCAGGATGTTATCCATCGCCCGGGGGTCATCCGGCCTGAGCGCGTCCGTTACCCTCGGCGGGCGCGTTATCAGGCAGCCGTAGTAGCAGACCATACTCAGGCCGCTGAGCGGTTTTTTTACCCTGGCGGTCAAGGTTTTCTCGCCGACATCCTCCCAGAGGAAGTCAACGAGGTGTTTGACCTTGAAATCGCCCTTGTACGAGTCCCCGGCGGCGCGGAGCTCCTTGTCGGCGGCTTTCAGCCTCTGGTAGCAGGCGGCGCAGGGTATCACCAGGTCGAGGCCCGCCTTATCGGCCAGCTCCATGTTGCGCGCGGGCAGGGCGGTGGCCAGCCGGTCGCTGGTGGCATGGGCCGAAGACGCGCCGCAGCAGGTCCAGTCCTCGAGCTCGGCGAGTTCGACGTCCAGGAGCCCGGCGATGGTCTGGACGGATTCGCCATATTCCCGGGCGGTGCCATCAAGTGAGCATCCGGGATAGTAAGAGACCTTCATTTACTAAACTTCCCCTTCGGCCTGCTTGAATATCTCTTTGACCTGGCCGGCGGCGTGGGAGCGGGGCAGCGGCTTCAGTTTGCCCCGGAGCAACAGCTTCAGCCCGACGCCGGCTTGCCGCAACAGGCCGGGGATGCCTTCGTTCTTCAGGGTGTAGCCGATAATCATGCCGGCTTCGTGTACCCGGCCGTGACGCCGTACCGACGAGAGAAACTCCCGGTGAAACAGCGGGGTGCTTTTCTGCGCGTTGCTGCCCTCACGCAGCGAGAGCTGCCGCAGCGTGTCCATGACGTGGGTGATGTCGATGCCGTTGGGGCAGCGGGTGGAGCAGGTCTCGCAGGACGCGCAAGCCCAGACGGTCCGGCTGCGCAGCACGGGGTCGAGCGCGCCGTAGTGGACCAGGCGCATCAGCTTGTGGGGGACGATATCCATGGCGAAGGTGACCGGACAGCCGTTTGTGCACTTCTCGCACTGGTAGCAGGCCGCTATCCTCTCACCGCTCAGGCTTTCGACCTTCGAGCGGGCAGACTCATCCGGAACAATGGCTTCCGGTATCTTCATCATTTTACCCCTGCGAGATTAATCCGGCGCGCGGCGCATCGGGACACCGGGCATACTTGAGGGCGATGCGACAAAAATATGAATGGCGGGCAGACCCCGGGACGGTGGCAACCGATTGTCTCAACAACCTCTAAAACCGCTCTTCTGGTTCCGGTTCCCAGATGAGATGCCTCATGCACCTATCGAAAGTCTAACATAAGGGGTAAAGCCTGTCAAACGTAAGCCCGGAGGCCGGATCACGACCCTCCAGGCTAAAGGTCCGGGTTCCCATCCCGGGGGGTCGTGTCCGCCGGCAGCGCGATACCCCGCTGCTTGATAAGGTCGTCGATCTTCCGGAGGTGGGTGTCGAGTTTGGCCCGGCGCGTCGAGACCAGGCTGTCATACGCTTGCCGCGTCTGATCGATATGCCGGCCCATGCCTTCCAGGCACTCCTGGAACTTCGCCCACTGGAGGTTGAAGGCCCCGTAGAGGGAGAGCACCTCGGTGGTGGCCTTCTCCAGGTTGAAGGTATCGATCGCCTGCCGCATGACGGCCAGGATGGCGTACAGGGTAAGGGGGGAGCAGAGCACCACCTTGCTTTTCAGCGCGTCATCGAGGATGGAGCCGTCATTTTCGTGGATGAAGCAGTAGATCTGCTCGTTGGGCACGAACACCAGGACGTAATCGACCGTCCGGCCCTCCGGGTTGATATACTCGCGGGTGGTGACCTCTTTGATACGCTTCCGGGCGTCCTTCAGGAACTCCGCTTTATGCTTTTGCCGGGCGTCCTCGCTCTCCTCGCTGGCGAACTTGAGGTAGTTGTTGAGCGGGAACTTGACGTCCATGTTTACCTTCAGGTCGTGCGGCAGCAGGAAGGTGTAGTCGGGACGGGAGTCGCCGGTTTCCTGCTGCTTCTGTCTTTCGTAGTCGATGTGTTCGACAAGCCCGATGGTCCGCACCACGTCCTCCGCCATTCTTTCCCCCCACTGCCCCCGCACCCTGGTATTGGCCAGCGCCGCCTGCAGTTTGCCCGTGGTCTCCTGGAGCTTCCCCGTCTGTTCCCCGACCAGCTTCAGGTGCGTGCTCACCTCGCCGAAGGACTTCTCCCGCTTGCTGTCGATATCGGTGACCAGCCGCTCCACCTTTTGCAGGTCGGCCTTCATGGCCTCCAGGGTCTGGTCGATGAGCTTTTTCTTGCCTTCGAGCTCGCTCGACCCGGCCTGGGTGTGTTTTGAGAGCGACTCGTTGGCCAGCCTGAGGAAGTCCTCGGTGTTCTTTCGGAGCGCCTCCAGCGACAGCGCGGAGAAGGTCTTCTCCATGGCCTTGTTCTGCCAGCGGGCGAGCAGGAACACGGTCAGCCCTCCGATGACCAGCCCCGCGAGGAGCGCCAGGATCATGTCCACTGTCTCACCTCACTTCTTAGTTCGGAACGCCGGGATGCCGGTGATGTCGGCGCCGAGGATAAGGGTATAGTTATGGTCGGTGCCCTGGTAGGTGTATACCGACTCCATGTTCGCCATGTGCCGGATGGGGGAGTTTTCCAGTGAGACGCCGTTAGCGCCGAGAAGCTCGCGGGCGGCGGCGCACATCCGGGCCACGGCGGCGTTGTTCTTTTTGGCCAGCGAAATCTGGGTATAGGCGGCCTTACCCGCGTCCATGAGCCGGCCCAGGCGGTAAGCGAGCAACTGGCCCTTGGTTATTTCCACGAGCATGTCGACCAGCTTCTCCTGGACGAGCTGGTACGAGGCGATGGGCGCGTCGAACTGCCGGCGCTCTCTGGCATAGCCCAGGGCGGTCTCGTAGCAGTCGGCGGCGACGCCGATGGCGCCCCAGGCGATAGCGAAACGGGCCTGGTCGAGGCAGCTCAGTACCGGCCGGAGACCGAGCGCGCCCGGCAGCGCGTTATCTTCAGGAACGCGGCAGTCGGTGAAGCTCAGCCCGCCGACATCCCCCGCCCGCATCGAGCCCTTGCGCCGCTCGAAGCTTTGAGCGAAGCCCGCCGTCCCGCGCTCGACGATGAACCCCCGGACGCCCTCCCCGGTCTGCGCCCAGACGACGGCCATATCGGCGTCGGCAGCCTCGCTTATCCACTGCTTGCTGCCGTTGATGACCCACTCCCCCCCGTCCCGCCGGGCGGTCGTCGTCATGGCGGCGACGTCCGAGCCGGCATCAGGCTCGGTGAGGCCGAAGCAGCCGATGGCCTCGCCGCGCGCGATGGCTGGCAGCCAGCGCCTCTTCTGCGTCTCGGAGCCGTAACGCCAGACAGGGTACATGACCAGCGCGGTCTCCTCGCGGATGAAGCCGCCGACGGCGCTGTCGACCTTTTCGGCCTCCCGGGAGATTAGCCCGCAGGTGGTGTAATTCGTACCCCCGCCGCCGTACGCCGCAGGGATAACCGGCCCGATAAATCCCAATCGGCCGAGTTCCGGGGCCAGCCGCCGCCAGTCCAGCGGCCTCTCCAGGTGGAAGGCCTCCACAACCAGCGGCCGGACTTCGTGCTCGAAAAAGTCGCGGGCGGTGTTCCGGGCCAGTTTTTCCTCTTCGGTGAGCAGTTCCTCGATATTAAAGTAGTCCACGTCCTGGAACATCAGGCAGACCTCCGGCGGGGTCAGGTTTTGCCTTATTATAGCGGGTTTGGCGAGGGGATAGAAGAAGGCGGCGGGGCGGGGTGGCAGGAGGGGGCGATATTTGTGCCGTTCAACCGGCCGGCTCTGATGAACCAGAAGAAACCGGAGTTAGCGAGAGATGACCCGAGCGATGCCCGCGGCCAGGGCTGCCAGGGCGATAATGATTATCGTCCAGATTGTTACCGGGCTGCGTTTACCGGACTTGGCCAGCCTGCGCTCCGACGCCCTCCTGTGCTTGCGCCTGGTGCTCATAACCTTCACTTCCCCACTAGCGTGACGTATCTAACGCTTCTTTACGGTCATTCCGAAAAGTTAACGTTATTTCAGAAACCCTGCACCAGGTAATATCCGGAGTCTATCCGGTCATCCCTGTTCTTGCCCTTTACCAGTGTACCGCGGCTTGTCTCCGGGCTCAAATATTTATCCAGTCAATACTTTCCTCGGCCTCCCTACCAGTCTTGATATAAGTCAGGAAATCGGGTAAATTCAGTTTATGGCTAAGGACAGGGTTCCCGTAAAAACGGTCTTCGTCTGCCAGCAGTGCGGCAAGGAGAGCCTGAGGTGGCTGGGCCGCTGCCCGGAGTGCCAGCAGTGGAACTCCTTTGCGGAGAAGACCGCCGTTAAAAGCGTCTTTCACAACCCGGCTCCGGTATCACGCCCCCTCGAGGAGCTTGCCGGCGTAACGGAGGCGGACAGCGAGCGCCTGGCCACCAATCCCGAGCTGGACCGGGTGCTTGGCGGCGGCCTGGTGCCCGGCTCACTGGCGCTCATCGGCGGCGACCCCGGCATCGGCAAGTCGACCCTCCTGCTCCAGGCCTCGGCGGCGGTAGCCGCTCAGTACGGCCGGGTTATCTACGTCTCCGGCGAGGAGACCGCGGTACAGCTCAAGCTGCGGGCGCGGCGTCTCGGCGTTACCGGCGAGAACCTTTTCCTGCTGGCGGAGTCCGGGCTCGAGGCCATCCTGGGACAGCTTGAGGAGGCCTCCCCGGCGATGGCGGTTATCGACTCCATCCAGACAGTTTACCTGCCGGGCTACGAGGGCGCGCCGGGCAGCGTCGGCCAGGTGCGGGAGTGTACCCTCAGAATCATGCAGTGGGCCAAGGGCAGCGGCGTGCCCGTGCTCATCGCCGGTCATGTCACCAAGGACGGCGGCGTAGCCGGGCCCAAGACGCTGGAGCATATCGTCGACGTCGTGCTCTACCTCGAAGGCGAGTCCTTCAGCGCCTACCGCCTGCTGCGCTGCGTCAAGAACCGTTTCGGCTCGGCGAACGAGGTCGGCGTCTTCGAGATGAAGGAGCGCGGGCTCACCGGCGTCGACAACCCTTCGCTGTCGTTCCTCGCCCAGCGGCCGGAAGAGCTGGTCGGCTCGATGGTGGTGCCGGCCCTGGAGGGCAGCCGCCCGCTGCTGGTGGAAATCCAGGCGCTGACGAGCCCTACCGCCTTCGGCCTGCCCCGCCGGACGGCCAACGGGGTCGATTTCAACCGACTGCTCCTGATCATCGCCGTGCTGGGCAAGCGCGCCGGCCTGAGGCTAGGCAACCAGGACGTCATCGTCAACGTTACCGGCGGCTTCAGGATAAGCGAGCCCGCCGCCGACCTGGGCGTCGCCCTGGCGGTTGCTTCGAGTCTCAGGGACGCCGTGGTCGACCCGGAGATGGTTATCCTGGGCGAGGTGGGGCTGAGCGGCGAGATACGGCCGGTCGCCCAGCTTGAGCGGCGGCTGGCCGAGGCGGCCCGGCTGGGCTTCCGGCGCTGTCTGGTGCCCCGGGCGCGACTTAAAGCCGGCGACGGCGCCGGGATGGAGCTCGTGCCGGTCGGCAGCGTCCGGGAGGCGATGGCGGCGGGGCTGGACAGGAGCCGTAAAAACCTGTAACCATGCCGGACACCTGCGCCATAATCGTCGCCGCCGGCGAGAGCCGCCGCATGAACGGCATCGACAAGATGTTCGCCCCGCTGGGCGGCAGGCCTCTACTGGCCCGGACGTTACAGCCCTTCCAGGACAGCCCGCTGGTTGACACGATAATCCTCGTCGTTCACGCTGGAAGACTTGAGAAGTGCCGGCGGCTGGTGGCTGAGGAGGGCTTCGCCAAAGTTAGCGAGGTCTGTGAGGGCGGCGCGCGGCGGCAGGACTCGGTGACTGCGGGACTGGCGCGCGCGGGCAGGAGCGCGTGGGTAATAGTGCACGATGGCGCCCGCCCGCTGGTTACACCGGGGATAATCGCTGACGGGCTGCAATCCGCCCGGGAGACCGGCGCCGCCGTGGCCGCCGTGCCCGTGAAAGATACCATCAAAATAGCCGGAGATGATAGAATAGTCAGAGCGACGCCGCCGCGAAACGAGATGTGGTCGGCCCAGACGCCGCAGGTGTTCCGGTTTGACATAATAAATGACGCCTGCCGGCGCGCGGGGCGGGAGGTCACCGATGACGCCTCCCTGGTCGAGCAGGCGGGATACAGGGTCAAGCTTTACATGGGCTCTTATGAGAATATCAAGGTAACCACGCCCGATGACCTGGCGCTGGCCAGGCTGCTCTGGAAGAAGCATGGGCGTTAGGGCGGGCATCGGCTACGATATCCACCCGCTCATCGCCGGGCGGCGGCTGGTGCTGGGGGGCGTCGAGATTCCCTTCGATAAGGGGCTTGACGGCTGGAGCGACGCCGACGTGCTGACCCACGCGGTGTTCGACGCCCTGCTGGGGGCGGCCGCCCTGGGCGACCGGGGGCTCCATTTCCCGCCGGGGGACCCTGAATATAAGGGTATTTCCAGCCTCAGGCTTCTGGGGGAAGTGAACGACAAGCTGGCGCGGGAAGGCTATCGGGTCGGCAACGTCGATGCGACTATTGTGGCCGAAAGGCCGAGAATGAGCGAATACATCGCCCAGATGCGGCGGCGGCTCAGCGAGACCCTCGGCCTGGACATCGGGAAAGTGAGCGTCAAGGCCAGCACGTCCTCGGGCCTGGGACCCATCGGCCATGGCGAAGGCATCGCGGCTTACGCGGTAGTATTGATACAAGGCGGTAGAGATGAAGATTCATAACACCCTTACCGGGCAGAAAGAGGAGTTCCGGCCTGCCGGCGAGGAGGTCAATATTTACGTCTGCGGCATCACGCCCTACGACGAGGCCCACATCGGGCACGCCATGAGCTACGTCGTTTTCGATGTTATCCGGCGTTACCTGAAGTTCCGCGGCTACAAGGTCAGGTACGTGCAGAACGTCACGGATATCGACGACAAGATAATCGACCGCGCCAACCGGCTGGGCGTGCCTACGGGCCAGCTCGCCGAAAAGTTCGCCGCGAGCTACCTGGAAGACATGGACGCCCTGAACGTGACGCGGGCGGACGTCTACCCCCGGGCCACCGGCGAGATACCGGAGATGCTCGCCATGATAAAGGGCCTGGTGGACAAGGGCTACGCTTACCCGGCGCGGGGCAGCGTCTATTTCCGGGTGCGCAGCTTCCCGGATTACGGCAAGCTTTCCCACCGCGCGCTCGATTCCATGGCGGCCGGGGCGCGGGTGGAGGTCGACGAGGAGAAGGAGCACCCCATGGATTTCGTCCTGTGGAAGGCGGCCAAACCGGGCGAGCCTTCGTGGGAGAGCCCCTGGGGGCCGGGGCGGCCGGGCTGGCACATCGAGTGCAGCGCCATGTCCCTGAAATATCTGGGCGCCACCCTGGACATACACGGCGGCGGCCAGGACCTGGTCTTCCCGCATCACGAGACCGAGACCGCCCAGTCCGAGGCCTATACCGGCGTCAAACCGTTCGTCAGGTACTGGCTGCACAACGGGCTCGTCCAGCTCGGCGGCGAGAAGATGAGCAAGTCACTGGGCAACCTCATCACCATCAAAGAGGCGTTGAAAAAATACAGCGCCGATGCGCTGCGCCTCTTCATCCTGGGCTCGCACTACCGCAGCCCGCTCACCTTCACCGACGAGGCGATGGCGGCGGCGGAGCGGGGCGCCGAGCGCCTGCGCCAGGCGGTGCAGGGCGACTCCGCCGGAACGAAAATAATCGAGCCCGGAGCTCTGGAAGACTTCCGTAACAGGTTCCTCGCCGCCATGGATGATGATTTCAACACCGCCCTGGCCCTGGCCGCGGTCTTCGACCTGGCGCGGGAGATTAACCGGCTCCGCGACGAGGGGTACGACACCGCTCCCGCACGGGATACGCTGGCCGGGCTTAACCGACTACTGGGGCTGACGCTCAAGCCGCGAGCGACGGAAGGGGCGGCCGAGGCCGGGCCGTTCATCCAGTTGCTGATCGACACCCGCCAGGAGCTGCGCAAAGCGAAGCAGTGGCAGCTCGCCGACGCCATCCGTGCCCGGCTGGAAGGGCTGGGCGTCGTGCTCGAGGACGCGCCCGGGGGCACTACCTGGAAGGTGAAGCCCTAGCTCGAAAGCCTGCTTGAACGCGTTCCCGTCCATGCCTTGCCCTTGGGCCGTAAAGGCAACTTGCACTGTTTGAACAGGCCCATGCGCAGGGTGATGAACAGCGTCGCCAGGAAGAAGACCACCGATTCGGCCACCAGTGTAGCGGGTACGCCCCAGGCCTGCGCCCCGGCCCCGGCCAGGAAGTTGCCCGGCGTCAGGGTGGCGATGGCGAAGGCCCGGACGCCCAGGACCCGGCCCTGCATCTCCGGCGCGGTGCGCAGGAGGATAAGCGACTGCATGACGGTCAGGCAAAGCCCGTGCCCGATGCCGGCGACGACCAGCAGCACCAGGGACAGCACGAACAGCTTGTTGCCGGCGAATACCATCAGCACGAGAGGCCACAGCAGGGTCGCGGCAATGTAGACCCGGTACATCCGGCGGGTGTCCGACATGGCCGCCGATATCATCGAGCCGGCGCCGGCCCCGGTCCCGATGGCCGCCAGCAGCAGGCCGTAGCCGATGGCGTCGGTGCCCAGCACCTCGCGGGCGAACAGCGGCGTCAGCGTGTTCCAGTAGGTAAAAATAGTGAGGTTGAGCAGGGCGGCGCTGATCATCAAGGCCATGAGGACCTGGTCCTTGCGGATGTAGATGAGGCCGTCGACCAGGTTCCTCCAGACGGAATCGTGGTTGACCCTTTCCTCCTTGCGCGGCCGGATGCCCAGCAGGGATACCACGGACAGCACAAAGCTGCCGGTGATGATGGCGAAGCTCACGCTCATCGGTATAAGGTCGAACAGACTGCCGCCGATGAGCGGGCCCACGATGCTGGTGATGTAGAGCGAGCCGAGAACCAGGGAGACGGCGCTGACCATGTGCTCCCGCCGCACCAGGCCGGAGGCCACGGCGGCCCGTGTCGAGCAGTCGGCGGTGTAACAGATACCGGCGATGACCACGTAAACGAAGAGGTGCCAGATGGCAAGCTGCGCCGTGAAAAAGAGCGCGGCGACGACCAGTGAGGCCGCGGCATAGACCACCTGGATCGTCAGCAGGACGTTACGCCGGTCGAACCGGTCGGCCAGGGCGCCGCAAAACGGGCCGAGCAGCATGCTGGCGTAGCGCGTCATGCCCAGCACCCCGACCAGAAAAGGGGAGTTGGTCATCTGCAGCACCAGCCAGGTGACCACCGTGATCTCCATCCAGCGGCCGATGTAGGTGGTCTGCGTCGAGAAAAAGAGGAGGCGGTACTGGGGATAGGACAGGGAGGAGAAAAAGGACGAGCGCCGGGGGACTGAGGTCTCAACCAATGGTCTGTCTCGCTTTCTTACGGTTTTTTAGCTCGGCAAGCTTCCGGTTGATTTCCGGTATGGACTGGCGGGCAGCGGCCTCCCCCGCCTGGATAATCTGGCGGATATGGTGAAAGTCTCCCGGGCCGTAGGCCAGTTCCGGTTCGATAACGACATCGGCCTCGCTCAGGCAGGTACGCACCAGCGAGTAAGCGCCGATATATATCGACTGCATCATGATATGGAACATACCGGGCCGGACGCGCCTGCCCGGCGCCTGTTTCCCGACCGGCGGGATGACGTTGACCGCGATGATGAAATCGGCCCCCATATTCTTCAGGGTACTGACGGGGACGGGATTTACCAGCACGCCGTCCACCATGTAGCGGCCGGCTATCTTCACGGCGGTAAATATCACCGGCACGGAGATGCTGGCCCGCAACGCTTCGACCACCGGGCCGCCGTCGAACACGATCTCCTCCCCGCTGAGGATATCGGTCGCCAGGCAGGCGAAGGGGACCCGCAGTTCCCGGAACGCGTAGTCCTTGCCGATATAGTACCTCAGAAGCTCCTGGATTTTTTTGCCCTTGATGAGGCCGGTGACGGGCAGGGACGGGTCAACCAGGCCCAGGGCTTTCCGGCTGAGCTCGAGGGCGATATCGCGGATATCATCCGGGGACCGGCCCTGGGCGTAAAGCGCGCCGACCACCGCCCCGGCGCTGGTCCCGGTAATCATGTCCACCCGGATGCCGTTCTCTTCCAGCGCCTTGAGGACGCCGATGTGCGCCCCGCCCCGGGCGGCGCCGCTGCCCAGGGCCAGGCCGACCCAGGGCCGCTTTCTTGGCGGCGGCTTTACCGGCTTATGAATAAAATCAGGCAAACGAATATCACCGTGAATGACCCTCGTGACGTGGCTCTCAGTTCAGGCTACCTACTTCCATAGGTCTTCAATATCTTTGGCGACTTGCTCGCCGGGCGGTGGTTCCACCATGAAATCGCGGTACGAGGCGGCGGAGCCGTACTCCCTCGTCCTGATTACCACCGGCATGGGCACGGCATGACCGAAGATGAGGGCTTGCTGCTTCGACTCCAGCCGGGCCAGCACCGATTTCAGGGCGTTCTTGCCGGATACCCCGGAAAGCACGCTTTCGATGTCCTTTTCGTTGTCCAGCAGGCAGGTTATCTTGGTGCCGAGCTGGGACATGACTTCCTCGTAAATCCCGCTGGGCCGCTGGTCGATGACCAGCAGGGTGACGTTGTACTTGCGCATCTCCCGGGCGATGGCGCCGAAGATGGTCTGGCCGGCCACCTCCGGGTTAAGGAACTTGTGGGCTTCCTCGATGGTGATGACAAGGGGGGTTGGCGGGGGGCTGTTATCGGCCATGGCCTTCTCTACTCTCTCCTGGTAGAGGTTGTAGATGCGCCGGGCCAGCATGTTAGCCACCAGCACGTAGACCGCCTCGTCCCGGTAGCGCCCGAACTCCAGGACGACATTGATGCCGCGGTCGAGGTGCTCGATGATGCAGCCGACAGCGTCGCGGGCGACGCTGGCCGAGATAAAGGGCAGGCGGCTAATCTTGGCCAGGCCACGTTTCAGGTTTTGGAGGGTGCTCTCGTGGATGGGCGGCTGCCCGCCGGCGGCCTCGCTTGATTCCAGGGCCAGCGCGCTCTGCACCCAGTCGCGCCCGAACCTCCGGTGCAGTTGGTAGGCGGCCTCCACCGCCGGCTCCGTCAGGTTCAGGGTCTGTCGCAGCAGGGCGATGTCCTCCGGCTTGATCTCGTCATAGCCGATCTTTACCACGAAATCGATGCTGGCGCCGCGCTGCCGCGAGTTTGCTTCATCCAGGGTAAAGATGGCCACTTTCGCCGGGAAGAGCTGCTTCAGGGCCTTGACCTTGCGCTGACCCTCGCTCGTTCCCTCCCAGCCGTACTCGTTGTGCATATCGAAAATGAGGTTGACCGCCTTGCTCTTCTGGAGCATGCCTATCAGCAGCATGCGGGTCAGAAAGGTCTTGCCGGTGCCGCTCTTGCCGAAGATGCCGTTGGAGCGCTTGACCAGCTCCGGGAGATTGAGGCATATCCTGGTCTCCATGTCCAGCGGCGTGCCGATATAGAAGTTCTCTTTGTTCTCGGCGCCGAAAACAAGCTCGATGTCCTGCTCGGAGGCCAGCTCGACCGCGGAGAAGTGGGCGGGTACGGTTTTGACAGGCTGCGGCCCGCCGGCGTCCGCGCCCAGGGTGAGCATGGGCGTGACATGGATGACGCCATAGACGCTGGTCCCGTTGAGCACCTCGGCCACAAAGGCGTCGGACATATCGGGCGGCGTCGAGGCCATGGCCTGGTCGGCCAGCCCCAGGCTGACATCGGCGATCATGCCGAAGAAACGCCGGCTCTGTCCCTGGACGACGACATAGCGCCCCACGGCCATGTTCTCGACCGAGACCGCGCTATCCAACTTGACCTCGATGCCGCCTTCCAGCGAGCCCGAGGTTACGATGCCGAGGCGGCTCATTTAATCCTCCCCAGGATGGATTTCAACAGGTTATAATCATCCTTCAGCAGGACCGCCAACTCCTTGCCGGCGGCGACCAGGAAGGGGCGCGGCTCGTCATGACACCGCCCCATCTGGCGCAGGGCGGCGGCCGCCAGCTCGTCCGGCGGCACCGGGAGGCTCGCGTTTAATAGCTGGGTCAGAAAATCAAAAGAGCGGCTGAATTGCCTGACCTCCGCCGGCGGGCAGGTGTAGACGAAGGCGTGGATGCGGGCCGGGTCAGGCGGCAGGAACTGGCGGTAGCTGTCCCCGTCTTTATAGCCGACAATCAGCGACTGGAACTCGCTTTTGAGCAGTTTGAGAAGCTGCGGGCTGGCGCGGTAGATGTCTTCTTCTTGTGCCTCCTCTTGCCCCCGGGCCAGCGGGCGCCGTCCCGGCTCCAGGCTGGTGGTCGCGGCGTTATAGACGATGCCGTACAGCTCGAGCGAGCCGGCCCTCGTCTTGACCAGGCTGCCCAGCGCCGGCATCCCGTATAGCTCATAGCACTGCGTTACGAAGCCGGTGGTGCCCGATTCGACCACCTCACCGGTCCTTATTTCGTTATTGTCCAAGCGTTACCTCGTGGAAGGGCGGTGCGGCGTTACTTCGTCTTTTCCTTCTTGTCATCCGTTTTCTTGGCTTTGTCCTGCTTCGGTTTCTTCACATTATGCCGTCCCTTCGAGCCCATGTTCCCTCCCTCTTTTTTTTAGATCCACCTGGTCTGTTTGCTGGTCCGCTTGCCGGAGGTCGGCGCCGGTATCTCGCCGTCCGCCATCGAAGCCTCCATCAGTGTCCAGAAGCGCTCCCGGTCAGACATGGTGAGCACGGCCTGCTCGTGGGCCTCGCTCAGGCACACCGGGTAGCCCTGTCCCCGCCGGCACTGGTCGAGGACCAGGCTGTGGGTCATTTCGAGAAGACTGGCGTCGGCCGCTACCCAGGCCGGCACCTCGACGCGGGCGATCTCGTCGCAGGTATTAAGATAGAAGAAGTGTACCCGGTGCTCGCCGTAGTGTTTCTGTACCTTGGAGGGACTGATGAAAAGCGCCGAACGTTCCCCGGGGGCGAGCAATCTTGAAAATATGTGCTGGTCAAGCACGCCGGACACCGCATCGCAGGCTCTGGCAGCGCCGCCCGAGCACCGGTCGCAGTCGACCGGCTTGTCCGGGCAGAGGGCGACCTTGACCAGGTTGGCGACATCGGCGCTGCGGGAGAAGCTGATATAGCCGGCGACGGCGAGGCGGCGGTCGGCGTTGAGCTTCCGGATTACCTCCAGCGAGCCCAGGAATCCCTTATCGAGCAGGGCGTCGATCACGAACTCGGGATAAGAGGCCTCGGTCAGCGTCCACAGTATCAGGGAGCCGTCGAGCAGCGCCAGGTAAGCGCCTCCGGCGGGCAGGTCCTGCAAAATCCCGGCGAGGTGCCGGCACTCGTCCACGCCCCGCTTGATCGCCAGCAGGGGGCCCTCTATCGGCCGCTCGTTCCGCTGGTTCTGGGGCGAGGTGAGTACCATGTCCTCGCTGAGGGAGCAAACGCGGGGCAGGCTGTCGAGGTCGGCGTCGGGCTTTGCCCCGTAGCTGATGACCGACGAGCCGAGGTTTATCAGGTAGCAGCGCGGCGAGCGGTGGCGGTCGACGTCTATGCTCGAACCGTCGGCGGCGGCGGCGGTGTAGCTGGCGGGCGGCGGGGCGGGCGCGCAGCGGTCGACCAGGCCGGTGGTGACCTCGGCCACCAGCCATGACGTCTTGCTGGCGGCGACCTTGCTCTTCAACTCGGCCAGAGAGGCGATCGCGCCGTGGAGGGCTTCCAGGGCGGACGCCACGCGGCGTTCCTGCTCGCGGCTATCCTCGCGCAGCCGGGTCACCATGGAATCGATCTGTAGAGCGACTTTGCTCAGGTCTAGCGGCACTTCGTTCCCTTAAGATGAATCCTTAGCCAAAGTATATGCCAACAGGCGGTTGAACTCAAGCTGGAAAAAAAGGCGGCGGCGGCACCCGGATGGCAATAAGCAGAGGTGCTATAATGAATACTGCTGTGCTCGCCATACTGTCCGGGCTGGTATTTATCTCGTTCTCCGGCGTCATGATGCCGGGGCCGATGTTCGCCGTGACGCTGGCCAAGAGCTTCAAATCGCCGGCGGCCGGCAGCCTGATGGCCCTGGGGCACGCCGTCATCGAGGTGCCGCTCATACTCCTGATATACTTCGGGCTGGCGCGGTTTTTCCAGGACACCGTTTTCCAGCTTGTCCTTAGCTTCCTGGGGGGCGGCATGGTGCTCTGGCTCGGCCTGGGCATGCTGCGGAGCCGCCGGCACGCGGACCAGGCCGGCAAAGACCTGCCCTATTCCTCCTTCGTCGCCGGCATTCTTATGACCGGGCTGAACCCCTTCTTCCTGCTGTGGTGGGCGACCATCGGCAGCCTGCTGATTTTGACGTTCCTGCCCTTCGGGCCGGGCGGGCTGGCCGCCTTCATCGCCGTCCACTGGCTTTGCGACTTCATCTGGCTGAGTTTTGTGTCCGTGACCGTTTACAAAACGCATTCGCTCTGGGGGGCGCGGGTACATGCCTGGATATTTACCGCCTGCGGGTTGCTCCTGGCGGGCTTCGGCGTCTGGTTCATCGTCTCGGGAGTCCGGGGGGTCTCCTAAAAAGAAGAGGCGGCCGGAACCGCCTCTGGGGAGTTGATAGCCCGGTCGTGAAACCCGGGTCCTACCTGGCCGCCTATTTGCCGATGTATTTTTCCGGGTTCTTGTCGAACTCCTTCTTGCAGCCGACGGCGCAGAAATAGTACTTTTTCCCCTTGTACTCGGATGTCGCCGCCGCCTTTTTCTCGTCCACCGTCATCTTGCAAACCGGGTCTATTGCCATAGTCGACCTCCTGAAAAATATATTGTTATTACTTCTTACCAGCCCATCATACCTGAGCCGGACCCCATCATGCCGCCGTATCCGCCGCCCATCATGCCGCCGTAGCCGCTTCCCTCGAATGAGCCATTGCCGTCATGGCAGGGCATGGCAGCCGTGTCCAGCTCGCCGTTGACGCACTGCTCGTGCAGGCTCTGAAGCTCCGCGTCGCTCAAATCGCCGTGGCAGGGCATCGCGGCCAGGTCCGCCTCGCTGAGACCCCCGGCGGACTGGCGCATCGCCTCCCAGTCGCCGTTAAGGCAGGACTCGTGCATCGCCTCCCAGTTGCCGTCCCCCTCAGCGCCTTCCGCGCCGCTGGCGACCAGCGGGACGACGAACATGCCGATGAGGATGCCCAGCGCCAGTGTGATGGAACCGATTATCCAGACCTTCTTCACCCCATACCTCCCCTGGAATTATTTGGCCTCTAAGGACAAGGAGTCGCCCGTTTTTCGGGCGGGACGCTTGATGAAATACACGTAGATTATCGAGGATACCGCCAGCACGAACAGGAACAGGGCGATAACCTGGGCTTGCTGCAAGCCAAAGGCGGTGTCCCTCTCCAGCCGGACGAAGGTGAGGAGAAACCGCCCGAGGGAGTAGGCGCTGACGTAGCTGAGGAACAGGACGCCGTCGGTCTTGACCCGGCGGCCGAGGTACAGGATCCCCAGCAGCGTGAGGCCGTTCCAGAGCATCTCGTACACCGGGTAGGGATGGGTGGGGACGCCGAACAGGCTGGCGGGTATCATGGCGCCGGGATGGGTGTAGATGAAGCCCCAGGGCAGGCTGGTGATATCGCCGTAGGCGTCACCGTTGATGATGCAGCCGATGCGGCCGATCATCTGGGCGACGAGTATGCCCGGTACGAGGACGTCCCCAAGCTTGATGAACGACCATCGCTTTACCCTGGCGAAAATCACGGCGGCCAGCGCGCCGCCGCCCAGGGCGCCCCAGATGGCCAGGCCGCCCTGCTGCAGGGCCAGTATCTGCGCCGGGTGGCTCAAGTAATAATCAAACCGGTCGACAACGTGGAAAAGACGCGCCCCGATCATGCCGGAGAGTATCACCCACATCGCCAGGGAATACATGTCGTCGGCGGCGAAACCACGATGCCGGCCGCGCTTGACCCCGATCATTACCGCGGCGATGATGGCCAGGATGATGGTCAGGCTGTACCAGCGGAGCTCGAAGCCCCCAAAGTGGAAAATTGCCGGGTTGATATTGATTACTATTCCGTTTGGCATAGATTAATTCACCGCTTGATCGCCTTCCGGATGGTGTCCATCAGCTCCTTGATGTGGCCGCCGGCGTCCTCGGCCTTGATGGCGCCGGCCACACAGCCCTCGATATGGCCCCGCAGGATCATAAGGGTCACCTCGTCGATGGCCGAAGACATGGCGGTGAGCTGCTGGACGATATCGATGCAGTAGCGTCCTTCCTCGATCATGCGCTGGATGCCCTGGGCCTGTCCTTCGATCCGGCGCATCCTGGTAAGCAGGGCGGGTTTTTCCTCGGCGTACCGGTAGGGGGTCAGCATGCGCTGCAAGCGGGAAAGCTCCTTTATTTAATACTCTATACTAGCATAGAGTATGGACCGTGTCAAACAGAAAGAGCGGCGTGCGGAAAAAGGGGAGGAAAACCGGCGGGAGTCAGGCTGTCGGGCGCCGCCGGACATCCGCGCGCCAGAGCGCAGCATGCCGCCGGCTTCGCCCCGGCCCCGGGAGGGTTATCGACTATGAGGGAGAGTTTCACAGCAGGCGCGGCAGCTCCTTCCCGAAGTCTTCCATCTCCTGCAAAGAGATCTCTCTCTGCTCCCGCCGCCGCTTCATCTCCTGGATAAAGATGATCGACCGGGCGTAATACTGCTTGACCTTGTCCACGCTGGTGAACCCGGACAGCATCAGGTGTACCCCGAGGTTGACCCGCTCCCGCGGGTAATCGCCGTTCCTGATGGTCGCCTGCGGCAGCAAACCGCGCAGGTACTCCCCGACCTCCCGCACCAGCTCGGTATTAAGCTCGTTGCCCGGGCCGGAGACCAGGTACAGGGCCTTGGTCGCGTCTGACACGTTGCACTCCACGGAAAGGTCGCTGAGGGCTTTATCCAGGGCCTGAACCCCCTTCTGCGTCTGGGTGCCTTTTGTCCGGAAGCTGGACTGTTTAAACGGGAGGTTGAAGACGGAAAGCTGGGACTTGCCGTAGCCGAGGACCGTCCAGCCCTCCAGCGTCTGAATGACGTCGCCGGCGTCCAGGGTCTTGGTACCCACGCGCCGGGAGTTCGTCTCCTCGCCGGCGCAGAGCAGGTCGTAAAACGGCTCGACGATCAGCCGGTTGATATCGGCATAGTTATTGCTCAGGGAAGAACCGATGCCGACGAACCGCTGGTTATCGACCAGGAGGACGGCGTCCGCGACCGAGTTGATGGACTTGAGGCAGAGCGCGGTGTTGTAGATGGTCCGTTCCTCGGTAAGCTCTTCATGCTCGAAGGGCAGGACCACCAGGGCGTACAGTGGCTTGTCGCGGTAGCGCTCGCGCAAGATCTGCGTCGTTACGGAAATCGAGCCCGAGCCCGTCCCGCCGGCGCCGGAGGCGACCAGGAGAAAAGCATCGGATTCGAAAGCGCGCGGCGTGCTTCTGACGGCGTCGAAGATGCGGGCGCTGTCCTGCTTGGCGATTTCGGCGGCTATCTCGTTCACCTTGCCGACGCCGTGACCGCCGGTTTTCCGCCCGCCGATAAGGATGCGGTGGCGGAAGTTGTCAGGGATATGGGTTAACCCGCTCAGGTCCGCGGTATCGGTGTTGATGGCGAAAACCGCCGGCGCTATCTCGATGCCCCGCTCCCGGCGCGCCTTGGTGTTGATCCGCGCGAACTCGTCGGCGATGCGGTTGCCGCACTGTCCGAAACCTATCACCGTAAATTTCATCTGTCCCCTCCATGCTCGTATAAATCTTAAAGGCTTTATCATGCCCTCTCATAGTCGTATTCCTACGTAATTGATAACGAAAGTCGCGTAACAAATTACCTTCCTCCGTAGGCGGCTACTTAGGATTTACAAAGGATTTTGCTATCGGCTAAGATAGTTGTAGATCGGGTTCAAGGAGACGGTGTGCCATGCCTATCTATGAATTTTCGTGCTCCGCCTGCCGGACGAAGCGGGACGTCCTGGTACGGGCTGCCCCGGGGGGAACGCCGCGATGTCCGGTTTGCGGCGGCGAAATGGCGAGGCTAATCTCCCGGTTCGCCATCCACCGCACGTTGAAGGACGTGCACCAGAGCAGCGGTGAGCCGGGGCCGGGCCGCGGCCTCGACTACTACAAGGACCCGCGCAATATCGGGCGGTGGGCGGAAAGGAAGCTCGAGGAGGCCGGCATGGAGGTGCCGGCCGGCTTGCGGGCAGAGATCGACGCCGCACGGGACGGCGCCCTGCCGGACGGCCTGGAGGGCTTATAGGGCTAGTGATGATGGTGGGGCAGGCCGAGCCGCAGGCGCCGGAACTCCGAGGCGAACTCCGCCCCCAGAATCAGGATGAGCGAGGAAAAATAGGCGAAGACGAAGAGAGCGATGATGGACGCCACCGAACCGTACACGAGCTGGTAGTTGGCCTGGTTAACATAATAGATGAAGAGATTCCTGAGGATCTCGAAGAGGACCGCGCCCAGCAGCGCGCCGGCCAGGCTGAAGCGCCACTGGGTCTCGGTATTCGGCAGGAACTTGTACAGCAGGATAAAGACCAGCAGAATCAACAGGAAAGCCAGCACCTTGCTCCCGACATCGGCAAGCCGGTAGCTGCCCTCCACGTCGATATTCGCCACGATGTCGAACACCACGTTCGCTCCCATCGAGAAAATGATGAGCAGCCCGGTCGCCAGGGCCATGACCAGTTGCCGCGGCTTCTCGATGTAGATCGGGCGCCTCTTTTTCACGTCAAAAGCGTGGTTGACGGAGCGGCTTAAGGCCCCGAACAGGCCGCTGCCCGTCCACATCAGGCCGGCGATGCTGATGATACCCAGCGTTCCCCGGAGCCGGATGATGCTGGTTATGTTCCTCTCAAGCAGTTCGCTGGAAGCGGGGAAGTTCTGCTGGACAAGACTGAAGAGGTGCATCTGCACCGTCTCCGACGGCAGGAACAGGCCGAGCACGGCGATCAGGCCGAGGAGCAGGGGAAACACCGCCAGGATGGCGTAATAGGACATGGCCGCCGCCCGCTCGGCACCCTCGTCCTGGCCCAGCTCCTGGACCGTGTTGAACACCAGCCGGATCGCCGTGATACCCAGGAGACGCTCCCGGAGGCGATTAACCCTGCCGGACCAGAGCTGGACATTTCTCTGGAAGGCCGATTTTAAGGACATCCGACGGCGATGCCCCCACCTTCCCTTCCGCGATGGGGGCATCCGGACGAATTTGCTTAGATATTTGAGATGTCTGACTGGTGCTTGACCTCTTCCATCGCTTCCCGACCTTTGGCCCGGGCGGTCACGGCGGCGGTCTTTATCCGGGTCAGTACCTCGCCGGCTTTCTCCCTGGTCTCGTCGGCCCTCTCCTTGATCATCTCCGTGGTCTCGGTGGCCTTGGCTTTGATCATCCCTCTCGTCTCTTTACCCGAGCGGGGCGCGTAGAGAAACCCGATTGCCAGGCCCGTCGCCGCGCCGATGAGCATGCCCAGAAAAACCCCGCCGACCATCGTTCCGTTCCGGCCGTTACCCCTTGCTCTTTCTTCCATGTTTGCCCTCCTCCTTTTTTCCAAAGGTATCCTTGACGGCTTTAACTCCCTGCCTAACCCCCTGAATGAACGCGGCGATCTGGATGACGGGGGCTGCGGCCACGGTGAACGTCTGCACCCTGGTGACGATGACGTTCACGGAGTTGACAAGATTTTTAACCTTGAAGTACAGCAGCAGCGCCAGGATGGCGACCAGTATCATCACGACCAGGAAAACGGCGCCCACGATGCCAATCATGAGGTCGCGAAAGGTTTCTACCGGCATCGGGGCCTCCTC
This sequence comes from Chloroflexota bacterium, assembly GCA_016190585.1. The sequence goes on along the minus strand of JACPQH010000117.1, from coordinate 20,122 downwards.
GTCGTAACAGTTTCATCTAAAAGTATATCATTATTACGTGAGCCGTGTATCCGTAACCCTACTTAATTGGAGGAAGCGGGGACACTTAATGCCTGCTAGCCGCCCGTCCGGGCTTTTCAGCTCAGCCCTTGGCAGCCGTGCTGGCCGCGGGCGCCGCCTGCCGCGATTGGGCGGCCTCGATGCTGGCCCGCAGCGCGGCCATGAGGTCGGGTATCTCCACGGTTACCGGCTTGGGCGCCGTCACCTCCCTGCCCTGGACCTTGGCTTCGATCACCTTCTCCAACGCCTCCCGGTAATCATCCCGGTAGTCCGCCGGCGTGAAATCCCTCGTCATGGCGTTTACCAGGGCGGACGCCATTTCCATCTCGCTGGCGCTCAGCTCCTGCCTGGGTGGGGCCAGCTCCCCGACCGGGCGGACTTCGTAGCTGTAGTGGATGGTATGCAGCACCAGGATATCTTCCCTGGGTTCCACACTGCACAGGTGCTCCCGTTTCTGAAAAGACACCTTGGCGATGCCGACCCGTCCCGTCTTCTTAAGCACCTCCCGCAGCAGCGAGTAAGGTTTAAGCCCGATTGCCTCAGCCTCCAGGTAGTGGCTGTCGTAGTAATAGACCGGGTCTATCTCGCTGGCCCGGACGAACCCCATGATATCGATAGTGTGGTTGGTCCTGATCGGCACCTTTTCGAAATCGCTCTCGGTCAGGACGACGAACTGGCCTTTGGCGTACTCGTAGCCCCGGACGGTGTCTTTGACGCCGAAATACTCGTTATCCAGCTCGCAGTAAAGAACCTGTCGGGGACGGGTGAGGCATTTCTTGTGAAGCAAATGGAATGAAATAGCCCGGCTTTCCGTCGCAACGTACATCTTTACCGGAATGACCACCATCCCGAAGCTGATGGCGCCCTTCCAGAAGGCCCTCGGCATGACTTCCTGTCTGCTCCCGGCAGGGGTATACCGGGCTAAACCCGGCGGACCAGCCTGATGATGAGGGTAAAGACCAGCAGAGCCAGGAAGACCCAGAAAAGGATCAGGGCGATTTGGGTCGCCGCGGAAGCGATGAACCCGAAACCGAACAACCCTGCCACGATGGCGATAATGAGGAATGCCAGTGCCAGCCACAACATACGTCACCTCCCGATTAACTGTCTCTGGCTAAGTATCGCATGAGGCAATAGGCGGAAGTGAATCCGTAAAGCTACGTAATATGACGGGACATTTTCCTTATTTTTTCACCTGCCTTGGCCGGGAACAAACCGCGCGGGCGCTAGTGTCCGGCCGGGGAATAATGCCGCGTACCCTCCGCCGGCCTTGAGCCGCTCCGAGGGCCCGCTTCGCCGGCGCGGCTGTCCGAGCAGCCCGGGTGTTTCCTTGCCTCGGATAAGCTCAAATGATAGGATGAAGATAGAGCATGTTGAATATCAGGAATTTCTGCATAATAGCCCATATCGACCACGGGAAGTCTACCCTCGCCGACCGGATTCTGGAGCTGACCGGTGTCATCCATACCCAGGACAACAAGCAGGTCCTGGACAGCATGGATCTCGAGCGCGAGCGCGGCATCACCATCAAGGCAAAATCGGTGCGTATCCCCTACCGCGCCGCCGGCGGGCAGGATTATATCCTGAACCTCATCGACACCCCGGGGCACGTCGATTTTAACTACGAGGTCTCGCGGAGCCTCAAGGCCTGCGAGGGCGCCGTCCTGCTGGTGGACGCCAGCCAGGGTGTCGAGGCCCAGACCATCGCCAACGCTTACCTGGCCATCGAGGCTGGGCTGGAGATAATCCCGGTTATCAATAAGATAGACCTGCCTAACGCTATGGTCGAGGACTGCCGCCGGCAGATCGAGGAGATGCTGGGCCTGCCCGGCGACGACGTCCTGCTCGTCTCCGGCAAGGAAGGCAAGGGCGTCCCCGAGCTTCTCGAAGTCATCGTGGCCAGGGTGCCGCCGCCCCGGCCGGAGCTGGCGAGCGAGCCGCTCAGGGTGCTGATTTTCGATTCCTTTTACGACTCGTACCGGGGGGTGATCCCGCATATCCGCGTCTTCGCCGGCTCGGTCAAGGCCGGCGACAGGATTATGGTCAAGTCGACCGGCAAGGTCTTCGAGGTTAGCGAGGTGGGTTTCTTCAGTCCGGGAATGAAAGACTGCGGGAGCTTGGATGCCGGCGAGGTCGGCTACCTGGGCGCCATCATACGGGATGTGGGCGATATCCATGTCGGCGATACCATCATTTCGCCGGAGCATCCATCCACCCCTGCCATTCCCGGTTTTCGGAGGTCCCAGCCGATGGTCTTCTGCGGGATCTACCCGGTCATCTCCAGCGATTACGGCAAGCTGACCCAGGCCCTGGAGAAGTTCCAGCTCAATGATTCGTCGCTCTTCTACGAGAAGGAGAGCTCGGCGGCGCTGGGCCACGGCTACCGGTTGGGGCTGCTTGGTATGCTCCACATGGACATCACGCTGGAGCGGCTGAAGCGGGAGTACGGGCAGGACCTCATCGCTACCATGCCTTCGGTGATATACAAGGTCGTATCCCTTGACGGGCAGGAGCAGCTTATTGACAATCCCTCCAAGTTCCCGTCGGCGCAGTACATCCACCACATCGAGGAGCCGATTATCCAGGCCCGGATTATCGTGCCGAACGGTTTTGTCGGCGCGTGCATGTCGCTTTCGGAGGCCAAGCGCGGCGTGCTGGTCAGCATGGAGCACCCGGACACCAAGCGCGCCATGGTGACCTACGACTTTCCGCTGGCCGAGATTATCACCGGCTACTACGACAAGCTCAAGAGCGTCACCCGCGGCTACGCCAGCATGGACTATGATTTTACCGGCTACCGTACCGGCGACCTGGTCAAGGTGGACATCCTGGTAAAGGACAACCCGGTGGACGCCCTGTCGTTTATCTCCACCCGGGAAGGCGCCGTGGCGCGCGGCCGGGCCCTCATCCATCGCCTGAGAAAGCTCATCCCCCGCCACCAGTTCGAGATTCCCCTCCAGGCGGCTATCGGCGGCAAGATAATCGCCCGCGAGGACATCGCCCCGACCAGGAAGGACGTGCTGGCCAAGTGCTACGGCGGCGACATCACCCGCAAGCGCAAGCTGCTGGAAAAGCAGAAGGAAGGCAAGAAGCGGATGAAGATGGTGGGCGCCGTCGAGGTGCCGCAGGAAGCCTTCCTCATCCTGCTCGAAATGGAAGATTAGCCGTGGCCGGCCTCTATATCCACGTGCCTTTCTGCGCGCGCAAGTGCGCCTACTGCGACTTCTATTCGCTGCCGGACCAAGCGCACCTCGCCGGCCGGTACGTTGACGCCGTCCTGCGGGAAGCGCAGAGGTACCGGGGACAGGTATGCCATGCGCTCTACCTGGGCGGCGGCACGCCGAGTCTGCTCGGCGCCGGCCACCTGGGTCGCCTGCTCGACAACCTGGGCGCGGTCTTCGACCTGTCGCGTCTTGAAGAGGCCACCATCGAGGTCAACCCGGAGTCGGCCACGCCGGAGCTGCTGGCGACCGCCCGCACGAAGGGCATCGACCGGCTTTCTATCGGGGTGCAATCGCTGGCGGACTACGAGCTGAAGAGCGTGGGGCGCGTGCACAGCGCCGCTCAGGCCGTCGCCGCCATCGAGCGCGCCCGGCAGGCCGGTTTCGATAACATATCCGCCGACCTTATCGCCGGGCTGCCCGGCCAGGACTGGGGGTCGCTGCGCTCTTCCCTGGCGGCCCTGCTCGAGCTCGGCATCGGCCACCTTTCGCTCTACATGCTGTCGGTGGAAGCGGGCACGCCCCTGTTTTTCAATCTGCCCGGCGACCTGCCTGCCGATGACGCCCAGGCGGAGCTCTTCGAGCAGGCTGGGCGGCTGCTGGCAGGGGCGGGGTTCGGCCACTACGAGATATCGAACTTCGCGCTGCCTGGGAGGGAGTGCCGCCACAACCTAAACTACTGGCGGGGCGGCGAGTATGCCGGCCTGGGCCCGGCGGCGGCCTCCCACCTCAAGGGCCAGCGCTACCGGAACCGCGCCGATCTTCATTCTTACCTGGAAAACCCGACGAAGGTCGTGGAAGACGTGGAGCAGCTTGACATAAAGAACAAGGCCGCCGAGGAGGCCATGCTGCGCCTGCGCCTGCTGGCCGAGGGGCTGGATATGGCGGTGCTCGCCGGGCGCTACGGTCAGGCAAACGTCCGCGAGATAAACAGCCGTCTGAACGAGATGGCGCGCCAGGGGGCGGTGGAAATCGACGGAACGGTCTTTCGCCTGGCGGCATCGCGGGTGCTGACCTCCAACCCGGTCTTCGCCGCGGTGCTCGGGGACTAGAGCCTCAGAAACACTCGGTTATTGTCATTCCGAGACGCAGTGAGGAATCCGTATTTCCCGAAGGGGGCGGATTCCCGGTCGCTGCAAATTATCAGAATGACATAACGTTATTCAGCAACCCTACCTTAACCCATCGGTTACCTGGCGGTCGACCTCAGCAGTCAGATCGTAGCCGGAAATCACCTCGCCCCGTGAATCGACGACCTTCTTGTCCGCCGTGACGCGGACCCGCCCCTCGCTGAAGGCGCGGATGGTGGCGATTACCAGCGGCACCTCCCGCGCGAAGCCCCGCCGCCGGATGAGCCGGAACAGGCGGTTGTCCTCACCCTGCGTCCTCTTGATTTCTTCCAGGGACTTGCCTTCGATCTCCGCCCGGTAAGGCGCGAAATCCGGGCCGGTGATGGGAAACCGGCAGTAGGCTACCACAGGCCCCCTGTCCAGCTCCGGGGTGACCAGGTGCATCATGGCGCCTGTCTCGCGGGCGCGGCTTTCGATGAGCGACCATATGACCTCCTGCCAGGCGCCGGCGGGGCCGCCGGGGGCGGCGGGGTGCAGGTTAATCATGTCATACTTGCGGCACATCTCCGGACCGACGATAAGCATGTAACCCGCCAGGACGCACAGGTCGGGTTGGAACGGCTCCAGCCGGGCCATGACGGCGCGGTCGTACTCCAGCCGCCAGGCGGGGAAGCCCGCCCCGTCAACGCCGGCCCCTGGTTCCTGCCGGAAGCGGCGGCCGGACAGCGTCACCAGCGGTAGCCTGTAGTCCCGCGCCATTTTCAGGAAGATGTCGGTCTGCGCCGATTCGCCGTCTTCCCGGCTGCAAAAAACGAACTCGATTTCGGCGTCGAGTTGGCCGCTCCGTATGCAGTCGACAACGGCCTTGAGGAGCGCGCGGGAGCCGGGGCCGCGCCCCGTGGAGAACCAGCCCAGCCTGAGCCTACTCATACCTCGGCCCGTGGTTCATGAACCGTGTCTTCAGCTTGGCGAAGGTGCTGGAGGCGTGATTAAGAATGCTGGTGCGTTTTCCTGTAATCTTGCCCTGCCTCAGCGCTGCCAGGAAGTCGTTCTTATCTTGGAAGTCCGGCATCTCGACGAAGGCGTTGCCGATCTCGCCCAGGGTGTGGGCGTCGCTGCCGCCGCTGCCCGGCAGGGAGTGCTTGCGGGCGAACTGGCGCGCCCGGGCGGAGGTCAGGATGGTGCGGGCGTTGAACACCTCGATGAGGTCGATATCCCTGGCGATGTCCTCCATGATGCCGGCTTCCAGCGCTGAGGGTCGGATGGCGTCGAAGGGGTGAGGGATGCTGACCAGGCCGCCCTGCTCCCGGATGCGGGCGATGGCTTCAGGTACCGAGATGCCGCTGGGGATGGTCTCCCGCAGGAACATACCCATTATCTCGCCGTGGGGCGTCAGTACTTCCTCGGCGACAATTACCCTGAACGGGGCCAGTCGCTGGAGCTTCAGGGCGCCCTCCACCGTGCCGTGGTCCGCCAGCGCGATGCAGTTAATGCCCAGCCTCTGGCAGCGCTCGATGATTTTTTCCAGGGGCGAGCTGCAATCCATGGAATAGACCGAGTGGATATGGAAGTCGGCTTTAAGCAAGCGCGCTCACCCTAGGCCTTCCTCGCGCCGGAGAGCACTCTTACCCGGCCTTCTTCCATCTGCACCAGGTCTTCGATCCTGACGCCGCCCCATCCCGGCAAGTAGACGCCGGGCTCGATGGTGAATACCATCCCCTTTTTTAGCACGTCCGCCGATTTCGGGGCAAGGCGCGGCGGCTCGTGGGTGGCCAGCCCGACCCCGTGTCCCGTGCCGTGGCCGAAGGCTTCGCCGTAACCGGCCTGCTCGATGACCTTGCGGGCGAGGCTGTCCGCCTGCTCGCCGGTCATGCCGTCCTTCACGATGGCGATGGCTGTTAGCTGGGCGCCCAGGACGACGTCATAGACGCGTTTAAAGGTGTCATCCTGGTTCCCCAGGCAGATGGTCCGGGTAAGGTCGCAGGCGTAGCCCTCGTGCCGGGCGCCCATGTCGATAACCACCGGTTCCCCGAGGCCGATGCGGCGCGCGGAGGGTTGGGCGTGGGGCATGGCCGCGTTGGGTCCCGAGGCCACGATGATGTCGAAGGGCAGGGCCTGGCTGCCGCGCTCGCGCATGGCCTTCTCTATCTCCCAGGCCGCCTCTCTTTCCGTCATGCCCGGCTGGATAAAGCTCTCGGCGTACTCGAAGGCGCCGTCGGCGATCCTGGCGGCCTGTTCCATGAAGGCTATCTCTTCCGGTTCCTTGACCACCCGGAGCGACTCCACGACGCCGTTGAGCGGGACCAGCCGGTTACCTGTGTCCTTCTCTTTTATCCCGTCTTTTAGCTGCTGGTACAGGGAAAAGGTGACATTCGCCGCCTCGAAGCCCAGCGCCCTGATACCGAGGTCGCGCGCCATCTCCGGCAACCAGCCGGCTATATCGCCGGCGGCGCGGAATATCTCGTAGTCCGGCGCCTGGGCCTTCGCCTGCTCGATATAGCGGAAGTCCGTGGCCAGCACCGCCCGGTCCGGGGTAACGAGCAGGTAGCCGGCGGAGCCGCTGAACCCGGAGAGATAGAACCGGTTCTCCGGCTGTGAAACTAGCATCGACTCAATCTCTTTTTCAGCCAGCCCGGCGCGGAGCCGCTGCAAACGGTCAAGGACTTTTCCCGGCACGCCGCTACTCCTTCGCCAGCGGGTGGGCGTTAAGGTAGACCTTGCGCAGCTGGCCCTTGCTCAGGTGGGTATAGACCTGGGTCGATGACAGGCTGGAATGCCCCATGAGCTCCTGGACGACCTTCAGGTCGGCGCCGCCGTCGAGAAGGTGGGTGGCGAAGGTGTGCCGCAAGGTGTGCGGGTGGACGTTTTTGCCGCCTTTTTCCGCTTTGCCGCTGCTTTTCCAGTATTTCTTAATCAGGTACTGTATCATGCGGGTCGAGAGCCGTCCCCGGCCCCTGGACAGGAATACGGCGCTGGTCTGGGACCTGCCCCCCAGGGCCGGCCGGGCCTCGGCGAGGTAGCGCTTGAGGGCGGCGGCGGCCGGGACGCCCATCAGGACGATGCGGGTCTTGGCGCCCTTGCCGGTCACCCTTATCTCGTTCGTGTTGAGGTCGATATCTTCCAGGTCCAGGCCGGCCAGCTCGCTCACCCGCATGCCGGAGGCGTAGAAAAGCTCCAGCAGGGCGCGGTCCCGCAGGCCGGTGTCACCGGTCGCGGCCGGCGATTCTATCAGTCTGGCGACCTCCTCCACGGTGAGGAACCCGGGTACGGTCCTGTCGAGCTTGGGAGAGGAGGTGTGTTTGACGGGATTAACCGCGATGATGCCCTCCCGGGCGAGGTAGCGGTAAAAGGAGCGGATGGCGGAGAGACGGCGGGCGATGCTGGTCCGGGCCATCCCCGAGGCCATCAACCAGGCCGCGTACTCCCGGACGATGCGGTGATCGACATCGTGCAGAGAAACGGTCCGTTTCAGCTCAAGAAACTGGAAGAAGCCCCGCCCCTCCCCTCTCAGGCAGTTGCCTTCAAGGTCGTTGGTGTAGATGCGCAGCGTGTTCGGCGAGGCGTTACGCTCGGCCTTGAGATAGGCCAGGAACCGGTAAAAATAGGCCTGGCATTCCCCGGTAAAGCTACTCACCGGGTTTGCCCCTGTAGCCGCAGCTAACGCATTTCGCCAGGTCGCCGCGGTAGTGTGTCAGGAGCCCGCCGCAGCCGGGACAGGGCTGGGGCAGCGGCCTCATGTAGGTGGCGAACTTGCAGGCCGGGTATTTGCTGCAGCCGTAAAAGACGCGCTTCTTCTTGCTCATCCGCTGGATAAGCTCGCCGCCGCACTGCGGGCACTTGACCCCTACCTTGACCTGGAAGGGCTTGGTGAAGCGGCACTGGGGGTACCCGGTGCAGGCCAGGAACTTGCCGAAGCGCCCCATCTTGATGGCGATGGGCTTGCCGCACTCCGGGCAGATCTCCTCGGTAAGCTGGTCGGCGATCTTGACCTTCTCGATCTGGGAGGCCTGTTTGAGGTCCTTCTCCAGGGGCTTGTAGAATGCCTTGACGACGTCGACCCAGTCCTTGTTGTCGCTGACAATCTCGTCCAGCTCGCCCTCCATGCGGGCAGTGAACTCCGGGTCAACAATCTGGGCGAAGTACTTGCTCAGCAGGTCGTTCACCAGCATCCCCAGCTCGGTCGGCTGGAAGCTGCCCTTGACCTTTTCCACGTAGCCGCGGTCCTGGATGGTCGAGATGATGGGCGCGTAGGTGCTGGGGCGCCCGATGCCGAACTGCTCCAGGGCCTTGACCAGGGTGGCCTCGGTGTAGCGGGGCGGCGGCTGGGTGAAGTGCTGCTCGGCCAGCAGGTCGCGCAGGTTCAGGTCATCGTCCTTCGCCAGCGACGGCAGTTTGGGCTGTTTGGCATCGTCCTCCGGTTCGTCCTTGCTCTCGCTGTACAGGGCGATGAAACCGGGGAAGACGTTCACCGAGCTCACGTTGCGGAACAAATAGCCCTCATGCTGGTGGCGGGCGCTGATATCGACGGTGGTATTCTCAAAAACAGCCGCCGCCATCTGGCTGGCGACCATCCGTTTCCAGATAAGCTCGTAAAGCTTGAACAGGGCGGCGTCAAGGTACTGTTTGACAACGTCAGGGTCCCGCGCGATTCTCGTCGGGCGAATAGCCTCGTGGGCTTCCTGGGCGCCCTTGACGGCGCGGGTAAAGGCGCGGGCGCGGGCCGGCACGTAGTCCTCGCCGAACTTCCCGGCGATATACTCCCGGGCTTCGGCCACCGCCGACGGCGTTACGCGGGTCGAGTCGGTCCTCATGTAGGTTATCAGGCCGACGGAGCCTTCCTCGCCGACTGGCAGGCCCTCATAGAGCTGCTGGGCGATGGCCATGGAGCGCTACGCCGTCTAGCGCAGCTTGCGCCAGGCCTCCTGCTGGAGGGTGCTGGTGATGAAGGGCGGCGCCGGCTGCCGGTTGGCCTTTTTGGTCTCTATCTTGGCGACCTGATAAAGCGCGGTCTGGAGCTCGGCCTTGAGCCTGTCCGCCGTTTCGCCGTCGTGTATCTCCAGCTTCTCGCCATTGAGCCGCCCGGCCAGGTTGGCGCGGAAGGTGCGCCTTTCGCCTTTTTTACTTAGCTCGGCCTCGATGCTCCAGTACTCAACCGGAACGAAACCCCGGACCTCCCGCTCCCGGTCAACGATGATTTTCACGGCGACCGATTGCACCCGGCCCGCGGAGAGACCCTTCTTTATCTTCTGCCAGAGCAGCGGGCTTAACTTGTACCCGACAAGCCGGTCGAGCACCCGGCGGGCTTGCTGGGCGTTGACCAGCTTCATGTCTATCTCGCGGGGGTGCTCGAAAGCCTGCTTCACGGCGTTCTCGGTAATTTCGTGGAACTCGACCCTGAGGTAAGGGATCTGGTCGGTCCGGGTAACTTCTTCCAGGTGCCAGGCGATGGCCTCCCCCTCGCGGTCAGGGTCGGTGGCCAGGTAGATGGCCGAGGCGTTCTTCGCCGCCTGCCGGAGCTCGCCCACGAGCTTGGCCTTGGCTTTGGGGATGACATACTTGGGCGTGAAGCTGTTGTCGACGTCTACGCCGAGCTGGCTCTTGGGCAGGTCCCTTACGTGGCCCAGCGACGCCACCAGGTTATAGGACTTGCCCAGTATTTTGTTCAGAGTCCGGGCTTTCGCCGGGGACTCTACGATAACGAGTTTTTTTGTCATGATGTCAGTCTACCTGGACTCGATACTCCTCCCTGGCTTCCTTCGCCAGGACGTAGTTCATGGTACCCACCTGCCGCACCAGCCCCTTGAGCTCCAGCATCGCCAGCGTGCTGCTGACAGTGGCGACCGGCAGGCCGCTGGTATGGCAAACTTCGTCGATGTGGACTGGCTGGGCGCCCAGGTGCCGCAGCAGGCAGGCTTCGTCATCGGACGCCGGCACGATCTCGCGCATCTCCATCTGGCGGGCGACGGCGGTCAGGTTGAGTTCCTCTAGGATATCGGTGTATTCGCGCACCAGCTTGGCGCCTTCCTGGATGAGCCGGTTGGTGCCGCGGCTGGCCGGCGACAGTATGCTGCCGGGGACGGCGAAGACCTCGCGGTTCTGCTCCAGGGCGAGGTGGGCGGTGATGATCGCCCCGCTGGTCTCGTCCGCCTCGACGGCGAGCACGCCCATGCTCAGGCCGCTGATGATGCGGTTGCGCCGGGGAAAATATTCCGCGCGCGGCTTGGTGCCGGGAGCATACTCGCTGACCAGGGCGCCATTTTCCATAACGCTCCGCGCCAGGCCGATGTTTTCCGCGGGGTAGACGATATCCAGGCCGCAGGCGAAAACGGCGATGGTGCGGCCTCCGGCGGCCAGGGCGCTCTGGTGGGCCACCGAATCTATTCCCCGGGCCAGCCCGCTGGCGATGGTTATCCGGCTGCGCGCCAGGTCGGTGACGATCTCCTCGGTGACCTGCCGCCCGTAGACGGTCGCCCGGCGCGTGCCGACCACCGACAGGCACCAGTCGTCCTCGGGCTGCAGGCTGCCCTTTACGTATATCACCGGCGGGTAATCGTATATTTCCTTGAGCCGCCGCGGGTAGTCAGCGTCGCGGTAGCCGAGCGCCTTGATATCGTGGCGCTCGAGCTTCGCCGCCTCTTCGTCCAGCGATATCCGGGGACGCCAGGAGGCTATGGAGCGGACGGTCGCGGCGTCAAGCCCGGCCTGCTTAAGCTCGGCGGGGGGCGCTTTCCAGGCGTTTTCCAGCGCCCCGAAATACTTCTCAAGCTGGTTGAACTTGACCCGGCCGATGCCGGGGACCATGTTGAAACCTAGCCAGTATTTATCCATCGATACAATGGACATTCTAACACAGCGGACTTTTTATAAACAATTATCCGCAAGGGGTCACGCTCTATGCGGCGGGGAAAATGGCACGCGGGGGCGGCTGTCAATCGAACGCGAATATCTTGACCTCCGGCACGGTGAAGGAGGCCTGCGATACGGTCTCTTCAGAGCTGTAAACAAGCTTGAAGCGATCGAGTTGCGGCAGCGCCACCGGGCTGATGTAAGGGTTGTTGCCCACGATGCGGTAGCTCCCGGCCGGCTGCCGGTCGATGTAGCTCTGTGCCTCATAGTAGCTGGAGAAAGCCTGCTCGCTGATAAACTTTTTGAAAGGCACCCCGGCGGCGCTCACGCGGTCCTCGTAAGAGACCACCACGGGCTGCTGGCTCGTTACCGCCCGGCCGTCAAAGTTGTAGAGCCTGGCGGCCAGTGTGCGGTAGTAGGCCGGGTAAAAATAAAGGCGCTCCGGTATATAGCTGTTCCCCTGCTGGGTATAGAAATAGTCGTAGAACTCGCGTTCCGGCTTTTCACCCCACATGAGGATGGCCCAGAAGATGGTGCTTGAAGGTTTATAGTCCAGCACCACGTAGGCAGAGCCGAGCGTCTGCATCATCGCCGCCGCTGCAGTCTCATCCTGCGACAGGAACAGGGCGGCGACCTTTTTTATCGGCCGGGGGGATTGCGAGGGGTTGGCGCTCGGGATGCGGCGGGCGATGCGCGTTATCCAGTAGCCGTAGTCCCACCACGCCGAGACCCCGTAAGCCGTGTCCGGGTAGCTGAAGCCCTGGTCGGGGGTATTGTTCAACCGGTAATAAAATTCCGCGTCCGGGAAGGGTTCGGGGGTATTGTCCCGCATCCAGAGCAGGGCTTTCTGCCAGGCGTCCGGCGGCCCGAAGTGCTCCCTCCGGGCCTCATCAATGGCCTGGGGAACGTTGGGGGCGAAGACGACCCCGAGAACCAGGAGCAGTGAGAGCGACAGGAGAACCGGGTTGGCCGCGCTCCCGGGCTTCGGGGCGGCCTGACGCCGGCGGCCGACGGGAGGCGGGCCGGGACTGCGGCGCAGGGCGAGCAGCCGGATGACTTCCCAGCTCACGTATCCCGCGAGCACGGCCACGTTCACGGCCAGGTAATAGGCGAAACGGCGCTGCCCCAACGTCGCCGCCAGGATGACCAGGCTCCAGACTATCATAAGGCCGGGACCCGGCTGGCCCTGCTTGATGAACCGGTAGCCCAGCAGGACCAGCGCGAGTGGAAACACGATGAGACCGGTATTAAAGTTGCCCCAGGCTATGGCCGTGGAGAAGGCGCCCCCCGGGAAAAATAGTCCCTGCATCTCGAGCGTTGTGGCGGCCGAGGTGCTGGTCGGGACGAAGATGGTGAACATCCGGAGGACAAAAATCAGCCTGTCGGGGTCGACCAGATAGAATACGGCGAGAGAGACCGCGCCCATCGCGCCGAGAGAGAGCGGGAAGAGGCGCGGCTTCAATCGTCTGGCGGTGATAAAACGGGTGATGACCGTCGCGGCGCCCAGTACCAGCGCGGCGGCGAATATCAGCAGGTTCTGCAGCGCCGCGGAAAACGGGGCGGCTATCAGCCCGGCCGCCAGGAACATCAGGACGCCGGTAATGGACAGGTAGTCGCTCGGGCGGTCCCGGTAAAGGTCGCTTAGGAACTGGACGAGGAAGAAAACGAAGATGATGAATAGGAACAGGAGCGCCCCCTGCCAGGTAATGATGTAGATGCCGAGCATCACCCCGGCCAGGACGGCATAGAGCAGCGGCCCGAGGACCGGCCGGAGCTCTCTTGCCTGGAGACGGCGGAAAGTAAGCTGTCCCGGGCTTTTCTTCAGCGCCAGTGCCAGGAAGAGCATGGCGGTGGCGCTCAGCAGGGCTTCGGCGATATGATGGTCGGTAAAGCCGAGCAGGGAGCGTCCCAGGAACTCGCCGGGCATTACGGCGATCAGGGCGGCCGCGATAAGCCCGCCCCAACGGCTGCTGAAATGCTTCCCCAGAAAGTAGACGGGAATGACGGTGAGGGCGCCGAGCGCCGCCGGGAAATAAGCGCTGATAAGGTCGATAGCGCGCTCGCTGGGCGCGCCCAGGGTCAGCAGCTTGATGAGACCAGCCAGGAACCAGTCGAAGAAATGTATCTTGTCGAGGAACTCGCCGCCGGGAAATATGTTATAGGGGTCGAAATGGATAAGGTTCGGGAAATTGCGCACCAGGTTGTCGATGATGCGCATGTGCCAGTAGGCGTCGACGCCGCTGAATTTGACCCATTCCTCCGCGATTACCTGGTCGAACGAGAAAAAGACGCGGAGGAACAGCGACATCCCCGCCAGGACGAGCAACACCGCTCCGGTTAACACTGATGCGGGGAGCCGGCGGCGATCAGGGGTCTTTTCGGGGCCGCGCTTCATTTACGAGAAGGCTAGCAAAAGGCGCCTCCCCTGTCAATACCGCCTGGAAAGTCAGATACGGAACCGGCCAGCCGGGTTACGACCGGAAGTCGTAGCGGCCCGTATGAGGGGTCTCGCCCAGCTTCTCATCCCCCAGCACCGAGTGCAGGTACAGCTTGGCGTTAAGCGGCATGCGGGTGAAGGGAGGCGGGCCCGTCCACCGGTTTCCCAGGTTCCTCCGGTACCGTTCCGCTTCCCACTCCCTCTCGATCCTTTCCACGTGCGCCTCGGCCTTAGTGACGTCGATAGGTCTTCCCGGCTGAGGCAGGCGGTACCGGATAAAATCATGCATTACGGCGTTATGGGCGTCCAGCAGGATACGCCAGGCGCCAAGCACCCCTTTTCGGATATATTCCTCGTCCGAGTAGTCCTGGGCCTGTATATGGCTCATTGCGCGATCTTTCTCGTCTGGTCAGGGCAGAGCTTCTCGGGCGGGAACGGCGAGATCCGCGGCAGCGGCGTAATCCGCGGTTCCAGGTCCGGTTTTACTCTAGGTTTCGCTGTAGTTGCCATAATTGACCTCCTCTTTTAGCTCGGCTAGCTCATCGCCCAGGTAAGCGCCGTAAAGCTTCTTTTTGAGCGAATAGCCAACGTCTTCCTTCCCGAACCGGAAGGTTATCGGCAGGATAGCCAGCAGCCATCTTATCTCTTCCTCGGTTAGCTCCAGCTCCCCCTCCCCGCGGATGATGATCCGCCCCGCCTGGAAACGCAGCTCCTGGATATCCGGTTTCATCAGGTAGTCCAGGTACTCTTCACTGTAGGAGTGCATCGTGAGCACCCAGTCGACGAGCATCGCTTCCTGATCAGTCGCCTTTATCTTGTAGCTGTTCACCGGTCTGACCTCCCCGTTGTTCATAAAAAACCCGTCATGCCGTTCTCTTGACGTCCACGGCTTTTATCCCGCCAGCCTCGCCCGCCAAACCTCCGGCTCGCCGCCAGCAGGAATGGTTGGAACCAAGGCGTTTTGCCCAGGCAGGCCTCGTAAAGCTTCTTCTTGAGCGAAAACCCGGCGTCCCGCTTGTTGGCGCGGAGGGTTGTCGGCAGGACGGCCAGCAGCCAGTTGACGTCCTCCCGGAAAAGGGCCAGCTTGCCTTTCCCCTGCCGGATGACCTGCGCGGCCTGGTTACGTAGGTATTGGGCGTCAGTGTTCACTTCCGTATAATTCGCCCCCTGGGGGTACTGGGCCAAAGCGGCGTCAATAATCGCGGCTTCCTCAGCGCTTACGCTGACTGTATAGCTGTTCACCGGCTAACCTCCTCCGTCCCGGCTTTCTGGCGAGCTATTTAAGTTTATTCATTTTAGCGTGCCCGCAAGGGACGATAAATTCGTGAAGATACCTAATCAGACCTGACGACAGGGGAAAATAATGGTCAGATTAAACTGAGTAAATACGTAGGAAGCCGATGAAAAAAGGCACGCTGAGCGTTATCTTTGCCGATTGCGCGAAGAGGTTAGCTGTTTTCAGACCGCCTCAGCGTCAGATTAGCTGGCTTTTAGCGGCCAAGCGCGTAGCCAGGCTAGTCTTTTTCCCGGCGCATGACGGCCTTCTGGATAAACCGGTCGTCCGTCAGGGAAAGCAAATGCTTTTTCTTGTCCTTGTAGCTCAGCCGCCCGGTTCCCGTGTTGAGCTTCAGCGCCGCTTTTTTGTACTCGTCGGTGTTCGTTATGAACTTGCATGGGACCCCGGCGGCGACGGTGTTATCCGGAATGCTTTTGGTGACCACGGAGCCGGCGCCGATAACGCAGTTATCCCCGATGGTCACGCCGGGCAGGATAATCGTGTTGGCGCCGATATAGGTATCTGAGCCGACCTTTATTTTCCCGAAGACATCGATCTCAGGCAGCTCTTTTCGGAAGATAATGATGCCCCCGTCATGGGTCACGAAGTTGACCCCGGAAGACAGGAAGACCCTGTCGCCGAGCTCAACGAGATAAGGCTCGCCCGCGTAGTTCGTCATTCGGAGCATGAAGCATTCTTTGCCGACCTTGACGCCGATGGAGCGGGCGTACCTTTCCGGGGAAAATAGCGCCCTCTTGGAGAGGTCGAGCACGTAGTGCATCAAGGTTATGATCGTTTTCATCTCACGGCCGCCTTGAACCCGCCGGTTCACCTCCGCCGGAATACCGCCAGGTTCCCGGACTCGTACGCCTTGTTGAAGAAAGCCGGTTCTTCCTTAACCAGCGATTTCATATCGGCGATCGCCGCCAGGCTGTACTTGGTGTAAAGTCCTTCTTCTTCGAGACCACTCCGGTTCACGACGATCCAGTTAAACACCTTGAGGTCCATCGGGTCGGACAGGGCGTAGGCGTCCACGTTCATCCGGTTCTGCAGGAAATAGATAGGCATCAGGGTATTCA
Source organism: Chloroflexota bacterium (assembly GCA_016190585.1). The sequence continues at coordinate 4,154 of JACPQH010000117.1, read as the reverse complement.
GGTCGGCCAGGACGGGCCCCTGGGCGAAATCAACCTTCTCGGCCAGGGCGAAGTCTTCCCTCCAGGCGGCGCCGCCCGAGCCGTCTGCCTTCGGGTTCCAGATGGTGGGGTGGATGGTGTATAGGTTCAGGGACAGGAACAGGATGATGAAGAACAAGCCGGCCCTGGCCAGCCACTTCCGGGAATCTTGCAGCACAGCCATGGCCAGGGGGCCGGCGCCGAAAAACCAGCCGAAGGTAAGAAACCGGTCGCCGCCCACGGTGGCCGGCACCAGGTAGAAAGCGACCAGGCCGGCCGCGCCGCACATCAGGAGGTAGAAGGTAAACGAATAGGTCTCTGCGGAGAGGCTCCATCTCCTGGAGAGAAGCCGGCGCACCAGGAGAAGCCCGAAGACCAGGTAGCAGAAGTAGGAGCCGTACACCAGGAAGTAGTACCGGATGTTCGGCAGGGACAAGGTGCTCTGCCCCATGTAGGTATAGGTGCCCCAGACCTGGGGGCTGAACAGGTTGCGCACGAAAATCGCCAGGATTTGCAGCGGGTCGATGATGGTATTTACCCAGTAAGTGAACACGCCGACAACGGCGATCAGCACGAAAGAGAGGCTAAGAGGCTCGGAGGCGGGCGTGGGGAGCGACCACCCCCGGCGCCCCAGGCGGAACAGGCCGGTGACCAGCCAGTGGACTACCAGGAAGGCCACCAGCATGAAGGCGGTCAGATGGTGGGCCAGTATGACGCCCGACAGGGTCAGAATGGAGAGCGCGCGGTAAGCTACCGGGTGCCCGGAAGACCCGGCCGCCATGTACAGGTAGAAAGAGCACGCCATCAGGATGAGCGCGATGGTCTCCCGGATGAAGAGCGAGCCGAAGAGGATGTGGTGCTGCAGCGCGGCGAATATCAGCGCCGAGAGCAGGGCGGCCCTTTGCGATTTGAAGACCAGGCGCACCAGCAGGTACAGGAATGGTACGATTGCCACATCCAGGAAGGAGGGCAGCCACTTGGCCACCGTGAAATAGTCGATCCCCGTCACCAGTGTAACCTGGGCACCGAGGATGTGCATCATCGGGAAAAAAGAGGTCAGTTGGACGAACTCGGGCACGCCCCGGATGTAGCCGCTCATCAGGATGCTGCGCGTCGAGGTCATATCCCAGTAGGCATCCGATCCCAGGAGACCGTATCCGGGGATTTGCAGCGTCAGGTGGAAAAGCAGGGCCGCCGCGGTTATCTCCGCCAGCACCACGGCGGCGAAAGGTCCGGCAAGGCTCAGCGCCAGGACCTGGTAGATGATCACGCCGACCAGGAGCGATACTGAAAGAAAGAAGAGGGGTACCGGCAGGTAGGCGTGGAACCGCATCCCCAGGGCGTACAGCAGTAGGATGACCCCGGCGGCGACGAATATGCCGGTCGAGGTTACCCGGCGGTCCAGGCAGAAGGCCGGCTTCCGCTGGCCGAGCGTGTCGTCGCCGGCTTGCTGTGCCAGGGGTAATCGCCTCTCGATAACCGTGCTGTTAACCGAGTGATGTCTCATGTGATGCTGGCTCCAGTTCATATATTTATCTTGACCCGGCTCCATTTTTAAGTAAATACGTAGATTTACCTAATTGCTGTTGCCGCTTAAACGTAACTACATATCTACGGCCCGGCGCTCCTCACCCGGCTCAGGCGTTGGCCGCCCGTGCGGAAGGCTTCGCGGAACAGGAAATAATCATCGGTAGAGAAAACCCTTATCAGGTGCAGTACCAGGACATAGCTGACGGCGCCGAGCCCGATTAGAATCAGCAGGTTGGTATCCATGAGCAGCCCGGCATAGAGCAGGGCGCCCATGACGAGGCTGGCGGCCAGCGGTTTCAGGATTATCCGGGCGATGGGCAGCTTGTAGGCGTAACGGGAAATGGCGTACCACCCGGCAAGCGTCACCAGGCTGCCGATGATCAGGGCGGTCGCCCCGGAGCCGAGGTAGCTCCAGCGCGGTATCACCAGGTAGTTGATGCCGAAGCTGGCCAGCATGGCGGATATGGCGATAAGCGCGCCCGTGCCCTGGCGGTTGACCGCGCCGAGCATAAAGAGCATCGGCCGGTTCATCGAGCTTAGAATACAACCCCATATCAGGATGCGCAGGATAAGGACCGATTCATCGAACTCGGTCCCGTACAGGAAGGGAATTAATTTCTCCGCCAGTACCATGCCGCCGATCGATACCGGGAACCCGACGATTACCAGGTACTTGAAGGACTTCTCATAGGCTACCTGGAGCATCGTCCGGGAGGAAACGTACAGCCGCGAGATCACCGGCACGATGGCGATCATGAACGTCAGGATAAACTGGTCATAGGCGAGCACTATCTGGTAGGCCGCGTTGTATACGCCGACCACGGCGTCCCCTTTCAGCGCCGAGAGCAGGACGGTATCCACGCGAGAGTACAGGATGAAGAGCATGGAGATATAGAATGGGATGGCAGCTTTCAGGCTGGTCCTGAGGAAGCTGGCATCCAGTTGCAGTCTGGGTCTGGTGAACCGGCGCGAGCACAGCGCGAAGCTGATTATCAGGTTCATGGCCGCAGCCGCCAGGAAGGTCAGCGAGAGCGCGATAAGCCCGAAGCCATGAAACAGCAGGAAGATGCCGACCGATGCGGTAACGACGCTCTCCAGCGTTTCCAGCATGGCGTCCCATTCCATGTGCTCGAAAGCCCGGAAGTTCGCTCGGAAAAGGCTGCTGAAGGCGGTGAAGACGGCATAGCCCCCGAAGATGGCGACGGCCAGCCGGGTATCGTCCGGGTAGTCCATCAGGTAGATGACGGTGACCATCAGGATGAATGCTATGGCGGAAAGGAACAGGCGCAGGGCGGCGATGTTGCCCAGGTATTTGGCGGCGGCGGTCTTGTCCCGGGAGACATCCCGGACAAGCAGGTCGTCCAGCCCCAGCGGGATGAGGATGCTGAAGAAGGTCGTGAAGACGATGGCGAAGGTAAATTTACCCAGGGTGACATCGCCGAGGGTCCGGGCGATATAAATGAACAGGACGAATTTCAACGCCGTGCTCATTATCCGCGAGGCGTAAAGAAGCGCGGCATTCTTCGCGATGCGTCGGACAGCACTCAAGTTGGTTTCTCCTTAATTCCGGCCTGGCCATCGTCAACCGGCCCTGGTTTCAGATTGTGCTAGGCTTCGGGTGGCGGGAGCAGCTCCGGAATGGGCGTCCGCCCGGCGGTTTTCGCCGCCGGCGGGACTCGCTGCAGCTCGTCGTAGATGGTCTGAAGCAGGGAGCGGGCGTCAAACGTATCGGTGGTTATCTCGTACACCATGATGCCACCGTATCCCGAGTCGATAACGTACCCCACCTTCTTCTTGACCAGGTCGATGCCGTTCCACCATATCTTGCCGCCGGTAACCAGCGGCTCCATCGCCTGGTTCTGCTCCGGCCCCGGGTCATAAAGCTCGACAATCCAGCGGTAATAGAAGAACCCCGTGCCGGCGTCACGCGCGTAAAACGGTATCCCCATCAGCAGCTTTTTCTTCGAGATGCCGGTGTTTGACCACAGGCTCATCGCCTGGACGCTGTCTTCATAGGTGCTGTGCTCGTAGTTCGGCATCCGGCCCATGTCGTAGGTCATCAGGCTGATGAAGTCGACATATTCCGCGGTCGCCGGCAGGATATTGACGGAGAAGGGGCTGCCGGCCATGGATATTATCTTGCCCAGGGGATTAAGCGCCGCGTACAGCTCGGCAACGAACGTCGAGTAAAGCTCGGGGGTCGGGTGGCCCTCGTTATCGATGTCTATGCCGTCCAGGTCATACTTCACCACCAGGTCTTTCAGGTTGTCGACCAGCCGGGCGCGCAGCGCGGGCGATTCCCACACCGCGTTCAGCGTGGAGTCTCCCCAGGGGCCTCCCAGGCAGGCAAGCACCTTGATGCCCAGGGGCCGGGCTATCGCGATAACCTCGCTTATCTGGCTCCACGGGTAGTTGTCGGCCACCTGCAGGGTCGGGTCCGTGGCGCTGGTTACCAGCACCGACTGCCAGATGAGGTGAGTAAGCTGCTCCAGCTTGACGTATTTCAGCAGGGGCACCTGCCAGTGCGTGATGTAGCCCACCGTTTTCAGTCCCGGCTTCGGCAGCGGCGTGGGCGAGGGCGGTATTACGGGCGCGGGCGACGTGGT